>CAZOIS010000086.1:0-17812 GCA_964579865.1 uncultured Lentisphaeraceae bacterium | reverse complement strand
GAGCGAACCCGTTAAAAATTCTGGCCGGGGCAGACTCCGTCCCCGCAAAGTATGCGAAAACGTCCCTTCCGCAATCTCTGTAACTTGTTATCAACAAAGATTTTACGCATTCAGAAACCGAGCCCGTCCGGAACCGTCTAACAACGGTTCTGTTTAGATCTTTAAGATACCAAAGGAGAAAGGTGGGATGCAAGCCACAACGCGCGCGGACAAGGCCGCGAAAACGGACGCATCTCCGTTGTATTGACTTGCAGGGTTCATTTTTCGCAAAGGCCGCAGAGAAGCGGTTTTGTGTGAAAAATCACCCATGAATGCGCCCCGCGAAAACAGCGAAGCATGTCCCGGGTGGCGCACGTCGACGTCATCCGTCGGCACGCGCGGCAAGCCTTTTTCAGAGGACGTCTTGCGCCAGCAGCCGTGCCACATATTCGCCGTAGGTCGATTTACGCAGCTTCTCGGCCAACCGCGCGAGCTGGTCACGGTCGATGAAGCCCATGCGCCAGGCGATCTCCTCGATGCAGGCGATCTTCAGCCCCTGCCGGTCTTGGATAGCCTTGACGAAGGCCGTCGCATCGGCGAGAGAATCATGCGTGCCGGTATCGAGCCACGCGAAACCGCGGCCCATCAGCTTGACTCTGAGACGCCCTTGCCGGAGGTAGACCTGATTCAGGTCTGTAATTTCGTATTCGCCGCGTGCGGACGGCTTCAGGTCCGCGGCGATCTTGACCACCTCGTTATCGTAAAAATAGAGCCCCACGACGGCATAGTTGGATTTTGGGCAAGCGGGCTTCTCCTCGATCGATTCGGCATGGCCCGCGCGGTCAAAGCTCACCACGCCGTAGCGCTGGGGATCGGTCACGTAGTACCCGAACACCGTGGCGCCTTCGGAGGCATCGGCTTCGGCCAGCATCCGCCGCATCCCGTCGCCGTAAAAGATGTTGTCGCCCAGCACCAGGCAGACCGGAGAATCGCCGATGAACTCGCGGCCCAGCACAAACGCCTGGGCCAGGCCGTTCGGGACCTCCTGGACCTTGTACTCGAACCGCATGCCGAGTTGCGTGCCGTCCCCCAGCAGACGCTGGAAAACCGGCGTGGCCTCCGGCGTAGAAATGATCAGCACCTCGCGGATGCCCGCCAGCATCAGCGTCGAGAGCGGATAGTAAATCATGGGCTTGTCGAAGACAGGCAGCAACTGCTTGCACATGACTTGGGTTACCGGATAGAGCCGGGTCCCGGCTCCGCCCGCCAAGATGATGCCTTTGCGTTTTGTCATGACGTCTCTCCTTGAGGAAACAGATAACCGAGGTCAGTAGTCAGTGGTCAGAATGTCGTTCCGTTTTGCCGAATTCAATTGCATGGCGCCCTCCCCGACCTCCGGCTTCTGTCCTCTGACCTCCGCCCCTAAGCCTTGCCCAGCCGCTGCCCGGCGTACTTTTCTTCCCGAATCGGTTGCCACCACCACGCGTTGTCGAGATACCACTGCACCGTTTTGCGGATGCCGGTCTCGAACCTTTCCTCGGGCATCCACCCCAGTTCAGTCCTCAGTTTCGCCGCATCGATCGCATACCGCCGGTCATGCCCGGGGCGGTCCGGAACGAAGGTAATCAGCCCTCGATAACTGGAGGACGGAGGGCGGAGGGCGGAGGACGGAGGACGGAGGACGGAGGACAGAGGACGGAGGTCATCGAGAACGTCGCAAATCGTCTCGACGACCTGGAGGTTGGTGCGTTCGTTGTTGCCGCCGACGTTGTAGGTCTCGCCGGGGCGTCCGCGCTCCAGAACGAGCCGCAGCGCCTTGGCGTGGTCTTCGACGTAAAGCCAATCCCGGACGTTATCGCCCTGGCCGTAAATCGGCAGCGGGCGGCCCTCCAGCGCGTTCAGAATGACCAGAGGAATGAGCTTCTCCGGGAAATGATAAGGGCCGTAATTGTTCGAACAGTTCGTGATCAACACGGGCAGGCCGTAGGTGTGATGCCAAGCCCGGACGAGGTGATCCGACGACGCTTTGCTGGCCGAATAGGGCGACCGCGGATCATACGGCGTGCGCTCGGTAAACAGACCTTCCGGCCCCAGCGACCCGTAAACCTCATCCGTGGAGATATGCTGGAAACGGAACGCGTCCCGCGCGGCAGCGGGCAGTTCCCGCCAGAAGGCCGTGGCGACCTCCAGCAATGTCGCGGTGCCGACGATGTTGGTCTGGATGAAAGCGGAGGGGCCGTCGATCGACCGGTCCACATGCGATTCGGCGGCAAGATGCATGACCGCCTCCGGACGGAACTCCGCAAACGCGCGCGCCACGGCAGGCCGGTCGCAGATATCCATTTTCTCAAAGCGGTAGCACGGATTCCCGTCCACCTCCCGCAGCGAAGCCAGATTGCCCGCGTAAGTCAGCTTATCCAAATTCAGGACTTCACAGCCAGAATTCCGGACGAGGTGGCGGACAACGGCGGAGCCGATGAAGCCGGCCCCTCCCGTAACGATCACGCGTTTCATAGGCAGGCACCCTATTCGTCGTCGGTCATGGAGACGTCCACCACGTCCTGCCTGCTCACCGACGAGGAAGGCGCGAGATCGTCCCCATAGAGCGGCTTGGTTTTTGCCGGCACATTGTCCCGTTTCTCGCCGCCGCCGCTTCCGCCGCTCCGTTTCTTCCCCTGGCCGTAAGCGCCGTAACGGGAGGTGTAGCGATACGCGTACCGGTAGTGGTAGTCATACTGACTGAACTGATTGCGCCGCCCGAAGTCGACGTCGTTCACAATCACGCCGATGACCCGCGCGCCGGACTCCGTCAGATGCCGGGCCGCATGCTTGATCGGCTGGAAACGCGTCCGGTCGGGACAGCACATGATCATCACCGCATCGACCAGCGAAGCGAGGGTCATCACATCGCCGACGATGCCGAAGGGCGGCGAGTCGATGACGACGCGGTCATAATGCTCGCGCGCCCATTTGAAGAAATCGACAATGATCCCGCTGCCCATCAGGTTGGCGGGGCTGATTTCCGACGAGGCCTTAGACAGCACCACGTCCAGGTTCTCAACCCCGGAAGGGATCGGCAACGTTTCAAAATGCGACACGTCGGCCTTGGCCAGCGTATGCGGCAGGCTGTGGAACTCGTCCGGCTTCTTTTCGAAAATGCGGGCCAAGCGGGGACGCCGCATGTCGAAGTCGACCAGCAGCGTCTTCTGTCCGCTCTGAGCGCACGACGCGGCCAAGCTGCAAGAGGTGATCGTCTTGCCTTCGCCGGGCTGCGTGCTCATGCACAGCAGGACTTTCGACATCTCCTGATAGCGGGGCGAATCCAGCAGGTTGCGAAGCCCCGCGACCGCTTCCGCAAACTGAGAGAATTTATCGTCCGACACCAGCCGCGCCAACTGCTCGCGCTTCTTGCGGCGCACATGCGGGAGCACGGCCAGCGTCTTGAGGCGCAACCGCTGCTCGATGTCCGAGATCCCGACGATCTTGTCCTCCAAGTGATCGAGGATCAGCACGAAGATGACGCCCAGAATCAGGCCGATCGCCGGACCGGAGGGGAAAATGATCAGCGGGTTCGGCAACACCGGCTTGGTCGGACGGTAGGCGGGCTCGACCTGTTTGATAATCGCCGTATTCTCGTCCGAAGCCAGCTGTGCCTCGCGGGTGCGCTGCAAAAGCGATTTGTAGCTGATGTCCGCGACCTCGCGCTCACGCTCCAGCTGCTCGAGCTTCATTTTCGCCGAAACGATCTTCAGCTCCAGATCCGAAAGCTTTTTCGTGAGCTCGTCGCGCTTGGGCGTCAGCTGCGCCACCTGGCGCTGCAGCAGGTCGAGATTCGCCTTACAGGTTTCAAGCGCGCGGCAGACAACGTCCGCGAACTGCTGTGAGAAGACCTCGACCTCTTTTTCTTTGATTTTGACTTCGGGGTGGTTGGCGGTGTACCGGGCCAGCAGCGAATTCTTCTCGGCCAACGTTTTTTGGAGCAGCTGATAGGCGGTGCCGATTTCCAGTGAGCGCGGCACGGAATCGGGCAGCGAGCCGAATTTTTCGGGGTCGTTCTGGATGGACTCCAGCGTCTTCCGGAGTTCCGTCGCCTTGGTGACGTTGCCCTCCAGCTCAAGAATCTCCGTGTTGATCTTCCCCAAGGCCTGCTGCGCCGTCTCGCTCTCGCTCGCCATGAAGTCGAGCTGGTTCGCCACGCGGAAATCCAGCATCTCCTTGTCGGCGCGCTCGAGGTTGCGCTTCTGCTGCTCGGTCGTCGTCGACAGCCATGAGACCGCCACTTCGGATTCATTGCGGTTCTGGTCCGACGTGAACAGCTCCGACGCCTTGGCGTACGCATTGGCCAGATCGGTCGCCAGCTGCGGGTCGGTCGAGCGCACCGTAATGCGGATCAAGCGCGAACGGCGCTGCAAGGTCATTTTCGAGCCGACCAGCGTGTCGATCAACTGCTGATCGGTGACGGTGGAGCTGGGATAATCGCTGCGGTACTGGCTGACGATCTGTTCGATGACCGCGCGGCTGCGCAGCCGCGCCAAGCGGGTGTTGAAGACCTCGTCCATGGTCGATCCCATGTCGGAGTCGATGATCGCCTTACGCATGCCCGTGTAGGTTGAGCCACGCATGCTCATTTCGAAGAGGCTCTCGGCCTCATAGATCATCGGCGAGATCTTGAACACCGCGAACGCCGCGATGAAGCCGATGATCACGAAAACCACAATGGTGACCCACCGTTGCGTACAGACGCGAAGCATACGCCCGACCGTGACGGCACCCATCAGCGAATCGTCATCGTCACCGCCGCCGCCACCGACGCCGCCGCCATAATAGTACGCGCCGCCATAACCGCCGCTGCCGCCGGAATATGCGGCGGGCGAACTCGAGCCATAATACATGGGCCGTGAAGATCCCCCATAGTACATAGCCCGGCTATCTCCGCCATAATACATCGGGCGGTGCGATACCGACTTCGAATCGCTGGAAGAGGCTTGCTCCGTGTCACTCATCGCGCTTCTCCAAATAAAAATACAGTTTATCGCAACGGCCGGCCGCACCAAAGCTTAATTTTGGCTAACCCCTCGCGCCGTCATGCGTTTGCGAAGGCAAGAAAGCGGGCATCGCCGACATCACACACGTCCATGCGAGCAACAGGCCGGCCGAACGAAAGGGGCTGACGATCCAACTTTCCAAAAAACACGCGCCGGCGGCGAGGACTCCGGCCACGACGATCGGCGACAGGCGCAAAATGAAAACGCGCCCGTCATCGTCGCCCCCCGTCTTATTCTTCCAGGCGATTCGCGCACGGTAGCAAACGGGGATCAGCAAGACGATCACGGCGGCCAACAGAAGCCCACCCCCCAACACGCCATATTCGCACAAGAACTGGACATTGTCGTTATACACATACGCCTGATCCGTCTTGATCAAGTTCCAATCCTTCGAATCTACAGACAGGCCGACAAAATGATAAAAGCCATCCGCCCCAACTCCCACCCACGGATGGTCTTGCCAGATGCCGAAGGCCGTATCGGCCCTGATCTTTTTAATCGACGACACGCTGTCCCAATACTCCGTCACCGGCCATGCCGCCTTCAATTTATCGGCCACCGGATTCTGAGGGCACAGGTACATCAGGGTGGCAGAAACGGCACCCGCCACGAGCAGCGAACCGATAAACAGCTTGAGCTGGGCAGCCTTTGACACGTGCGGTGACAGGTAGATCATCCAGTAGATGAACAGCAGCGCGGCCAGAACGATGTAGATCACGACCGACAGGGCATTGGCGAAAAAAAGCATTCCCGTCAGATTGCCGACAATGCCAAAAACGGAAAAAAGGACCCGCCCCCGCTGGTCCCGCGTCACCATGTCCGCAAAAAGCCCCATCCCAAGGAGCAACCAGAAACCGAAAAAGATTCCCGTGGCGGACGCGTCCAGACCCGCAGTCCGCTCCAGATAGGGCTGAACCTTCTGGCTCGCCTGAAAAACCGAGAACAGCGCCACGCAACCGCAGGCCCCCGCGAGGACCTGCAGCAGCAGACGCTTCGCGGTTTTGCTCAAGGCCACACGCAGGATCAGGCCGACCGCCACGCACGCCGTAAACACGGAAAGCTGCGACAGCGCCGCGCGCGACTCCACACTGAAAGGCGCCCAAGGAACGGGAGGCTTGCTCATCTGCCAAACATCGGCATCCGGCAAATAGATCAACGCACAACCGCTATTCATCCATTGAACAGCGGCAACGCCGATGACGGCTAAACCGATATAGAAAAAAGGATCCCAGACGAGCATCCGGACCACGCGCTGACGCGCATCGGCCAACGTCTCGGCCCGTCGCACGGACGGCAGCAGGAACATCAGTTCAACGGCCACCAGCGAGAGCCACAGCAGAGGGACAAGGGTGAACGAGCGGATATGGCCGACAGACAACACAGGCAAGAGACAGACGCAGGCGACGTGAAACAACAGCCCATATTTTGTCAACATCTTCTGAATCATATCCGCGCCACCACACCCGTTTGCATAAAAAATCCGCCTACACTTCTGGTCGTCGCGTAGGCGGAAACAACAGCGAGGCAAAACACATGAGCGATAGCTTTAGTAGCGGAGGCTCAAACCCAGCGTTCCGCGGAAGCGGTCAAACTCATAGTCGTCCTCGTCGGACATCTGCTCATCATACTCGACGCCGCCGTAAACGGACATGTGCCGCATCAACTGGTAATCCGCCCGGACACGCGCCGAGACGATGTCGTCGGTGACCGACCCTTCCTCAGACGTCGCGTACTCGTTTTCCTCGCGACGGTAGGCCAAATCAAACCGCGTGGTCAACTTCCTCATGGGACGATAGGTCAAACCGCCCGAAAGCGTGTACACCTGCATCGCCTGATTCGCCTCGCGCTCGCTCGGCTGGAAGTAGCTGGACCCCGCGACGGTCGCCGCCAGTTTCTTGCTGATCAGCCAGTTCGCGTCCAAACTGTAGGTCCAGCCCGTCAACTGGTCATCGGTCGCGTATTCAAACCGGCTCACGCCGGTCAACGCGCGGTAGGAGATCCGTTCCGTGGCGCGAGAACCGAAGCCGCCCATCAGCGTATAACCGGTGCTGGTGCTGTCGATTCCCGTCGCGCCGTTACTCTCATACTGCTGATACGAACCGGTCACCAGCAGGTTGCTCTTTTCGGTCAACTTGCGGGCCAGTTCCAAACCGGTGCTCCATTCGCGCCAGCCGTACAAATCGTAATACTGCGTCTGATTGTTGTCGTAATTGAGGTCGGAATACATTCCGCTCAACGTGATGCCGGTCCGCTCGCTGAGCTGATACGAGAGCGCGCCCGTCAGCTCCAAAAGGTCACGGTCGCGCCAAATCCCGCGGCCGCCATCGAGGATCGAATCGTCTTCGCGGCTTTTCAAGTAGCTCTCGCCCAGAACCAGACGCCACCCCTTGGCCGACTCCGTATAAAACTTCAGATTCTCGCCGTAGCGGGGGCTGTTCAACTCCTGATAGTCCAGATACCGGTCATAGCCGTACCACGCGTTTCCCGAAAGGCCCCAGTCATTTCCCTTGTACGTCAGATCCACGCCGGGATTGACCGTCAGGATGCTATCGCTGTACTCCTCCTTGTCATAGTCCACATTCGAATCATAGGCGTATTCGAGGTTCACATACGGAGACACCGTCAAATTATTGAATTTGAACCCTTGGGTTTCTTGCGCGCGGCCGGTGAGCCCCAGCACCACAGAAAACAAGAAGCCGATGCTCGCCATCGCATACGGGACCGTTCTTGTAGCCATAACCAACACTCCTTCACTTTCACAAAAAACGTTCGAGATTTCTTTTCAGCGTTCGGCCGCGGACCACAAGACTTACCGCGTCCCCCCGATAAAACCGGGTCCCTGATTGATGCTGGTCCCCTGATTCTGATATCCACCGGGATAAGAAATCTGAGAGGTGTGATTGGGCACGCGCGTGATGCCGAAGTTCACCGATTGCGCGCCGGACCACGCCGAGCCCCCCGCCACGGTCTGCACCTCAGGCAACGGCAGCCACACACTCGTCACGACGTTCGAGCCGGTCTCATCCTCCAAAAGCTTATCGGCGTCCTTCAGCAGGTTCGCGTTCAGATCCGCCAGCAGGCGGTCCAGGTTCGCGTGCCCGATCAAGCGCAGCAGCTCGGGCTGACGGACAGGGACAAACTCGACATCCGCCGCCGCCAGCATGGCTTCATAGTTGCGGTCTTTGAGGGCCGGCGGAACCCACGAGGCCGCCAGATTCCGCATCCGCTCATCCGGCAAGCGGGAGATCAGCTTGTTCTGAAGGGCCGGATTCTTGGCGCCCCGCAAGAAGGCCAGCATCGCAAACGTATTCCGCACGGAGGGCGCGTCCGTCTTGGCATTACGCGCGACCGCGCTGTCCAACGTCTCGCCGGAGATCTTCTCAAACTGCTCGTCCGTCAAATTGTTGAAACCCTGGTCGAACCTCTTGGCCAGCTCTTCCGTCAGAACCGGCAAGAACTCCACGGGGGTCCCCGCGAACACCTCGGCGATCACCTGCTTTTTGGTGCCGTTGTTGACGCCCGCGATACAGGCCACCGCGGTCCGGACAAAAGCGGCCGACTTTTCTTCCGGCCCCACGGGCATCCGGGTGACCGCTTTCAACACCCGCTGCGTAAATTCCACGCGGTCTTCCGGCGCAATCTGCGTCAACGTCGCGCGCAACACCTCGACGCTCGTCACGGACGCGCCGAGCTTCTTCAACCACTGAGCGCGCGTCAGGAGCGTCGGCTCTTGCGCAACGAGCACAGCGGCTTCCAGAACGAATCCCAGCGCCACTGCGACCCACAACCCGGATTTAACCTGTTTCATCTTACCTCTCCTCCGCACTCAATACCACGACTCCGGCACCCAAACCACATCGCCAGGCTTCAAGGCGATATCCAAATCGGAACGGCCCTCTTTGCCGATCTTGTCGATATCGACAACAAACTTCTTCAGCGTCCCGTCCTTCTCGCGGCGCGTCACCCTGACCGCGCGCTTATCCGCCAGCGCGGTGGCACCACCTGCCATCATGACCGCACGCGTCACCGTCAAATCTCGCGTGGAGGGCATATTGACGGGTCCGGGGCGCGTCACCTCACCCATCAGCAGCACCGATCCCCACGGGGACTTCATCCCCGAATTCTCCACATAGACGAAACCGACCGTCACCTGCGGATCGATGAAATAGTCCTTATACGCGGTTTTGATCTTGTCCTGCAAATCGACCGTCGTCATGCCTTCGCATTTTACCGAGCCGATCAGCGGCATCAAAATCTCACCGTTCGCATTGACCTCTTTCAGTTCCTCCTTCACCGCCTCCGCGCCCGATGCCGTGACGGCCACGCGCAACGTCAGACCCGGCTTGATCGTCGGCTCCCCCGGATCCACATACACCGGCAAACCGTCCACGCCCGCGCCGTTTTCCGAAGGCGTCCGGCATCCGCAAAAGGCCACCGCCATGCAAACCGCCACCGCGCGCCAGACACAATGTCTCATCAAGCTTTTCAAAAAACGGCTCTCTCTCTGCTTCCGAAAAACAAACTCTTTACCCAACAGTGTTAAAACTTTAGCACGGATGAATGATACAGACAACAGGAATTTTGCGGAAAATAAACTTCTTTTCCCTTCACACAATCTTTCCTTCATCTTTATGCGTGTTCAACCATATACATTCCGTCATTCGCCACACCGCGTCACCCCCGGAAATCTTTCAGATGTCCGGCCAGCGACAGGAATCCGCGCCAATAGAATTTCAGGTCCGCCAGCGGGTCGCGCGTGGACACCAGCCGCCGCAGAATCGTCTCGGGATGGAGAAAGACCCTGTAGACCTGGCGCACGGCACCTTTGATGACCTCCTCGGGCACCCCGGACTTCATCACCTGCCGACGCATGTCGTAGTCGTCCCAGTCCCGGGTCAGGAGCAGTCCCGCCTGATCCAGCTCGCGGAATAGCGGCGTGCCCGGATAGGGCACGACCATCGTCACCTGCAGCGTGTAGGCATACCCCTTCCGCAGAAGCTTTCGCGCCAGGCAGACGGTGTTGGCGATTTCGCGCTCGCCTTCCCACGGATAGCCGAACATCACCGTCACATGGACATCGAGCCCAGCCTGCGCCGCCGCCCTGGCGCCTTCTTCGATCTGCCCCACGGTCACGCCCTTGACCAGCCGATCCAGCGTGGACTGGTTCGCCGACTCCAGACCGAACAGCACCAGCCGGAACCCGGCCCGCTTCATCAGCCGATAGGTTTCAGCGTCCAGGCAGCCGAAGCGCATGTTGCAGTCGATCTTCACCCGTTTGTTGTAGCCGCGCGCGATCATCTCCTCGCAGAACGTCTTGAGCCACGCGCCCGCCGGCAGGCTGCCGGTGTCGTCCATGATCTCGCGTACGCCGTACCGGCCGATGAGTTCGCCGATTTCGTTGACCACGTCCTTCGGCTCCCGCGCGCGGTATGTCGGATAGAGGGTCGTCCACGAGCAGAAGGTGCACTTGCCGTGCCAGCAGTCGCGGCCGGACATGATGTAGGTGCCGGGTGTCCGGCGGTAGTTCCCGTTCTTTTCCGCGTAAAGCCGCCACTGCGTCAATTCGCGGTCGATCCACGGCAGCGTCTTCAAATCATGGTCGAGCCGGAACGCGCCATTGCTTCGGACCGCCGCGCCGTCGCGCCAGTAGATGCCCGGCTCGAGTTTCGCGCGGTCCAGCGGTCCGCCGGCGGCAGCCTGCAGGCAAGCCAGAAGGTTCAGCAGCAGGAAATCGTAGTCGCCGCCCGTCAGCACAAAGTCGACGGGACACTGCCGGAAACTCTCCTCCGGCAGGGCGGTCACGTGGTCGCCCACCAGCGCCACCGTCACGCCGGGCATCCGCGCCTTCAGCGCGCGGATGTACGCCCAGTGGCGGCTCACCACCGGCGTCTTGGTCTCCAGCATCACCACGTCGGGCGCGAACCCGTCCAGCCGCTCCTCAAACGCCTCCGGCGTCCACCCGCTCGCGATGCCGTCCAGCCACGCCACCTCATGGCCGGCCCCCTTGGCCTGAGTCGCGGCCAAAGCGGGAACGACCGGATAGATGTAGGTCGGCCGCGTAAACCACTGGAACTGACGGTTCTGCGACAACAGCGGAACGCCCTTCTCGGAGGGCATCGGCGGATAGGCAATGGCTACGCGCATAAGTAAAGGCTCAATCGGCCCAAGGCCTGGTTCACGGGTTCAAGCGCGGCACCGCCGCGGACTCAACGGTTTAAGAATGAAAAACTTATTTAACCAAAGATGCGGCAAACTGGACACCGATTTTTTCGGCGGCATTGTTTTCTGCCCCGATTTTTGCCATTATACCTTTCCATGCAGCCACGTCCGTCAGAAGAGCTCAATCAGCGCAACGCCTCGTTCGACAACCGCCTGCGCCCCACCCGTTTCGACGATTTCGTCGGCCAGCAGAAAGTCCGCGACCGGCTCCTGCTCGCCGTGGAGGCGGCCCGGCAGCGCAAAGAGGCGCTCGACCATGTCCTGCTCTCCGGCCCCCCGGGCCTCGGCAAGACCACGCTGGCCTTCATCCTGGGCGAGGCCATGGGCGTCCACGTGAAAACCACCTCGGGCCCCGTGATCGACAAGCCCGGCGACCTCGCGGGGCTCCTCACCAGCCTCGAGCCCGGCGACATCGTCTTCATCGACGAGATTCACCGCATGCAGCGGACCGTGGAGGAGTATCTCTATTCCGCCATGGAAGACTTCGTGATCGACATCATGATCGACCAAGGACCCAACGCGCGCTCCGTCCGGCTGGAACTGCCGCGGTTCACGCTGGTCGGCGCCACCACACGCAGCGGATTGATCTCCGCCCCGCTCCGCTCGCGGTTCGGCATCGCCAACCGACTCGACTACTACGGCATCGACGATCTGCGTCAGATCATCGAGCGTTCCGCCGCCAAACTGGAGGTCAGCGTCGACGCCGAGGGTGCCCGCGAGATCGCCGCGCGGGCCCGCGGCACGCCGCGCATCGCCAACAACCTCCTGCGCCGCGTGCGCGACTTCGCGCAGGTCCGCGCCGACAACCGCATCACGCGCACCGTCGCGGACGAAGCGCTCTCGCTGCTGGAGATCGACCCGCGCGGCCTGGACGAGATGGATATCCGCATCCTCGAGACGCTGGTCCACAAGTTCAGCGGCGGCCCGGTGGGATTGAACACGATCGCCGTCTCGGTCGGGGAGGAGCCCGACACCATCGAAGAGGTTTACGAGCCGTTTCTGATCCAGGAGGGCTATCTGGAGCGCACGCCCAAGGGCCGGCTCGCGACCCCCGCCTGCTACCGCCGCCTGGGGCTCACGCCGGCCACGCGCCAGAACGAGCTGGCGCTGTAGGGCTAACCCCTCCGGAACAGCCCGCTGCGCCAGTTCTCGATCAGCAGGCTCTCGATCTCCACCAGCCCCTGCGACTCATAGGCCGCGCGGACGGCGGCGTACTGTTCGTCCAGTATGCCCGAGACGACCAGGCGCGCCTGCGGACCCGCGGCGACCGATCCCGCGACCTGCGGCGCGAACTGGATCAGCACGGGCGCAAGGATATTCGCAACCACCACGTCCGACACCGCGTGCGGGTGCGAGAGGTCGTCCAAGGAAAAGGGAATGGAGACGCCGTTGATCGCGGCGTTCTCGTTGGAGACCTGGATGCAGTCGGGGTCGTTGTCGAAGCCGCGCACGGCCTCGAAGCCCAGCAGCTTCGCGCCGATCGCGAGGATGCCAGAGCCGCATCCCATATCGAGGACGGAGCGCCGGACATCCGACGCCGCCAACCGGTCCAAGAAACGGAGGCAGGCCTGCGTCGTGGCGTGTTTCCCGGTGCCGAAGCTCAGGCCGGGGTCGAGCGTGATCACGCACTCGCCGGGCTTCGCCGCATAGGTTTCCCACGACGGGCGCACGACCAGACGCTCCGAGACTTTCTCCACGTGGAAAAACCGTTTCCAGCTCTCGGCCCAATCGCTGCGAGCCAACGTGCCGACCGTCGGCGCCAACTTCAGCCCCGCAGTCTCTCCTGCTTGAACCAACGCCCACTTGACGGAATCGACCTGCGATGCATCTTCCAGAAAGACGTCGACGCGGCATTCCAACTTCTCGACATCGAACCACGCGGTCGGCGTAAAAAGATCCGCATCAATCAGCTCGAAAAGCCCGTCCACCGCGGCTTCCGGCACCGCGCAACTCACCACTGTCAATTCATCCTGCATGGCAACCCCCGAAAAACTGGAAAGAGGAGCCCCGGATCACCCGGAGCCCCTCATTCCTGATTTCAAACTTAAGGCGCTTAGACCACCGTGCACACCGCCGAATGCGCGGCGATGTCGGCCTTGATCACCTTGACCAAATCATCCGAAACCGGCTGGTTGATCTTGATGATGGCCAGCGACCGCCGCGTCTTGGCGTTGTGCGGATTGCGCATGTCCTCGATGTTGATGCCCGCGTCGGCCAGCTTGCGGCTGATCGAGGCGATCACGCCCGGACGGTCGTCGTACAGGCAGAAGAGTGTCGCGCCGTTCGGCTCGAAATACAGGCGGTCGAACTCGTCGATGCGCGAAACCGTCTGCACGCCTTCGGTGACCGTGCCGCGGACGCTGAAGCTCTTAAGGCCCTTGTCGGGCTGCTCGACCTTGATGTCGATCGTGATCGCGTTGCCGTAGCCCTTTTCGGCGTCGGCCTCGCGGTTCACCAGCTCGATCCCCATCTCCTTCAGGAACTTGACCGCGGCCTTGTAATCGTTGTAGCGGTCGAAATCGTGCCAAATGCCCGAAAGGACCGAAACGGTCAGCCATTTGCCGAACGGCGCGAGCTCGCCGTAAAAGCTGGTTTCCAGCATCTTGATGGGGACCTGGGCGCCGGCGAACTGCCGCACCAGGCTGGCCAGATTGAAGGCCAGCTCGCAGTAGGCGCGCTCCAGCCCCACCGGGATGTCGCGGTTAACGACGCAGCTCATGTCCGCCTTCTCGTCCAGGTCGATCAGCTCCTGGGCGGCGCGCTGGGCGGCCACGAAGTTGGCCTCGTGGGTGTTGGCGCCCAGATGCGGCAACATGAGATCGGCGATGTCGACCATGCTCTTGGGCCCGGCCTCGTCTTTGGGGTACACGTCGTTCAGATAACGGAGCCCCTTCTCGGCCTTGACCGCGCGCAGGGCGTCTTCGTCGACGATGCCGAAACGGGCGCAGTTGATGATGGTCGCGCCTTTCTTCATCAGCCCGATCAGCTTGGCTCCGACCAAGCCGCGCGTGCTGTCGCCGCCGGGGATATGCAGGGTCACGTAGTCGCACTGGCTGAAAATCTCTTCGAGCGTGGCGGCCTCGATGCCGAGATCGCGCAGCCGGTCGCTGTTGATGAGCGGGTCATACCCCAGCAGACGGCACTCGAAACCCTTCAGCCGCTTGGCGACCAGGCGGCCGATGTTGCCGAGGCCCACAATGCCCACGGTCTTGCCCGTGACCTCGCGGCCCATGTAGTCCTTCTTTTCCCAGCCGCCGGCGCGGGTGGTGGCGTCGGCCTTGACGATATGGCGGGCGTCGGCGAGCATCATGGCGACGACCTCTTCGGCCACCCCGTTCGCGTTCGCGCCCGGCGTGTTCATCACATCCACGCCCTTCTTGCGCGCATGCTTGATGTCGATCGTGTCATACCCCGCCCCCGCGCGCACCACGACCTTGAGCGTCGGCAGCGCGTCGATGACGGCTGCAGGAACCTTTTCGCTCCGCACGATCATCGCATAGGTGTCCGGATGTGCCTTGACCTGCTCTTCGATCGGCGTTTTGGCGTCTTGAATCACCTCATAACCGCCATGCGCCTTCAAGATGTCGGCCGCCACGGAGTCCAGCTTGGTCGGAATCAGAACTTTTTTCATGCTTCAACAGTTCCTCAGGGTTTGGTATTCTCAAAACACATCAAGAACAAACAGGTGCCCAACGGTACCCCCGTTGCGTCTCTGATATAGGCGTTTACTTTAACCCTGTTGAAGGCGGGAATCAAGCACAGTTGCGCGGCCGGGCACCATCAATTTCAGTTTGCGGACACTTACGGATAGGGACGGTAGACCATGACACAGGCAAGACACCTTTGGCTCGCGGCACTCGCGGCATCTGCCGCTTTTCTGACAAGCCATGCGCAGACGAGCGCGTCGAGTTTGAACCGCAGTTACGCCACGGACTCCTTTGAGGGATTTGACGCGCTCGACGAAGACAAGCGGATCCCGCAGAAGTCGAAATCCTTCTGGTGCTCCGTCGATGAGGAAACCGCCGCCGCCCAGCTCGAGTTCGCCACGAAAATGGAAGCGCTGGGGCGGGACCGGGCCGCGCTCAAAGCCTACGACGCGCTCGTGCGGGAGTGGCCGACCTCGCTGGAGGCGGCGCAGGCCCAGTTTGCCCTGGCCCAGCTGCTCGAGAAAACCCAGAAGTTCGAGAAAGCTTTCGACGAATATCAATACCTGATCACCCATTATGCGGGGCACTGCCCTTACAACGAGGCGCTGGACCGCCAGTTCCGCGTCGCCAATTACCTGCTCCACAACAACACGAGCATGTTCGGGTGGAAGCTCAGCGGGACCGACAGGATCCGGGAGCGTTTCGAGCAGATCGTGCGGAACGCTCCGCGTTCCGCCATCGCACCCGAAGTCATGCTCATCATCGGCAGCATCCGCGTCTCGGCGAAGGAAAGGGAAGAAGCCATCGCGGTTTATGACGGGCTGATGAACCGCTTCCCCAGCACCCAACAGGCGATCGCCGCCGCCTTCCTCGCCGCCCAGTGCCGGTATGAGCTCGCGGTCAAGCACAACTACAACGAGCCGCGCTGCAAGGAAGCCATCGCCTTTTTCAAAGCCGTCCTCGCCCGCGTGCCGAACCATCCCCAGAAAGAACAGATGGCCGGATGGCTCAACGAGCTGACCGAGTTGCGGCTGGAGCAGAACTACCAGCAGGCGGTCTTCTACGACACCCAGCAACGGAAACCGGAAGCGGCCAAGGCCGCCTACCGCCGTTTTCTGGCCGAGTATGCCGACTCCAAACACGCCCAGCAAGTCCGCGACCGTCTCGCCGAGCTCGAGAAAGGTGCGGCGCCCCAGAAATGACCGGCCGGAACGGTTTCCGGACCGTCTGCGGACACCGCGAAAAGGGGTCCCAGCCCGATGTTCTTAGAAAGGAGATTCTCATGCGTTCGTTCCCGATCTTCACCGTCGTCGCCACAACAGCCCTGCTCTTCTCGGCGGGCTGCGCCTCTTACCGATTCGGCTCCTCCGTGCCCGAAGAGCTGAGGTCTATCGCGGTTCCCGTTTTTGAAAACGCCTCGGGGTTCCCGGAAATCGACGCCATCGTCACCCAGTATGTGCTGCGCGAGTTCCAGCGCGAAGGCACCTTCGAGATCAGCTCCCTCGACAACGCCTCGTTCAAGCTTCTGGGCAAGCTGGCCAAGTCCGACGTCCAGTCGATCAACTATGACCGCAACTACGGCTCACGCGCCTCGGAGTACCGCTACACGCTGGTGGCCGAGATCACGCTCGTCGAGCGCAGCACGGGCAAGCTCCTGATCGACGACATGCCCATCAAAGCCAACACCACGTTCCTGACGCACGGCGACATGCTCACCGGCATGCAGAACGCCTATCCGCGGATTGCCAAAGAGCTGGGACGGGCCATCACCGATGCCGTGCTGGCCCAGTGGCCCCCCAAGAAATGAAACTCCTCGCCACTCAGCGCGTCGAGCGGGCCGTCCTCGCCCAAGTCGTCCATTCGAGGATGGACCCCGCCGAAGCGGCCGACTCTCTGCTCGAATTAGGCCGACTCGCCGATACGGCGGGCTTTGAGGTCGCCGGCCAGCTCACCCAGAACCGGGAAAAGCCCGACGGCGGCACCTTTTTCGGCAGCGGCAAAGTCGAAGACCTCAAGTCGCTGATCGCCGAGAAGTCGGCGAACGCGGTGATTTTCGACAACGAACTCGGCGCCATCCAGGCCTTCAACCTCGCGAAAGCGCTGGGCGCGCGCATCATGGACCGGACGGAGATCATCCTCGAGATCTTCGCGCGGCGCGCCCGCACCTCCGAAGCGCAACTGCAGGTCGAACTCGCGCAGCTCCAATTCCAGCTTTCGCGCATCCCCGTCACGGAGCAGCAGCAGCGCTTCAAAGGCGGCATCGGCATGAAAGGCCCCGGCGAAAGCCACCTGCAGCTCCGCAACGCGCCGTTGCGCCGCAGGATCAACGAGCTGAAAAAACGGCTCGACGAAATCCAAAGCCGGCAGACCTCGCGCGGCAAAGCCAAACGCGACTGGCCCGTCGTGTCCCTCGTCGGCTACACCAACGCCGGCAAGTCCACCTTGCTGAACACCCTCTCGGATGCGGACGCCTACGTGGACGACCGGCTCTTCGCGACGCTGGACACCAAGACGCGCAAAGTCTGGCTTTCCGGGAAGCGCCAGATCTTGCTGACCGACACGGTCGGGTTCATCCGCAACTTGCCGCACAACCTCGTGGCCTCTTTCAAGTCCACGCTCGACGTCGCAGTCCAGGCTGACCTCCTGCTCATCGTCGTCGACGCGGCTTACCCGCGCGTGGACGACCATATTGCCGTCTGCCACCGCACGCTCGAAGAGATCGGCGCGAAAGACGTGCCGCATCTCCTGATCCTGAACAAATGCGACCGGGGCAGCGCGGACAACGCAGTCCTGCACGTCACGGAAAAATATCCGAAGGCCATCCCGGTTTCGGCCAAGACCGGTTACGGCCTCGACCTGCTCAAACAGGCCATGATCGAGGAACTTCAGAAATGCTGCACGTTGTGGCGACTCCCATCGGCA
>CAZOIS010000085.1:14780-18247 GCA_964579865.1 uncultured Lentisphaeraceae bacterium | reverse complement strand
CGTTCCAGTTGGTCGCATAGCGTCCCCAGTGGAAATAGGGCACGTCGCCCACATAGGCGCAGACGTCCGCCACGAAGAGTCCTTGCCGCAACAGGTGCTGGCAGCGCCCGAGATAGGACATGAACGGCGCCGCCTGCTCGAACCAAGTGACCTTCGAGTTGATGTGCGTGCCTGCGAAATATTCGGTGCCCGGCACGCCGAACTCCTTCGGCGAACAGGTGAAGGTGTGCCACACGAGCTGGTTCACGCCGTCGATGAAGCTCTCGTCGCCGGCGCGCTTCAGCACCGCGGGATACGGCGTCCAGTGGCGCACCATGTGCGTGAAAGCTTCGGCCGCCGCCAGCCGCTTGCCGTAGATGTGCGCCGTGACCGCCTGAGGGCGACTCATTTGCCGGCCGCGCCGGTCCTCGCCGCCCGTGTACCAGAATTCGCCCTGCGGCATGTCGTTGCGGCTCAGGAACGAAAGCTGGTCGGCCTCGCCGAAAACGCTGGGGTCGCGGATCCACGGCCCGCCGGACTCGGAATGCCACTTCAGACCGTTCGCATGGCTCAGCCGCATCATGGTGCCGTAGAAGTTGTCGCGGAACGCGTCGTTGCGCACCCGGCGGAAGTCGCTGATGAAGCGCTGGGTGTCATCTTGGCTCTGCACGGCGAAACCCGCCAGCGCGGGCAGCCACGGACGGACCGCATAACCGCTATACTTTTCGAAATACGTCTCGAAACCGCCGGTCCACGTGGGCACCGCGCCCTCCCAGCTGACGCTGTAGAAGTGCGTCAGCGTCTTGCCCGCCAAGGGCCCGACATCCGAAATGATCGCCTTGCCCATCCGGTTGAAGTGGCCTTCCACCGCCTTCGGATCAAGCACGTCCACGTCGTACTCATGGCCGTCGATGGTCGTATAGCCCAACCGCACCAACGCCCACTGGCCCTGCGGCACATCCCAAGAAACCCGTCCGTCCGCCCCCACCTTGTCTGTCAGCTCCACGACCTCCCGCGCGTCGCGGAACGTTAGAGCCTTCTGGCCGTCCACCCGCTTTCCGGAAGTGGCGTGCATCGAATAAAGACCGTCCCCGCCGTTGATCCACTCCGCCTGCGGCGAGACCGCTGCGCCCTCATATCGGACGGCGAAGGTCGCGATGTTCCAGAAATACTTGCGGTCGGGATTTTTCAGGACCGTATCCAGCTTGGTCCCGCCCGCCAGCGGCGAGGTCTGGCAGATCAGGCGCTTCGGCGCGTCGGGGCCGACTTCCCACGGCCCCTTCAGCGCGCCCGCGCAGCTGCTGAGGTTCACGCTGACTTCCAGCCCCACGCGGGCCGCTTCTTTGATGCCGAACGCCAACAGCTCGCGCCATTCGGGGCTCATGAACTCCATCTTCGGCTTCGGCAAAACAACATGCCCTTTGTCGTCCCAGTAGCCGCGCGCGTCAAACATCAGCAGGCCGCCGAAGCCCACGCGCCGCATCGCTTCCATGTCGCTGGTGATGGTCTCTTTGTCCACGTGGCCGTTGACCCACCACCAGTAACACCACGGACGGTCCGCCACCGGCACATCGCGGAAATTCTCCTCCAATGTGGCGGCTCTCGCCCCCAGCGCCACAGTCAGCAGCACGCCCAGCCATATGCTTTTTTTCATTCCTTGCCCCCTCTTCATCACTTCGTTTGTGTTTCCGGTCTTTTTGACACAGCGTTCACGAATTTCACGATCGCCGCCTCGATGTCTGGGAACAGCCGATGGGGATTGCTCCCCGGCCGCCAGATCGAATGCCCCTTGTCCCGCTGTTCGTACGTGTAGAGCACGGCCGGCGTTCCGGCCGCGCGGCAGGCCTCCACCAGATGCTGCGACGCCGCCGGCGGCACGACGGGATCGGCGGCCGCGTGGCTGCAGAAGACGGGGGGGGCTTTGGACGTCACCCGAGCAAGCGGCGAGGCGGCGGCCAGCTCAGCCTCGGTCGGCGCATGGCCGAACAGCCCGGCGTAGCGCCCGGGGTTGGCCCGGGCATCGGGCACGAGGTCGCCGATGCCCGAGATCGAGACGATGCCGGCCACGCGCTCCGGCGGCAGGCTCAGCCCGGTCCAGAGCGCGAGGTGGCCGCCGGCGGAGCCGCCGCAGACCCAGATCTTCCGGCAGTCGATCCCCGAACGTTTTTTGAAGTCGTCGCCGAACAGATAGTCCGCCGCCGACCGGCAGTCGTTGCCGCACAGCGGCCACGGCCCGACCCCGGTCAGCCGGTACTCGATGTTGAAGACCGCGAACCCGAGCTCCCGGCAGAAAAACTCGGCCACGCCGGACCAGCTGTGGCGGTCGCCGCCGCTCCAGCCGCCGCCGTGGATCGCCAGGACGACGGGCGTGTCGGCCGCGCAGGCTTCGGGCACGTACAGGTTGCCGAGCCCGGCGGCTCCGGCCGACGCGTTGTAGACGAGGTTGGAGACCACCTGCGCCGCGCCGGCGTCCAGCGCCCACGCCAGCGCCACAACGGCTCCGGCCCATCCCCGCACGATTCTGTGAACCCCTGCGCTCATCCGCTCCCCCCTGCGCGTCACTGCACCGCAATCAGCGTCCCTTTGGCGGGCGAGTCGATCGCCCCCGTCCCCGACACGAATTCGGGATGCGTGGCGGCGCTGATCGTCCCCGAGACCGTCTGTCCCGCATACCGCACGCTCTTCACCCTGATCGTGCCGTCGAAGTCTAGCACCAATCCCGCTCCGGCCGCAACGTCCAGCGCCGTGGTTTCCGGGAAGCGCCCCGCCAGGCTCTGGCGCGGACGCGGCAGCGGCGCCGGCACAATCGCGACCTCGTCGTACAGCGAGAGCGTGGTGGCGCCGTTGGTCTGCAGCCCTTTGAACTGCAGCACGTACGGCACGCCCGCCTCCACCGCGGGAAGCGCGAAGGTGTAGCTCCGCAGCTCGCCGCCCATGTTGATCACCCGGCCGATCCGCGCGCCGCCGAACCGGACCTCGAAGTCGTGGTACTGCGGCAGCGGATAGGACGTGCGCGTCTTGGTGACGAAGCGCAGCGCGTAGCTGCCGCTCTCGGCGAACGTCACCGTCTGGGAGAAGGAGTGGGTCATCGAGGTATACCCCATGTACGTGCCGTAGGGCACGGTCTCGGACCACGGGTTGTTGTTCGTCATGACGCCCGCCAGCGAGGTGCAGAGCCAGTTGGTGGTCACCAGCGGCGACGCGGACGCGACCGCCTCGAAGTTGCCGTTTTTGAGGGCGTCCACGGACTCGTCGGCCCCGACGCGCTCGATCACGACGTCGTCGATCAGCGATGCGGTGTTGGAGAGGCCCTTGCCTTCGAAGGCCAGCTCCAGCGCCTCGCCCGTCTGCACCGGCGGAAGCGTCAGGTCGATGCGCCGGAAAGCCGTGTCAAGCGTCTGCACCGGACGGACCAGCTTGCCGCCGAGCAGCACGTGGAACGTGTGGTTCACGGCCCCGCCGCGCGCCGCGGCGGAGAAGCTCAGCCG
>CAZOIS010000085.1:0-14680 GCA_964579865.1 uncultured Lentisphaeraceae bacterium | reverse complement strand
CGTGGAACGTGTGGTTCACGGCCCCGCCGCGCGCCGCGGCGGAGAAGCTCAGCCGGTACACGCCCGACGTGGGGAACGTCACCGTCTGCCGGATGCTGCCGCTCTGGGTCAGCACGCCGGCGGCGACGCCCTCCGGCACCGCCTGGGGCATCTGGCGCGGATTGGCGTTGAGCGACTGGATGCGCCCGATCCCGGAGAGGCCGCCGTAGCTCCAGCCCGTGCCCGCCGGCTCGTTCGTCACGATGGCGCCCGCCTCGAGCAGGGCGACCGGCAGCTCGAACCCGCCGTTGGTCACCGCCGCAAAGACCGGCGCCGTCTCGCACAGCGCAATCGGGACCACGCGGACCGCATCCAGAAAGGCCGCGCGCGTCATGACCGTGCCCGGCGCGTTGCCCTGGAATTTGACCGTGTGCGTCCCCGCGGCCAAGAAAGGCAGACGCATCTCGTAGCGCCAGAAGACCGGCGACATCGTGATGATCGAGCCCAGCGCCTGGCCGTCGACCGAGACATCGATGTAGAGGTTGACGTTCCCCGTGCGCGCCGCCGCATAGAACTCCAGCCGGTAGAGGCCCGCCGCCGGAAGCGTAAAGGTCGTTTCGCCCGCGCCCCGGTTCAGATAGAGCATGACCGAGCCGTCGGGCACCGAGCCCGGGACCACGTTGAACACCGTGGCCCGCTCGGTGACCACGCCCGCGTGCCCGCCGGTGTAGTAGTTGGTGTCCTGCGTGAAGGTCCAGCCGGCCACGGTGACGTTCTTGTACATCGCGAAGTCGCCGCTCGGCAGCGTCCCTTCCAGGCTCCACTCGTTCACGGCGGCGTCCGCCAGCGGGACCGCTTCGGCCGCGCGCGGCGTCGCCAGGCGCAGTTTTCCGGCCGCCACCTCGATCGCCGCCACGCCGTTCGTCACCGAGGCGACGGCGAGTTCGCCGCTGCCGGTCTTCACCACCTTGCCCGCCTCGCCCGCCGTCCGGCTGACCGAAAGGTCCTGCGCATAGACGGTCTGTCCGCCCTCCGCCAGATCGAAGAGAAAAGGCTCGCCGGCCGCCAGCAGGCCGCCTTCCTGCAGCCGGACCGTGCCGTCGAACGACTCGGTGCCGCCGTTCTGCAGAAACAGCAGGCCCGTGCCGCTCTTGCGGACCGCGCCGTCCCCCGAGACCGCGACTTGCGCGTCGTTCGTGCCCAACGCGAGCTCGACGGCACTCGCGTTCGCCAACCGGAACGCGCCCAGCGAGGACTCGCCGCCGCGGGAGAACCACTTGTGCCACAGGTAGTCCTGCACCTGAAGCCGCTCGGCTTCCGTCAGCTCGGCCGTAAAGAACAAGCCTTCGCAGATGCGCGAGCCGCCCGAGTAGCCGGGATAGATGCGGTCCTTGGCGAAGGTGTTGGCCTTCGCGGCCTGAAGCGTCAGACACTCGACCAGGTGGTAGGCTTTGTCGAAGATCTGCAGGTTTCGGCCGTCGCGCATCTGGCGGTCGAGATAGTTGACGCCGTCGTCCGCGATCACATTCGCGGAGTTGATCCACAGGGCCGAGCTGCCGCCCGCGAACGGCGCGGTTGGCGCGGCCAGGATCGTCGAGTTCTGAATCAGCATGATGCCGCCGCCCATCGTGTTGCCGTTGTGCGAGCCGAAGACGATGAAGACCGAGCGCAAGTCCAGCGTCTTCTCCAGGCCGTTCGTCCCCGCCCAGAACAGCCAGCGCGAATTCACGTTGGTGTCCTGGTGCCCCCAGTACCCGAAGTCCAAATAGCGCTTGCCGCCCAAGGAAACGTCGCTGACCCACGCGGGCTGCCGCGCCGTCTCCGCGTTGGTGGCCATCATGTAGAGGCAGGGCTGCGCATCCACCGAGCTTTCGCGCACGTCGTGCCAGCGCGAGACTTTGCCGTCGCCGTCCGCCACCACGTTGGTGTTGGCGTCCACCCAGAAAGCGACCTTCTGCTGCAGCGCGGCGGGCAGTGCGGGCGGAACGAACGCGTTCGTCAAGGAGACCGCGACACCGCCTTGAATCACCTCCAGCGAGGCTCGCGGCATACGGGGGTTCCGCAGTCCGACCGTTCCCCCTCCAGAAACCCGCAGCGCATTGTCGAGCAAAGGGCGCTCATAGACGGCAGCGTTCGTGAGCGATTGATAAAAGGCGTCCTGCGACACCGCAAGAAACGTGGTCTGTGCCTGCCCGGCACCCACGGCACACAGAGACAGTCCGAACAAGAGTCCCAACGTCATCTGATTTTTCACCGCAACCTCCTTTGTACAGCGCCCGCAACTCGCGATATGTTTCCGTCCGTTTGTCTTCAGTATAAATTCTGGCGGCCGCACTGTCGATCTGCTCTTTACGTATCATTTTTCGACTTTTTGCGCATCGCGCGCCCCCGCCTCATTTCATCATGAGCCGTGTGCCGCGGCACACGAGGAGCCGCACCTCGTTCCCCATGATCGTCAGGCGGGCGCCGGCCGGAGCGCCGGACACGCTCCAGCCTCCGAGATCGGCGGCCCCGGCGAGCGACCCCGCGCTCAGCACCACGTGGCCGGAGCGCAGGAACCCTGCGCCTCCGACGGCGAGCGTGCCGGACGCCGGCAGCGTCAGCGTGCCGGCCACCGCGATGCGCCCCGCCGTCCCCGACGCCCCGTCGTAGCGCCACACCACCGAAGCCCCCTCTTCCAGCGACAGCGCGGCGACGCTGACGGTCGTCGCGTCGGCCGTGCCGAACGCCGCGCCGGACGCCACCGTCACCGCCGAGTTGCTGACGCCGCCGCTGCCGACCAGCAGCGTGCCGTTGCTGACCACGGTCGCGCCGTGGTAGGCGTGTGGGCCGCCGTCCAGCACCAGCGTGCCCGCGCCCGTCTTGACCAGGCCCGCATTCGTCGTGGTGTGCGAGCTGTCGAGCAGCGTGGCCGTGACGGTCAGATCGGCCTCCGCGCTGCCCGTGACGTCTTCGACGCGGAACGTGCGCAGCCCGGCCGTCAGCAGGTTGAACGTCAGGTGCACGCCGTTGTAGAGCCCGGGCTCGGCGCGGATCACCGAGGGGACGCAGCCCGTCACGGCGACGTTCGCGCCGAGCGCGAAGGCCTGATAGGGCCCGCCTTGTCCGGGCCCCGTCACCAGCGCGCCGCCGTTCAGCGTCAGCGGCCCCAGGCACTGAAAGCCCTTCAGCATCGCGAACGTGCCGCTGTTCAGGCTGACCGGCACGCCGTCGCGCATCGCGTCGCGCGTCGTCAGCATCGTGCCGCCGGCGTTGACCGTATAGGAGGCGGCCGACGAAAGCCCGCGCCGCTGATTGTTGTTGGCGGTCCCGTGCTGCAGCGTGCCGCCGTCGACGACGACCGCTCCGCCGAAGCTGTTGAGGTTGGCCGCCGCCGCATCGATGACGGTCGTCCCCGGCCCGGTGTGGCAGAACACGCCGGAGCCCGCAACCGCGTTGGTCAGCAGGTTCGCGACAGGGCTTGCGAGCTCCAGCGTCCCGGCGCTGACCACGTTCGACCCTCCGTGGCCGACCGCCCCCGCGAGCCGGAGCGTGCCTGCGCCGGTTTTGAGCAGGCCTCCGGTCCCGGAGGTGTGGACGAACGTCAGTAGCGTGCCGGGGCCGGCCGGCGTCACGCCGACCGTGGACGAAGCGGCCGCGAACTCGACGTTGCTGACCGTCTGCGCGCTGCCGAAGGTGGCCGCGCCGAAATCCAGCCGCTGCCCGGTTTGGGCCACCGTGCTGGTGCTCATGTGGCTCAGCGCGATCGACGTGCCGCTCAGCAGCCGGCGGACGTAGGTTCCCGCGGGGAGAAAAGGGTTGGCCACGGTCTGCCCCACCACGAGTCCGTTGGTCGTCGGCACCGCGAACGTGTAGGATTCGGCGAAGCCGCCGCCGCTGGTCACCGTCACGCCGGAAAACGCGCCGTTGGTCGCGCTCCCCCGGCCCACGAGTTCGAACCCGCCGCCGGAGAGCACCAGCCGGGACCTGGGGCTGTAGGCGTCGCGGAGGTCCAGGCTGCCGGGCGCGCCGGCCAGCAGGCTATAGTCGACCCGGACCACGCCTTGGCTGACCACGGTGTCGCCCGACCAATCGTTGGTCGCCGTCCGTCCGCCGCCGGTCAGCACCAGCGCGCCCAGCCCCGCCTTGACGAGCGAGCCCGCCTCGCCCGGCTTGTCCGTCAGCCGCGCGGACGGCGAGACCACAATCCGGCCTCCGGTCCCGTCGGCCCTGAACGTGCGCGTGCCGGCCTGGGACAGCAGAACCGACACGGGCTTGCTGGTGTTGCGCTGCATGTCCTTGGCTTTCACCGTGGTTCCGTTGTAGGCCTCAAAGGCGCTCCCGTTCTCGATCCAGACGCTGCCGTTGTCCAGGCGGGTCGCGAGGGTCCCGCTCTCGAACGCCAGCGCGCCGTTGCCGGCATAGCGCTCGACGTTGATCGCGCCGCCGTTGTTGCCGTTGCCGTTGCCCACGCCGATGCGGTCGGCCTTGAGCGTACCGCCCGAGAGGACATACGTCTGGACCCCCGACGTCGGCGCGGCATAGCCTTCCAGCAGGCAGAGGCCGTAGTCCGAATTGGCGATGCTGACCGTCCCGTTCGTCTGGCGATACGTGATGTTCTGGTTCACGGTGCCGACGCCCAGCTGGAGCTGCACCGCCAGCGCCAGATCGAAACCGGTCGTCAGATACTGGTCGGCGGCCGCGGCGGAGGTCAGCGCCAAGGTGCTCGCCGCCAAGGACGCGGCGGTCAGCGCCGAGGCCGCGTTCGTGGGCGCGGCGTTGGCGACGGTCACCGTCGCGCTTCCCGCGCCCCCATCCGTGACCGCTCCCCCGACCGCGAGGCGGCTGCCGTCGGCGATGGCGAGCGTGGCGTTTTTGCCGCTCGCATTGTCGAAGGCGAGCGAAGCGGCCACCGCGGCGGTTCCGCCCGGGACCGTGAGCGTCGCGGTCGCCGAGTTGCTGACGGACACCGGCTCGGACGCGAGCGGCACGCCGACGGGTGTCCACGCCGAGGCGTCGTTCCAGCTGGCGGCGCTCCCGCCCAGCCACGACTTGAGCGCGGCGCCCTGCTGCGTGGCTTCCATCTGCGCGGCCAGCCGCTCGGACATCTGGGCGAAGCCGGCGTCGTTCGGATGCACGCGGACGGCGTCGAAGTAGACGACGCTGGGGTCGATCAGCTCCGGGCCTTCGACCAGGTGCAGGTTCGGATCGTTGCGCGCCGCCGCCACGGCGCGCACGATCTGGCGGTAGGACTCGAGCGGCGCGATGTCGGACGCCGGATCCCACGCGGCGTCCACCCAGAGCGGCGTCAGCAGATAGACCGGCACGGTCGGCTGCAGCGCCCGCAGGTTCGCGAGGAAGCCGTCCAGCCGGTTGCTGTAGGTCGCCAGCGGCACGCCGCCCTGCCAGTCGTTGACGCCGATCAGCACGGAGATCACGTCGGCGCCCTGCGCACCCACAACCGTGCCGTCGGTGACAGTCGCGGCGCGGCCGCCGTAGCCCATGTTGACAAGCTGCCAGCCCTTCGCTTCCGCAACGCGGAACGCGTACCCGCCGCCGACGTCGCTCGCCGTGAAGCCGTGCGTGATCGAGTCGCCGTAGGCGAGATAGCGCGTAGCAGGGCGGGCGGCGGGAGCTTCAAACTGCGCGTCCGGATTGACCCGGACCCCTTGGAAATCGACCGAGTCCCCGTACGGCAGCACAAGCTCGTAGTCGTGGTAGCCGCCGCCCGGCGGCACGGCCATCGACACCGTGATGAGCTCTTGCGTGCGGACCGTGGCGGTGGAGACGGTCTGGAAGGCCCACAGCGCATGTGTCTGGCCATCGACGCGGTACAGGCCCCGGCTGTTGCGCGCGCTGGTGGAGACGTGCAGCTCGTTGTAGTAGAGCGAGGCCAGCACGTTTGTGGCGTCCGTGCGGAAACGGACGCGCGCCCCGGGATTGTCCCACTCGTACCCCTTCCCTGCGATCGGCAAGAGGCGGTCGAAGCGAGCCAGCAAGGCGGTCGCGTCGGACGGCGAGGCCACGAGGCTTTTGCGGACGTAATCGGAATAGACGAAGCGGGCGTCGTCCGCCGCGACCCAGCCGGGCACGACCGGCGCAGTCACGGCGCTGACGAGCAGTTCGTCGGAGGCGAGGGCGCGCTGGGTGAGACGGAACTCGTCGATGACGCCGTCCCAGCCGTTGCCGCGGTCATAGCGGTTGCCGATCGCGAAAGAGGATGCCGCGTTCGTGATCGAGGTCTGCGTGTGCGTGCGGCTCGAGGACTGCAGCGCGCCGCCTGCGGTCAGGTCCTTAAAGTAGAACGTAATGCCCGAAGCGCTGGTGTTGGTCGGCGTGAAGGCGGCGGCCACATAGTAGTCCGTGTTCGTCTGGAGCTCGAAGCCCGAGTTGATCGTGTCGAGCGCGCCGGCGGCGGAGCCGCAGAATTGCAGCACCAGCCGTCGGGCGCCCTGCCCCGACCCCTCGCCCGTCACCACGAGCTGCCAGCTCAGCGTGCTGCCGGTCGACCCGGTGCCGTGCGCGGCGATCGTGCGGAACGTGCCGCCCGCGCCGCTGGTGGCCAGGTTCACGAACGCTTCGACCGTGAAAGGCGTCGTGTCCGAGGGCAGCAGCGGGCTGTCGGCGCAGGTGAACACGTCGCCCCGCGTTGCGGCGAAAGCTGCCGCGTGGGCGTTTGTGCCGTCGCCGAAGTCGAAGCGGCGCGGAAACGCCGCGCCCGTCGCGCCGAGCGCGGCCTGCTGCGGGCCGGCGCCGGTCGTGGCGTTGGAGGTCAGGTTCAAGACCTCGTACTGGTCAACCTTGAGACCGGGCGACCGCTCAAACCGGTAGTGGGTCGCGCCCTGCGCCGGGACCGCTGCGGCCACCACGGCGCGGTACGCCGACGACAGCCCTCCGCAGGCGTCCGTCGCCACGACCGTGAGGCCGTGAACGCCGCGCGTCGTCAGCGCATGGGGCTGGCGCCAGCCGTTGGTGCCCGGGCCGGTCTGCACGCCCAAGAGCCGGTCGCCGTCGTAGAAGGCCATGGACTGGATCGGCGCGGTCGCGGACTCGATGACCGAGAGGCGGACATCGTCGAGCGCGGCCCCGTTGAGGTAAGAGTAGAACTGAACGTCGCGGAGGCCCTCGAAAACGGGGTTGGTGGGATTGCGAAAGAAGGCGACGGCCCCCGTGTTGAAGAGCGTCCCGCCCACGGGGCCGCAGCTCACCTCGTACGTGTTGTCGCCCGCGAAATAGTTCAGCACAAACTCGTATTTTGCGGGGCCGGAGGTGAAGGTGCCGCTGGAGACATCATAGGTCGAGCCCGCGATCGTCTTGGCCGAAAGCGTCACGGCCAGGGCGTTGTTGGTGAAGGCGCTCGCCTGGAACGGCCCGGTGGCGGCGTTCGCGGCGGTCATGCGGAACGTGAGCCAGGGCGAAGCCGGGTTCGTGGCCTGGTTGGCCTGATACAGGTTGACGATCAGCGGCTGGTTCCACGAGTTGCTGCCGGGCGTGAGGTTGACCGTGAACGTGAAGCGCAGCTGGAAGTTCGTGGCCACGGGCGTCAGCGTCTGCTTCAGGCTGGCGGTCTCGCGGATCACCGCGGAGCCGCCGGCGGCGCCGAGGTCGGGCCCTTGGCTGAGCCCCGCGGTTCCGCCGCAGGTCCAGCCGTCCGGGAGGCCGGACGTCCACTGCCCGAAGTCCCCGTTGGCGATCAGGTTCTGCGCCGCCAGCGTGACGGCGGCCCGGCCGAAGCCGCGCGGGTCCACGGCGATGTCGAAGGCGGAGCCCACCGGCAGGACCGCCAGCTGCGGCGGGTTGACCTGCCCCGGCTGGATCGCCGAGTCCGGCTGGGCCGCGCCGAAGATGGCCAGCGGTCCCTGCAACGGGATCTCGGCGCGGGTGGCGGCGCCGTCGTAGGAGGTCTGCGCCTGGTACGCCCGCGCGACCGCCTCGTTGGGCAGCCAAGACGCTGCGGCGACCGTCCCCGTATAGGACGCGTACGGCGCGATGGCCACGTGCGCGCTGTAGTCTTGGCCGCTCGACGAGGTCGTATAGGGCCGGTACCCCAACCACCCGGACGCCAGCGGGATGTCCTGCAGAACCACGGGATTCCCCGGGTCCAGGCTCGGAACGGCGCCGGAAGGAAGACGCAGCGCCAGACATTCGGCCAACCAGACCCAAGCCAAGGACCAGCCCTGGTTCACAAAGGTGTCGTGCCCCGCCAGCCAGTCCATGGCGTAAGCCGAGAGCCCCTCTTCGCTCCGCCACACATCGAAAACCGAATCGGCCACGCTGGGGCTGGTCAGCGGATTCGTGTCCAGCGACCCGGGCATGAACAGCACGGGGACCCGGCGCGTGGCGGCGGGCACGCTCGAGTTGAAGGCGCTGTAGCCGCGCTGCGGCACGCAGGCGACGACGCGCTCTCGCACATGGTTCGCCATCTCGGTGGAAACGAACCCGCCGAGTGAGAAGCCGCTGAAAAGCAGCGGCGCATTGACGAGCTCGGGGCGTCCGGAAGCCGTGGCGGCCGCGGCGAGGATCGCCTCGACCGACGCCCGCGCCTCGGTCTCCGTGATGCTCGTGAAACCGGCATTCGAGCCCGCGCCCACCAAGGCGCAGTCCAGCGACCGCGCGGCCTCGCGGAACGCGGCGTCGTCCGCGCGGAACCGCCAGTCGCCGCCGCTGCCCGGATAGAGAAAGATCACGCCCTTGATCCGCGGCGCGTCGCTGGCGGGCGGGCAGTAGATGCGGTAGTCCGCCGTCTTCGGGCCGTACGCGTTCGTCCACGAGGCCTGGAAGTTCACCGTGGCGCCCCGCGCGGCGGTGCAGGCCGCCAGCAGGCCGAGGCCGGCGAGACGCACACGGCCCAAAAAACCGCCGATTGAACGCTTAACCCGCAAACCGGCACCCGACCCGCTCAACGATCCCAGACGCATCACACTCACCCCTTTTCGGCAACTGAACCCACAAAACCAAACCTTTTTATTTTTCAATATAAAGACAGAGCACGACTTGTCGATCCGTGTTTCGCGCATCTTTTTCGAATTTTTGCGCAGCCTTCCGCTCACTTTGCGGCGGTCCCGAACACGTTGCGGATCGCCTCGAGGTGGGCCGTCCCATAGTGTTCCTCGGGCAACAAGAACTGCCCCTCGGTCCACTCGTTCCACGCGTTGATCAGCACAGCGGGCGGAGCCTTGGGGTCGTCGCGGACGGCCTGCGCGGCGTCGCGCAACAACTGCTCGAACCGTTCGGCCGTCACGCCGGTGACGATGGGCGAATACGGATATTCGAAGCCGCCGCCTGGGGCCCGAGGAAACGGCCAGGGCACGTCCGCGCGGCAGCGCGGCGACGAGTCCCAGCCGCGCGTGACGACGGGGATGTCCATCAGCTGCGCCGTCTGCATGGCCTTCCAGTGCTTGCGGTGCGCCTCCATCACGTCCGCGTAGTCCTCCGTGGCGTCCGGCTTGACTTTTCCCGCCGTCGACACGTTGTACCGGCTCGTGCTGTGGAAACCGGCCTCCCGCATCGCGTCCGACTGTGCGGGGGTGGAGACCATGGCGTTCCAGTGCATGGGCGGCAGATTCGCCTTGCGGAGACGCTCATCGACCCGCTTGAACGCCGCGCGCGTCTTCTCGGGGCCGCCCATCTGGTCCACGAATTCCTTCGCCTGGAAAATGCTGTAGAAGAGGCCGCCCCTCACGCGCCAATAGTTGGGCTCGCAGAAGTAGTGTCCGATACAGTAGTCGATCATGCGCAGCAAATCTTTTTCCGAATGGAAGGAGTGCAGCCAGATGGTCCGCGGCTTGCCGTACTCGGGGCAGAACTGGTCGCGGCGGTGGTGGTTCGCCCACATGAGCGCGAACTTCATGCGGTTACGGTTCGGCGCCTTGAGAAAGCCCTGTTCAAGCGCCTCTTCCATGTTCTTGACACCGCTGTACCAATACCAGTCGTAAATGAAGACGTCGATGCCGTTGTCTTTGGCCAGGTCGATTTCCTTCGCAGTCCACGCGGGGTCGCTTTCGTCGAAATACCCCCACGTCGGCTTCAGCGGCTGGACGTGGCCGGGAAAGCGCGGCACGGCCGCCTTGAGTCCCTCCCACTCGGTCCAGCCTTCCCCCTTCCACGCCGAACCGTGGTCGTAGCGGTGCCAATGAGGGTAGTAGATGGCGGCGACCTCAGGCCGCGGACCGCCCCCCGTCTGGGCCTGCGCCCGCATGTTGACACAGGCGGCCAGTGCGACCGCCATCACGACACGTGAGTTGCCCATGTTTTCCTCCCTTGGCCCGACAGGTCAGATTGCCAGCCGCTCCCGCCTTGCTTCACCCTCGCGGCGTCACCACCACCGCCTCGATGCCCAGCACCTTCGCCAACTTGACCAGCTCGTCCGCGTGGCACCCCACGCCCAGCGCGAAGTGATGCGTCGGCCCTTCCATGACCCAGCGCTTGAGGAAGGTGCGCACGTCCGGCAGGAATTTGCCGTGCGTGTTGGTATTTCCGGTCGGAGGGATCGGCCCGGCCATGGACTCGCCCTCGGCGATGATGAATTTCATCTTGCCGTCGGCCTTCACGCCGATCGAGAGCATCGTGATCGGCCCCTCCTTGATGTTGAACTCCACCCCCGCGCCCTTGCCCGGCTTGCCGTGGTAGGTCTTGAGCGAGCGCAGCACCGGCTTGCGCGAAGCGATGTTCAGGTGGTGCGGCCCGTCGTGGCCGACCAGCACCGAGTCGCGGTCGAAGTCGATCGGATGGAACTCGGCGAAGCTGCCGCCGATGTCCAGCCGGTCCAAGATCATCATCGCGAGGCAGTTTTTGAGGTCGTACTCGCCGCACATCGGGAAACCCGCGCCGGTCAGCAGCGAGTTGCCCACGATGAAGTTGGTCACCAGCTCGCGCATCGGCGTGTCGGGCATCGCCTCGTAGTAGTAGGCTAGCCCGTCGAGATTGCGCTCCAGCACGAACTTCTCAAGCGCCACCGCCGCCTTCGCCGCGACCTCCAGATCGCGCTCGGTGAGTTTGGTGGTGATCGGATCCGACACCGGGTCGGGCGTGTCGAAGAAGTCGAGGATGCGCGTCTTCATCGCCTCCACGGCCGGACGGTCCTCGACGAGGTAGTGCTTCAGCACCTCGTCCGGCTCGCACAGCGCGATGTGGCAGCCGAACGCGGCGGTCACGGCCGTCGGGTCGACGTGCATGTCGTACATCGACTCGAGCACGTGGCCCATGAGCCCGATGCGCGCGCGGCGCAGGTCGTGCAGCACCTTGGCGATCTGGCACCACTTCGCAAGCTCGGCGTCCGCCGCCGGATCACCCTCGCGCACGCCCAGAATCACGTCCGCGACCGGCTTGCCCATGCGGATCGCCACGCCGGTGAACTCCGGCACGGAGCAGAAGTCGTCGTTGCAGAGCTGCGTGTAGGTCTTGGCCTGCGCGTAGGGCATCGCCCGCAGCGGCTGCAGCGCCACCAGCACGATCGGCACGTTGAGGTCGCGCGCGATCACGCCGAACGTCGAGGAGGTCGCGTAGGTCACCATGTCCACGAACAGCAGGTCGAGGTCGGCGGCCTTCATCTTCGGCAGCGCCGCAAAGGCCGTCTCGGCGTTGTCCAGCAGGCCGAAGGGCACAGCCTCCACGCCGTTGGACGAGAGCTTGGCTTCAAACGCCGTCAGCTTCCGGTGCATGTCGTCCAGCAGGCCTTCGAACTGAGCCCAATACGTATGATGCCCTACACCAACGACGCCGACCCTCGCGGCCAGCGGCTTTCTTCTTTCAATTTGCACGGTGTGTGTTCCTTATGAGGGAGTGGGAATAATGGAATGTGGGAATAATGGAAAAGACGTCTTTGCTCTCTCGACACCCACCCTTCCACTATTCCACCCTTCCACTATTCCAGTTGTTTGTCAGATTAGGTTCGCTTAAAAAACAATCCCCGCCGCTGTTCCGCTGTCGGCGGCGGGAAAAACCCGCTCGCCAGGCGGCCGACCAGCAGCGTCGGCAAAAACGCGAAGGCCCCGCACCACCACGCGGGAATGCCGGGGGCCAGCCAGCAGAACGCCACGCCGGCGGTTCCGGCGGCCAGCCCGATCGCCGCGCCGCCCGAGTTGGCGCGCGCCGAGAACATGCCCAGCACGTAGACGCCCAGCAGCATTCCGAGGAAGGTGCTGGCTACGGCAGTGATCTGGTCGATGAAATTCTTGCCGATGTACGGGGCGAGCAGCGCGGCGCCGATCACGCCCGCGCCGATCAGAACGGTCAGCGCACGGTTGAGCCACGCCGAGGTGGTGCGGCGGTCGAGCAGGTCGAAGGTCATCACCGAGGCGATGCTGTTGAAGCCGCCCTCCAGCGTGCTCAGCGCGGCCGCGAGCAGGCCGACGACCATCAGGCCGGCGATGCCGGGCACGCGCAGGTCCCGCACGACGAAGTGCGGCAGGATCTGGTCCTGGCTCGCCACCTCGGGCAGCGCGCCGCCCTTCTGCATGTAGTAGACGAACATCACCGTGCCGACCATCATGAAGAGGAAGTAGACGGCGGTCGCGACGACCGCGTTGAGCGTCAGGGCGCGGTGCAGCTCTTTCGGACCGGACATGCTGAGATAGCGCTGCACGGTTATTTGTGAGGTGGTGTAGCCTGGCAGATAGACAAAGAGCGTGAGCGCCAGCACCCACCAGATGCTGGTTTGGCCCTTGATGCCCGCCGAAAGGTCCGCGAGCGCGAACTTCGCGTGTTCCTGGCCGGTCTCGATGACGGCCGCAAACCCGCCGTCGACGCGTCCGAGCGCCAAGAACAGGATCACCACGACGCAGCCGCCCAGCGTGATCGCCTGCAGCACGTCGAGCCAGATGATGCCTTTGAGCCCGCCCGTGCAGGCGTAGAGGATCGAAACCGCACCGATCCCGACCAGCGTCAGCACGAACTGCGTGTGGCTCAGCCCGAACATGGCGTCGAAGATCAGCACGAGCGTGTAGAGCATGCTGCCCAGCCAGCCGAACGCGTAGCCGAAGAAAAGCACCGCCCCCAAGCGGCGGAGGCGCGGGTGAAAGCGGATCGACAGGTACTCGTAGACGCTGCGGATGCCGAGCCGCGTGTAGAGCGGCACGAAGACGCACCAGAGCAGGGGCGTGATGAAAAGCGGGATCATCAGCAGGACCGACAGCAGGCCCCAGTTGCGGTAAGCGCCCTCGCGGGGCAACATCACAAAGGCCGCGGCGCTGAAGGCCGCCGCGAAGATCGACAGCCCCACCGCGAAGCCGTTCATCGCGTGGCCGCCGGTGAAATACTCTTCGGCGCCCTTCTGCCGCCGCGCCGCCACCCATGAAATCACGGCGGTCAGCGCCGCGTAGACCCCCATGACGGTCCAGTCCGTAAAGCCGATTGCTGTCATCGTGATTAAACTCCTGTCCCCAGAGAAAAGGCGTCCGCTTCCGAAAGCCGAAGGAAAGCTGCCCTGCTCCATTCGTGTGACACGCGCACAACGTTTTCCCTCTGGTTGCGATAACACCTTCATCTTAGAGAGGGCCGCCTCGCCTGTCGATAGGTGCTTTGCGTATCTTTTTTCGACTTTTTGCGCATGAGCGGTGACGCTCATTCACCGAACGGGATGAGGTGACGCGGGGTCGCTCAGGCAGGCGCATGGCCTTTCTGACGGTATCGCTGATTCCGCGCCTAATCGCAATCATAATCATAATCGTAATCTTACGCTTGATTTGAGGACCTTGGCATACGTACGCTGACCCCCAGCACATGCATTTCAATCACGAGAAGTTAACCGTCTATCAGGAGCCGATTGGCTTTGTGGCTTGGGCGAACCGCCTCTTGGAAACACGTCCAAGAAGTCTGGCGGCCTGTGACCAGTTGGACAGCGCCTCGACGTCTATTGCTTTGACCATTGCGGAGGGAAACGGCAAGTACACGGCCCCAGACCGATGCCGGTTCTTGGACATTGCCCGCGGTTCAAAATTGCCATGCGCATCCAGCGTGCGCTTTTTGTGGCCCGCGTTGACGGCGGAAGGCAAAAGCCGTAGGATGGCGTCATTTTCCGGCCGGGGAGGGGAATTCGTCCGGCCGCGCAGGCGCCTGCGCGGCGGATACGGGGCAGCCATCGGAACGGCGCATAGACAAAAGGGAGACGGCATGAACGAATCGGTATTGAGAGGCGTGGCGGCTGGATTCGCCGCGTGGGCCTGCTTGTCCGCGTCGGCGGAGACGAGCCTCACCTCGCTGGTGGGGCCAGATCCGGCTGTGACCGTGAAGCGTTTCCGCGAGATGACGGACGCGCGCGTCGCCGAGATCCGCGCGACGCCGAATCCGACGGTGCCCGCGGGATGCGACGTCTACTATCTGTCGAAGGCCGGCGATGACGCCCAGGACGGCCGCACGCCCGCGACGGCCTGGCTGACAGTCGGGCGCCTGAACCGCGCGACCGGCATCCGGCCCGGCTCCTTCGTGCTCTTTGAGCGCGGCGGGACCTGGCGCACGTCGCTCGATGTGCCGGGCCATCCCGCCGACAAGCCGTTCGTCGGTTACGCGGGCGGGCTCAAAGGACTCAAGGGCGTCACCTACTCCGCTTACGGGGCCGGCCCGAAACCGCGCTTGGTGGCTTCGCCCTTCAACGGCGCGGATCCGGCCCGCTGGCAGGCGACGGACGCGCCGAACGTCTGGTCCTGTCCGCTGGGGCGCACGGACGTCGGACTGGTGGTCTTCGACGAGGGTGCGGCGCACGCGGTCAAGATCCTGCCCGTCTACC
>CAZOIS010000084.1:0-18249 GCA_964579865.1 uncultured Lentisphaeraceae bacterium | reverse complement strand
TACCTGGCGGAAAAAACCGGCCGCTTCCTGCCGACCGAACCGGCGGCGCGTTACCACACCTTGCAATGGCTGATGTTCCAGATGGGCGGTATTGGCCCGATATTCGGTCAAACCCACCATTTTCGCCGTTTCGCCCCCGAGCAAGTCCCTTACGCGATCGAGCGCTACACCAAGGAAACCCGTCGTCTTTACGGCGTTCTCGACACGCGGTTGGGGGAAACCGCATTCGTCGCCGGCGATTATTCCATCGCCGACATGGCCATTTTCCCGTGGTGCCAACGCGCCGACTGGCAAGGCGTGGATCTGACGGCGGATTTCCCCAACGTCAAGCGCTGGTACGACACCATCGCCGCCCGTCCGGCCGTGCAAAAAGGCATGATTGTTCCGGGTTGACGCCCGCGTCACACTCCGCTAGAAACGGCCTTCCAAGCCACGGACCAACCGTGCACGGTCCCTGCGGAGGGATGGGTGAGTGGCTTAAACCAGCAGTTTGCTAAACTGTCGTAGGGTGTCAAACCCTACCGGGGGTTCGAATCCCCCTCCCTCCGCCAATTTTCTTTAGAAAAAATTCTCTGCTGCGAGACCCCTGGGGTGAAATCCCCAGGGTCTGCGCTGTTTCCGGCCTGTCACTGTTGACCGACTTATCAGGCGGCGGGCAAGTTCTGGCCCGTTTCCTCCTCTCTCAGCGTGACGTTCTCCACAACCTGTTGACCGTCGACAAATGGTATGGCCTTGCAAAGGCTATATAAGTCAATTTGTTGGCTGATATCGCGCCGTTTGTCTTTCCGTGGTCCATATCGGCGTGGGCGGTTGTCTGGAGACAAAACGACCGGCCATCCTGGAGCACTCGGTACGGCGGAAGAGGTGCCAATCATAAGATCGGACCAACATGGCTCACCAAGCCATTTGGCACACTATCCAGCGAATTTCAGCAATGGAGCGAGCGCGGCTAAGGTCAAGTCGATTTCTTGATGCTGTGTCTCGACCGATAGACTGAACCGCAAGGTGGAGCGCGCATCTGCGGGCGCTAGACCCATGGCCGTCAAAACATGCGATGGAGCAGTAGCGCCCGCCGTACAGGCGGAGCCAGTGGCCACGCAAATCCCTTGGAGGGCTAGCGCTTCGACCAGATCCTCTGCAAGCGCGCCGGGAAACAGGACAGAACTAGTGTTGGGTAGGCGCGGAGCCCCTGCACCGTTGATCTGGGCGCCAGGATACAAGGCGAGTAATCGAGATTCGAGTTCATCGCGCAATTCCGCGACGGCAGCCATAGCTTTGAGATTTGCCTGGGCTTGGCGCGCTGCCACAGCGAGTCCCGCAGCCCCAGGGGCATTGGATGTGCCGCCGCGTAAACCGCCCTCCTGCTCTCCAGCGATAAGCGGCGTCAGTTCGACTCCGTCGCGGATGAATAATCCGCCGATGCCTTTCGGACCATGAAATTTATGCGCCGAGAAAGAAAGGAGGTCGATTTCGGCAAGCATGTCGCTGAGATCGATTGCGATCCGTGCTACCGCCTGGGTGGCATCGCAATGGATGAGTGCTCCGGGCGCATTTTTGCGGATCATGGCCGCCAGCGAGCCAAGCGGCTGAATGACACCTGTCTCGTTATTCGCGAGTTGTATTGATACGAGTTGCGTGTCGGGCCGAAGCGATGCGGCCAAGGTGTCGGGGCTGATCAGCCCATTGGCATCTACGCCGACCAGATCCACCGTGAGCCCGCGCGCTCGGGCGGCCTCGCTGGCGGCAAGGATTGAGCGATGCTCCACTGCCGTAGTGACGATGTGCGAGCCGGACGAAGTGGCACCGAAAATCGCCCAGGCATTTGCTTCGCTCGCGCCTGAAGTGAGGACGAGCCGATCCTCCGCATCGCCGCCTAGGAGGTTGAGCGTCGCCATGCGAGCCTCGGCAAGCGGACGCGCCGCGCCGAGAAGTTCGCCTGCGAGCGACGAGGCATTGAGGTAAAGCTCTTGCTGGACGAGAAGCTGCGCCTTCAGCACCGCATCATAAGGGCGCGTAGTCGCATTATTGTCGAGATAAGCGCGGATCATCATGCCGGGGATCCACCAAGGTCGCGCACCAGCGCCTCCACCAGCTGCTCAAGCCGGTTGGTAGACACAAACGGCACTTGGGCGAAAACCGGATTAGTGCCTCCGCCGATAATTGCGGCGAGATGCCCCTTACCGAGCAAGCGCTCCGCACCCCCATTTTTTACGCCAAGAGACAAATCGGAAGTGCCGGAACTGTCCACGCGCAGAATGAGCCTGTTGCCGAGATTGCTGCGTAGCTGCATCGGGAACACGCTTGCGTCTGGACGTTGGGCTGCGAAGATCAGATAAATGCCGGCAGCGCGCGCCTTGACACCAAGCCGCGTGACTGCCGCTTCCACGCCGGCGCGATAACTGTCAATCTGCATCCAATCGGCGAATTCGTCATGGATTAGCCAAATTAGCGGCAAGGGCACTGCCGCCGATGCATTATAGGCCGTTATGTTCGAGACCCGCGCTTCCTTGAACAGCGCATAGCGGCGCTGCATCTCGGCCACTAAGGCGTCGAGCCGGGCGAGCGCCTCACCTTCGGAATCGATAATCGCACCTTCGAGATGCGGCAGCGCTTCGAACGCGAAATAGTCCACACCCGCCTTTGGATCGATAAGTACGATTCGCGCCAGCTCGGGGCGATTGGTCGCCGCTATCCCCAAGATAATGTTCTGGAGAAGGATGGACTTCCCGCTGCCGGTGCTTCCAGCCACCAGTGTGTGGGGCGCAGGCTCCGGTTCGAGAAACAACGGCGAGCCGTTGTCTTCCTTGACGGCGATCAGCAGGCGCGCATTGGCGGACGCGCCCGATGGCATCCAGTCCGCCCAGACCTGCGCGAGATCGAGCGTCTCGCGCTGCGGACGGCGGATCGAGAGGACCACGAAACTGGGTTCGGCACGAACGCTGATCAGTTCGAGCCCGTGTGTGGTCTCCAGCTCAACGCGCTTGGCCTCGACCTTCGCCACCGTAAGGTCGTCTGACCCGCGGAATTTTAGCAGTGCCGCATTGGGGGTCAGCACTTGCTGCTCGAGCTTCGCCGACATGCCGTAGCGCATTAGTGCGGCGCGGCAGCGCTGCACGGTATCAGCGAGCCAGAGCGCATCGCTTCCTTGGGTCGGCGCCTCGCTCGCCCATTTGGCGATGAGTGCGCGAAACCCAAGCGCTGCCTCATCGTCATCGGCAGATACCGGTGGGGCGGGGGGCGCCTCTGGAACACCCTCCGGGACCGCCGCTTCAGGAGTTGGTGCGGAGGCCGGAGACGTGACAAGCGGCCGCGCTGGTTGCAGCCGCTCGCCGTCAAGTAGTACAGCGCCCAATTCGCGGCGAAGCGGGGTCGGGTCGCGTTTATCGGCATAGGCGCGCACCACCGCCCGCACGCTCGCCGGCGCATAACGCTCCTGATAGCCGGAACGGGTACCTTCCACGCCAACCATATGGTCGCCCACGCCGAGCTCGGCATCGCCAGAGCCATGCGTAAAGATATGGCTATAGCCAGCCACGCGGATGGCGCAGTCGCCGTCGCGAATGGCAGTCCGCCACTCAGGATCGAACCCCGCCGCGTCGCGTAGCCCGTCTTGCAGCATCTCAGCCAGCCGCGCCCGCCAGATCGCGCTGTCGGCCGGCAGTGCGCCTGCCGTCAACGCCCGTTCGAAGCGCCGCAGGGTCGCCTTGAGTTGGCTCTGACTATAATCGGCCTTTTCGCCCGCGCTCGTGACCTTTAGGTATTTAGCCTCGGTAACAATGACGTCGAGCACGCGCCGCCCCTGTTCGTCGCGCGTGGGGGCGAGACAGAGCAGGTCGGCCATCCGCCCCTCAGCCTGCCCCAGCCAGCTCGCATAATCGTCGAGAAACAGCCACGCCTTGGGCCTGTCACCCAGCTCCTGGTCCACGAGATATTTGCTGAGCACCACGCCGATCAATTCGCCCGCGCTTGTCCCACGGCGCGCGGCGCGCAGGACAATATCGCCCGACACTGCATTTGCATCGGCAATCAGCCGTGCTGCCATTTGGGACGCAGCCTGCGCGTCGTAGCTAGCATCAAGGGTGCGTAAGCGATTGCACAGGGTCGCCCGCAGCAAAGTGTCCGAGGCCTTGGACGAGATAATTAGTGATCGCTCGCCATGAGCGGCGTGTTTATAGCGAATAACCGAAATGCCGCTGTTGAGAAGCTGCCGACGGTCGAGCAAGTCGTCAAAATTCACCACCCAAGCGCCCAAGCGATGGGTTTCGTCGAGGACTTGCCGTGTCACGTCCGACTTAAGCACGGTGCGGCGATCAGGCACGCGGCACTCACCGCGCGCACGCGCCGCAAGGGCAAGGCCAGGCTCCTCGAGCACCGCAATCGCGTCGAGATACTGCCAGCCGGTTTCGGTCTGCGCAGGGCACACCAGGTGCAACACAGCGTCGCGGTCGAATCGCCCAATTGGCTTGCGCCGCGACCATTGCGCGGGATCAATCTCCATTGCTGCGCGCGTGATCCGCGGCACATCTGACCATCCGAGTTCTGCCTGCCGCGAAATCACGTCATGGCAAAAGACGATGTCGAAGGGCGGGCCGTCGCCCGACTGGGCGGGGCGCTGCTCAGTGACTAGGATCGAGATCCTCAGCCGCGACATGAAGTCGCGTGCCGCTTCGCTTGCGTGCAGCCCGTCCTGCTGCAGTTCGCGCTGCACGAGTTGCTGATAGAGTACGCGAAGCTGATCGCCGTCAGTGTGGCGGAGCACCACCTGGCACATCGCCTCCTCCTCGTTCCTCTCGGCATCTCTGCGCACCGCATCTACAACGGCTTGGGGGAGGGCGGCAGCATCGCAGTTGAAGAGAACGATTGAGAGATTGTCCCGCTCGTGCGGCTGAAGCTTTAAATAGTCTTGCGCGAGCTCGGCAATCTGGCGGGCAGTGGGAAGCACATTTTCATTGCTCGGCGCACTCGCGTCTCCTCGCGTGACTGGAGGTTCGAGCAGGGAATAATCGTGCAGGGCGTCAACTTCGCTCACCAGCACGGCCTGCGCGTTCGGCCAAGTCATCGTGACATCGGGACGCGCAGGGTCGCGCAGATTGCGGGCTAGTTCGTCGAAAAATAAGGCGCCGCCATCGGCGAATTCCGGCGCCTGGGGGGCGAACAACTGGCCGAGCGCCGCGCAGAACTTGGCAAGCCGGGCATGCTGAGCTTCAAGCCGCAGCGGGTGCCAGGGGCACAAAATAACCGTCGGGCGACCGCTACTCACACCTTTAATTGGAGCTACGCCAATCTCGAACAAGGGCCTGATCAGCCCCTCCACGACCAGTGGCTGCTGGCCGAGAGTGGTGCAAATGATCTTGAGGAGGGTGCCATAGGCATGCGCTTGGCTGACCATCGCTTGCGAGCGCGCACCGACCGTCGCCCACTCGGTAAGGGCCATGCCGTAGGCTTGCTCGAATGCGTCGAACGCATTGGAAAGCTGATCGGCAACGCTTGTGTCGATGATCGCCGCCTTCTTGGCTTCGCCGAGCGCGCGCCGCCAGTCAAGCGACAGTGATTCGCAGCGAGAGCTCGCCGGCACGAAGGAGCCTCGATTACGCTGAGCGGCAGGATCCAGCCCGGATAAGTCGCTCAGGTTAATACAGGCCTGGGCTGCTCGCGTGCGCTGGCGCCGATAGCCGGCCGAACAACGCACTAGCGCAGTGCGCGTCTTGTTGTCGCGGAGCCGCTCCACGTCCCCGACTAGGCCGATGCCGACTGCATCGAGCGAGGCTTCCCACACGAGGCGGACCGAGGCACCGCTCATGCCATCTTCCTCGATGCGGACCTTGAAGCGCAGCTGGCGTGCCTTGCGCGCCGTACTTTGCGCGCCTCTCCGTCGTTTGACGAATTCGGGGTCACTTGCGAAGTTGTCGTGCCGGAAGGCGAGCACACGCTTGAACGAGACAAGCCCCTCGAGCGCGGCTTCGAGGCCGCGATAGCGCGCTGCGAATAGCGCACAGACATCCTCGTTGAGCGAGAGAAATGCGCGCTTTTCGTCCTCGACCGCTTCGACCACCAGCGTCTGGCGGCCTACTGCTCCGGGGCGATAGAGACGCCGCGCGCACTGCAGCAGGCCGTCGAGAAAATCGGTGCAAGGCACTTCGGGGCCGAAGATGAAGCGGTCCCACAAGGAAGCGAGACGCGCGTCCTGGCGGATTTCGGCTACGTGCGCGCCGTAAAATTCCTCATCCTGCGCGTTCTTCGCCGGATTGCGGCCGCGCTCATCGGCGAGTTCGTCCAGATAGCGCAATTCGTCGGCCGTCAGCCGGTCCTCACGCGCAAGCTTGTAGAAGGCGCGCGTCTCGGCCCCGATCGACTTGGTATCGGCACGTTGAGCTTCCTCGAAAAAGGGGCGGATGTCGGTCCAGTCGAGCTCAAATGGCGCAAAGGCCGCCGCGCCGTCGCCAGGCGGTGCCTCGACATAGGCGGCCAGCACGGCATAGACGTCCTCGGGCAATGACTCCGCCATACCGCTAAGCTTCTCGCGCAGCCGCGTCGTCGAAAACGGCGTCTGTCCAGGGTCGCGCTTGTATATGTAGCAGTCGCGCTTCCAATGCGTGACCAAGCGCTGGCGCCATTGTGAGAAATGGCTTCGCCGTGCCGGCGGGATATCGTCGAACAGTGCGTCGAAGCGCGGCAGGCGCAATTGCGGCAAGGCATGCCCGAACGCCGTTGCCAGTGGCAACCCACTGCGCAACTGGAGGGCTACTTCCACAAGATAATCGGCGAACTGACGCATTGAAACGCGGTCGAGCTCGACCAGCGCCCGAACCGCCGCGCGCCACTGCAATTTGCCGTCCTCTGCGAGCTCATCGGTTGCACCGCTATAGCTGCGCCAAAGGTCGAGTTGATCGACAGACAAGAGATTGCTCGCGTCGATCGGATCCACCTGCGCCAGCGATTGTGCCTGAGATTCGTCCAGGAGCACGAGCAGCCGGCCTTCTTTATCGGATTCGCCGTGTCGGAGGTCGGTGGTGTTGATATCGGTAAGATATTCGGGCGCAATTCCCTCGACGTCGGCGAATGCGTAGCGCGGAAGGCCGATGTCCAAGCGTTGGCATAGCCCCTTGTCTTCCTGGATCGCCAGCACGATTGCCGCCACTTCATCGACTTCGAGCCCATGCAGGACGTAGCGCGCCACACCCGCGTCGCGTCGCGCGCCATCGAGGCCCTGGCGAATGATGTCGCGGCCTACATGGCCGATTAGGCTAAGGCCGTTCATGGCTTGGAGTTCCGGGCGAACGGGTTGACCACATAAGCGCAGCCGTCGGACAGCCGCTGGAGCAGTCCCATGCTGGCAAGCCGAGCTTCGAGCCGGTCGCGATTACGCTGAAAGGGAGGCATGTCGAACTCGGATGCGGCAAGCGCGTCGCGTGCTTCGACTTCACCAAACACAAAGCCGTAATGGATATACAGATCGGCGAGGAAGCGCTTGAACTCCACGCGAACCGGCACGCGAGCTACGACCAGCGTTTTGAGCAGGCTGTCATTGGGCGCGTAGCGCGTCCGCGTAGTACCGCGCGCGGAGCCCAGGCCAATTTGCCGGGCGTAGCTGCTGTGCACCTTGCCCGCGCCAGCGTCATGCTTTTCCTCCACTTCGCGACGGAGGTTGGCAATGAGATCATGCGGCGCCAGACTGCGACCATTACGCTCGCTATAGCGGAAGCGCTGCTCCACTAGCTCTGCTGCGAGGTCAGCACGTTCGGCGTCAGAGAGCTCCTGCTTTAGGAGTGCCTGCCACGCCTCGCTTTCCTGAAACCGGTCGATCTCGGCATCGAGCGCGAGAAGCGCCAGGCTGTCATTGTCATTGTAAGATATAATCGACCGCTGCCGAACGAACTCGCGGCGCGGCGCAATCATTTCACAGACCAGCGCAGGTCGTCTCGCCCGGCCCGCCAGCGCTGCCGCCGTCTCCAACTGATAGATCAGCACATGCAGTGCGCCCAAGGGTACGAGATGGGCAAACGCGTCCTGCTCGGGAAGTTCGAGCGCGAAGACGGCGAGCCAGTCCTCTGCCAACCGGTCAAAGGCAGGATGTGTGCGATAGGGAAGATACGTCTCGCCCTTATGATCGCGATTGGGATCATCATCGCTTGGCGCTGACAACCGTGCGATAAGCCGGTTCTTGGGCTGATTTGGATCGAACAGAGACTGAAAATGTGCCCGCAGTTCATGCCCACGCTGCGCTCGGCTCGCCATCATATAGAGGATCTCACCGGTACGGCCGAAATTGATGAAATCGGCCGATACGGCGCCGTCCTTTTCGCGATAGATCGCGTCGCTGTACAAAGCATCTACGCCGAACGGAAAAATGAACCGTGAGGAACTGCGCCGGTTCGATTCGTTCTCGAGCGTGGTCTGCCGGACCAAACTTACCAACTCGGCAAAGTCGCGGAAGCGCGCGAAACGGTTGCGCAAATAGGAAAAGTCAGTGCCAGCGCCAAGCCCGTGCATGGATTCCAGCCACTCGTTCCATTGCCAGTCGCTGTCGTCCGAGATTGAGGCGATGCGCTCCAATTCGTCGTTGCTGAAGAGGATCGCGCGAAGCCCGAGGCGGAAGCGCATCTTATAAGGATGCAGCACGTCCGGCGGGAGGGGCGCAAACAGCATTTCCGGATTCTGGCGGTGGAAGGCCTCGGCCACATTGAGGAATTCGAGAAACAAGAGCCAAGGGGTTTGGCGCGGCCACAGTCGATGGCCGAAGAGTGCCTCCTCAACCCAACTTGTGGCCTGCGTTGGAGCGCTTGATGCGCTCGCTACCATTGCGCGATTTTCAGGGTCGAGGAAATTCATAGCCGAATACCCAAAGGCCGCGTCGTCAAGACACCGTCCTGGCCCGACGTTAGAACCGAAAGCGAAACCTGGCGCCCCGTGTTCGCCCGGTAGAACTCAGAAAGGACTTTGGTCTTGAAGGAGATGATGTCCTCATAGCATTCCTTCGAGAAGCTCGACGGTAGAGCTCCTTGCGCTACGCGCATTAGGAACTCGAAGCGCGTCAGGCTGAGCGGAAGCGCCGAGCTATAGTTTGGGCCGAGATGCACGTGGAGGATCGGTAGGTTTCGGTTCTCATCGAGAGTCAGCGCTAAGCCTATGCCTTGGAAATCGAGCTCGGTCGGCACGGCATACAAGAACAGATCACTTACCCGCGCTGTGGTGAAATCGAGGCCCGTGGTCAGGTAAAGTCGGTCGAGCGTGCCGGCGAGCATGCCGGTCCATATGCGGTTGAGGCCCTGCACGAGGGTCGACAGCAGTGCCGACGCGACCGGACGTCGCTCCCGCAAGGGATCTAGCAACTGCTTGCGATAGATGCCTGCGGAGTGGAATACGCTGAGCTGCCAAGGATCGAAGCGCACGTCGTCTTCTCCCAAGCGGAAGAATAGCCGGCGGCGCTCGGCGACCAGCCCTTTGTGGAATTCGTCGGGGGCGTCGCGGTCGTCCTCAGCCTCAAGGTAGGCTTCCCGCAGCCGTGCGAAATTCGGATTGACGCCATAATAAGGATCGCTCGCGAGCAGGCGCACGTGATGTGGCTTGAGGTCGCTGTCATCCGGGCCAAAGATCAGCAGCGCATCGAGCGCGTTCGAGGTTTCAAGCCCGATTCGGAAGCCAGTGAGAAAACGATAGACCGCGAAGCGTTCCCGACGGCTTTCGGGAATATGGGCTCCCAACACATTGTCGTAGAAGCACGCTTCGTGCTGGCGCCCGTCTCGGACCAGCTCGCGTAGCGTTTCGGGGCGGGCGATATATTCGTCGCCCTTGCAGCCGAGCAGGCCATTGACAAGCAGGAGCAGGATTTCGCGGATCGAAACATGGAAGCCATTAGCGTCGCACAATTCAGCAAGCGCCTCGAGCCGATCGCGAATCCGCGCATCTTTGAGCAAGGCGAAATTTCTCGCGAGCGGCGATTCTGGTCCGAAGGCTGGGTCGCCTGCCTCGTGCACCAGGCACTCCCATTCGGGCCGAGCGACCAAACAGTCGAGGGCGCGCACCAGAAGATCGCGGGTCGACATCCGACTGAGATTAAGAAAGAGCAGCGCCGCGCCTTGCTCGCCGCTTTTGTCGCCGGTCAACAGCGTTTCGATGAGCGGGCGAAGCCGAGAATCCGCGTCTTCAGGCAATGAATCAAAGGCCTGCACGAGCTTGCCGTCATTGGCGGCCAGCACGAAATAGTCGCTAGGTTCAGGATCGAGCACCGAGCGCGCGAAGATGTCGAGCAGCTCAATCTGCTGCGCCGTCCAAGGGCGGCCCTGCTCAGGTGTAAAGCCACTAAATTCGAAGATAAAATGAAACCGGCGGGGCCCCGCGGGCGTGTCCAATACGACTTGCTGATAATGTTCGCGATTGCTACCTGTAAGCCGGCTATCGTCGCCGGTCAGTCGATACCAGAGCTCGTTGCACAAGGTGGTTTTGCCATCGCCTGCGGTTCCGGTAAGAACCACATTCGTAAATCGGCCATCGGCCGGCGACAGTGCTTGCTTGAGCGCATCGGCCTCGGGATGAGTAAAGGTGAGCGGCTCCACACCTAAAAGCTTTGCTTGGCGCGACACCGTTTCGGCGAACATGCCATCATTCTTGTTGACGGGGCCATAGCCGCGCAGGAATGCGATCCACCGCTCCCCTGGCGTAGCGGACCCGTGCGCGCTGACGGTTATAGCTGGCATATCATGCAGCCGTCGCGAGGCGACGGTTCGCTTTCGAGCCCGCCAAGCACATCCACGAGCGTGCGGGTACGGCGTGCTTGCTTGCGCGCCTGGCTGCGCTCCCAGTTTTCTTCGATCTCCGCCATGCGCTCGGGACGCTCGAGCTCACTCAATGGTTCCTCCGTCCAGTAGAAGACCTGCCCGTTAACGCGATTCGGCTTCTCATAGGCCTTCGCCTGCTCGAACAACTCCGGATAATGTTGTTTGAGTCGCACCCACTCGATTTTCTGTTGGTAGAAGCAGAAGAAGCAACCCGACCGCGTCCGGCCCCAGGCCGTATAGGGCGGCATACCGAGCCCGGAATCCGTCAGAATCCGCACTACGCCTGCATAGTCGATGCCGTCTTCCCGAAAAGGGAATACCGCGCGGATATTGGGCTTGTGGCTTACATAGCCCACACGATCCTCGTCGGCTCGGATCCCCACATAATTGATACAGGGCGCATCGCCGATGTATGCCTCGAACGGCTTCAGTTTGAGGTAGTCGGTACACCAGCGTCGGCGCCCCGAGGGGAGCACTCCACCTTTGGTGCGCAGGATATCGTCAAACCCTTGGCGCGTGGTGGTACGGATCACACGCTGCCCGAGATAGGACTCAAGTCGCTCAATATATTCGACCGTATCGGGCAATTCCTTGCCCGTGTCATGGAAGATATATTCCATGTTGGGTACGCGGTCGCGCAAGTAAATGGCGAGCGCCGTGCTGTCCTTGCCGCCGGAGAGACTAAGGATGTGGCGTACATCTGGCCCGTTCCAGTCGATCATTGCCTTTAGCCTTCGCTCCCTTTGGATGCCGGGTCATCCCCGTCGTCGTCGCTCTGCGCCAACAATAGGCGCGCCGCGGCGATCCGTCCGATCCGTCCGGTTTGCGCCAGCAGCGGCGCAAGGGCGCGTTCGGCCTCGGCGATAGCCTCTTCCTGCTCCGCCGTGGTCCTAAAGATGCGCTCGGTTTGCCGCCCGTCGGCGCAGGTAACCGCCACGCGATAGGCGCTCTCGTCCTCACCCTGGCCGGGGAAATGGATCGCTTCCACTTGTCGAAAGCGCCGGGTAAGAAAGGACAGGCGCTGATGGAATTCTTCCTCGTCGCTATCCAGCCAACGTTCGGGTGGCTTTCGAGCAACAAAGCTAGCTAGCGATTCGAGCCAAGCCCTGTCGTCAAGCTTCTCGTCCGCGAGGCGCAGCACAAAGGCGCGCAGCTCCGGTTCTACCAAAGCAGGCACGAGCGAGCGAGCGCGCAGCAAAACGGGCGCGCGCAGCTTTGCCAAGTCAGTCTCCGCTTCCAAGGCCGCGCCCAGTGCTGCGGCGAGTCGCTCGAGCAAACGGGGATAGGCATCACGCAGCTCGCGGATCGCAGCCGCCATTGCCTTGATATAGCGTTCCACCACCTGGCTATCGGGTAGCGTTTCGGCTTGGATCGGCTCGAGGTCGAACGCAGTGGGCAAATCGGAAAACAGCAAGGCGCTGGGGTCTCGCCCGCTGAGCAAGACGCTTCGTGCAGCCAATGTGGATGTCGACAGCCGCTTGGTCCGACGGGCATGGTCGGGCAGCTGTTTGCCGACAAAGGTCATCAATGGGCGCACGATCTCCAGCAGCGCGGGGCGCTCGCTCAGGCGAGTTTCAAGTGCGGCGCCCAGCTGGACGTAGATTTCGGCCCGAACGCCTTCGATCGCACAGTGCTGGAACTCAAAATGCTCGGGCTCTTTGTTAATCCGCGTGAACTCGGGTCCGCCCACCTGCTCAAGATAGGTGCCGTCCTCATAGACCGCGGTCTCGTGCCAGCGCGCGCGCAAATAGATCGCCACCACCAGCGGGATAAGCCCGTCGCGTATCCCAAAATCTTTGCCGCGCAGCCGCTCTGCCAGCACTACATAGGGCACCGGCTTGTCGGCCTCTTTCAGGATCGTGCCGATGCACGCCAGCGCCGGCCTGAAGTGGAGCGGATCTTCGCCCTCGGGAGGGATTCGGACCTCCCAACGGCCTGCTTGCTGCACATGGATGCCGCCTTCCTGCAGCACCGACAGATAGACTGCGCGCTCGGGTGGTGTGTTGTGATCCGGGATACCGAGTCCCGGCTGATCAGCGGCTGTCGCAAGCGCTTCGATAAGCTGGTGGCGTGCGCGCGCCGCGGCAGAACTAAGCGTACGGCGGTTAATCAGCTCATTGCGCACACGTGGGCAAGCCGAAAAGGCATCGTCGCAAAGGTTCGATAGATGCGCGACGAAATTGCGCGATGATGCGAATTGTTGTTCGCCTTGAGCATCGCGCCAGCGAATGCCCGCCGCAGCCACCCCACGCACATCGAGTAACCTTGCAAGGGTGCGGCGGAGTCGCTCTTCGGCAAGCCCTAACTGCCGTGACACCTCTGCGCGCGCAATTCGGTCGCCGGCGAGCGCTGCCACATGGTCACGCACCCAACACCACGCGAGTACATCACGCAGTAGCGGGTCAAGGCCGCCGGTAGGACGGGGCACGCCTACGATGGTGGTAGGTGGCAGCGTGCACTGCGCCAGTCGCTCCCAGGCTTGGCTGCGCGCTTGCTCGGTTGTCGAGAGCAGCAGGACCACGCGGCCATCGGGCGCATGTGCATCCGGGGAGACCGGCGACTGGACTTGGTCTTCGAAACCGGTGCTGTCGAGGCAAACCAACTCGAAATGGCGTAGCGTCCCGCGTTCGACATAATGACGGCGCGCCACCAGTGGATCGCTGCGTACCAGCCGCTTCAAATGGTCAAAGCTGTTCGCGATCGGCCCGACCGCTTGCTCGGCTGCTGCAAAAGCCTCATCCAGATCGACACTTGTATGCGGCCACAAGCATAATGCGCCGCTGGCGCCCCGGTCGTAGAGCACACGTGCCTGCTGCGACAGGCGCGTAATGGCGCCACGCGCTCGCTCGCTCGCACGCCGGTCCACGCCGGCAACCGCCAGCACTACAATGTCGGGAGTTGCGGCAAGCGACGGGTCATCGACAAAATTGAGCAGCGCCACCGTCTTGAGCACGGCTTCTTCTTCCGCACTCTCGACTGTAGCCGAGCGTAAGATCTCGTCGATCTGGTTCCAGCGCGTGGCGTGAGCGCCGGTCGAAAGCAAACCCGCGAAATTGGACTGCATATAATCGAAAAAGTTGTGTAGTCGATAGGGCACAAAGCCCGCGAGCTGCTGCTGCGCGTGCGCCATCAACCCGAAGGGTTCGGTCGATGACAGGAAGCTGAACAGTGAGCGCTCATTCTGTCCGAACCTGCGCATCGCCCGGCTAATCACCGGAAGGACTGTAGCATCGAGCGGCAAGAGCGCCGGCGCCAGCTCAGCGAGTGAAGCCGGAGCCGCAGCACCGTACCATTTCTGCTCAAGTGCGCGGGTCATCGTTCGTTCGGCGGCCCGGGCTAACGCAGGTGGGCAGCCGTCGAGATCAACGTCGAGTGCTGCAGCAATCAGCGTGGCGGCCTGCTCGAGCGGCGGTGCGAACACCACTTCTTCGTAGCGGCCAGCCACCTTCTCCCATTCGCGGCGATGCGTGCTGGGGAGCTGGCTCGCATAGCCCGCGATTGCCTGATGCAGGATTGCTACCGCCAGGATTGGCTGATCGCCACTTCGTGCCGCAATCTCTGCGAGATGCTGTAGCAAGTAGATGTCGTCGGCCTCAGCGCAGGCCGCTGCAAATTCCAGATTCTTGCCAAGCTCATCAAGGATTAGAATGAGACCAGAAGCAATCCCGTCGGCAATGAGCGTAGCGCGCAGCACTTCAACTGCGGCAATGACTTGGCGCGGTTCCGGGGCGGCATTGAGCGCTGCCGCAAGCGCCTTGGGGAGCTCTGGATAGCAGCGCGCCGCCGTTGTCCGAAGCGCCCGCATCAAACTTTTTCCTACCGGCTCGCGTTCGCCCACTACCAGAACAGGCTCAAGCGGCGCGGGCGACCGGAACTCGTGCAGCGCCTCAGGAAGAGAAGCTTCCTCCTGCCGCGCCAGCCGCGCCAGCGTAAGTACGAAACTTGACTTGCCCGAACCATAGTCGCCGGTTAGCCGCCATGCACGCGCAGTGGAACCCGCTCGGAATCCATCCGCCAGCCGCGCAGCGGTAGCGCGAATGAACGGCGTCACGACATAATGGAGCGTCGCTTGCGGGTCGCTGAAATCGCGTTCGATCTGCACCGAACGCAAATGGTGCGGACGCACCTGCAGCAGCGTATCGAAACGGCCAATTTCGTTGCGGGTTTCGGTCTCAAGCATAGAGCATCTCGATGGTTTGCGGTTGCTCAAACAGGCGCTCGAGCAATTGCTTGGCGGGCGGACGCTTTGTGGTACGGACCATATATTGGTTGGCGCTCTCGATGAGCTCGATGGATGCATCTTGCGCTTCAGCAAGCCGTGTCACGCGCATCAATACTTCACTCTCGGGCATGCGAAACACGCGACCCGGGGCACCATGGCCAAACGTAATTGCTGATAGAGAAACCGTCTCCTCGAATTCGAACACTCTGGCCCACCAATCATGGAGACAATAGAGAAACAGTGCGTCGCTTATCGTAAGTTTCGCATCCAGATCAAAGGCATATACTGGCTCACGCCGCCCCTGAGCAGTTTCCCGGTCACCGCCCCGCATCACCAAGCCAAGCGAGGCGAGCGGACTGTCGATCCCGTCTTCGCCCTTGCCGTTGCGGCCAGGCAAATAGGTGTGGAGCCAGACGTCAAAATGTTGCCGCGCACTAACGCTCGACAGGGCGCGCGCCGTCCGTTCGGCTTCGCGCGCAAATGCCGTCACCACCTCGCTCGTGGTGAAGAATCGCTCGCTCCAGCGGTTGATTAGGAGTTCCCAGGCGAAAAAAGCATTTTCCGCCAATGTGGAGATATTCCAGTGGAGCAGCCACAATGTTTGTTCGTCTTCGAGGAAGCGATCATAACCGCCAACGCCGAACAGGGCCTTGCCAAATTCGGTAAGTTCCCACGCACCTTTCGGGCGTTTGGCCACCCCATAGGCTTCGACCCAGACTCGCAACGCCTCGACCATGTTCTTGCCGAGTCCCAGGCGCACTACGCCACGAAGCGGATCGGTAAATATGTCTTCGCCGGCTTCAATGGCTTGCGCCGCCTTTGGTAGCCAAGCGGTTCGCAGCGCGAAGCTCTGATGGCCGCCGAAGCGAAAGACTTGTGATTCTGCCGTACTTTCCGTCACGTCCACCTCTATTTGTCCGCCGACAGCCTATCAAGGCTTTGCCGCATTTTCTAGCCTTGGGCCAACAACCTAGCGGAGCGCAATCAACCTTACAGCCAGTGCGCCCGCGGGTACATCTATTATTGGATGCGTCCTCTGACTTGCCTGTGGGAGGGGAACCGCCCCGCTTTTCTTAGTAGCGCCCCGTGGAGGAGCAAATCGTCGGCATCCCGAATGAGCAGGAGACTGGGGTGGACAAACACCACTACCGCCAGCACGGCGATTCCCCATTGAGACGATGACGTTAGGAGGCTAGCGACAAGTAAGCTGAGGATCGCGAAATAACCCACCACGTCGGAATCTTCTATGACAAAAACTTTTCCCGCTGCCGCTCCCACTCCACCGGCATCTCGTCCATCAGATCGGCCAGTTGCAAAGCGCGCGGCTGGCGGCCATCAAGAATCGCCTCGACAATGTCAGGTGCCAGCAGGGTCAGGCGGTAGATGCGGCTGAGATAGGACGGGTTGATCTCCTCAGCCTCGGCCAGTTCGTTAAGCGAACGCACCTGTCCCGATTCCAGCATCCGTTTCCAGCGGTATGCCCGAGCCAGCGCCTTCAACAGGGTGTCGTCTGGGTTGGCGTGGAGGCGTTCGGGGACGCCACCGCCATCGGGCACGATCACCAGCTTGCGGCCACCGTGCCGCTTCAGCGTCAGCGGCACCCGGACAGTGAAGGTATCGATGCTGACCCCACTCATGCCGCGCTCCGTTCACCGGCCTGGGCGGCGATGTCGGCGACGACGCTGGCCAGTCCTGCTGCCCGCAGGCGCAAGTCCGCCCCATCGGGGGAGATGCTCACCCGCTCCACCAGCAACTGGAGGAGGCGCGCCTGTTCGGCGGGGAACAGTTCGTCCCAAACCGCCTCGAAGCGGTCGAGGGCTGCGTGCAGGTCGGCGGCAGCGATCTGGGGCGCCATGCGCTCCGCCCGCGCCCGGATCTCGGGGGCGCGCAGCAGGGCGCGGACCTGCCCGATTACCGCCGCCTCGAGCTCACCCGCAGCAATGCTGCGTACCGTGCAGGACTCGTGGCCGGCGTTGATCGCCTTCATGCAGGTGTAATACCGGTACAGCCGCCCCTTTTTGCGCGTATGGGTCGGCGTCATGGTCCGGCCGCAATGGGCGCAGATCATCAGCCCCTTGAGCGGCGCCGGGGTGGTGGCGCGGGCGGCGGCGGCCCGCTTCCGGGGGGCGTTGTCGGCCTTCACCGCCTCGACCCGTTCCCAGGTGGTGCGGTCGATGATGGCCTCGTGTTCGCCGGGATGTGCAATGCCCTTGTGGACGGCCTCGCCCAGATAGACCCGGTTCTCCAGCATCTTGTAGAGGAAATTCTTGGTGAACGGCACGCCCTCGCGGACCTTACCGTCCTGGGTGACCCAGGACTTGGTGCGGTGGCCGGCGGCATCCAGTTCCTTGACCAGCAGGGTGGCGGAACCGACCTGGAGGAAGCGGCGAAAGACGTGGCGCACCAGATCGGCCTCGGCGGGATTGACCACCAGCTTGCGGGCGACCACGTCGTAGCCCAGCGGCGGCACGCCGCCCATCCACATCCCTTTCCTGCGCGAGGCGGCGAATTTGTCGCGGATGCGCTCGCCGATCACCTCGCGCTCGAACTGGGCGAAGGACAGCAGAATGTTCAGCGTCAGCCGCCCCATGGAGGTGGTGGTGTTAAACGACTGCGTCACCGACACGAAGGTGACGTCGTTGCGGTCGAACACCTCGACCAGCTTGGAGAAATCCATCAGCGAGCGGCTGAGGCGGTCGATCTTGTAGACTACCACCACATCGACCAGCCCGGCGTCGATATCGGTCAGCAGGCGCGTCAAGGCCGGGCGTTCCAGGTTGCCGCCGGAGAAACCGCCGTCGTCGTAATGATCTGGCACAGGCACCCAGCCCTCGGCCTTCTGACTGGCGATGTAGGCGGCGCAGGATTCCCGCTGGGCGTCGAGGCTGTTGAACTCCATGTCCAAGCCCTCCTCCGAGGACTTGCGGGTGTAGATGGCGCAGCGGACCTTTCGCGAAGGCTTGGCGGTGCTCATCGGCCACCTCCCAAGGCACCGTGCTTACGCAGGCCGAAGAACAGCGGCCCGTTCCAGCGGGTGCCGGTGATGGCGCGGGCGACTGCCGACAGACTCTGGTAGCGGCGCCCCTGCCATTCAAACCCTTTGGCCAGCACCGTGACCTCATGCAGCACACCCTGCCATTCGCGGATCAGTTTGGTGCCCGCGACCGGAGCGGCCATATCCTTGGGCTTCGGCTTCCTCTTGCCGTCCAGTTCCTCGATCAGATCGTCGAGGCGGCGCTCGGCCTTCACCGA
>CAZOIS010000083.1:0-18269 GCA_964579865.1 uncultured Lentisphaeraceae bacterium | reverse complement strand
ATGACCCCCACGCTCGCCCGCATGATCGCCGCGCGCCAAGGCCAGCTCGCCTTCCCCGTCAAATGGTTCACCGTCGCGCAGTGCTTCCGCTACGAGCGCATGACCCGCGGCCGCAAGCGCGAGCACTACCAGTGGAACATGGACATCATCGGCGAAGAGAGCGTCTCCGCGGAGATCGAGATCCTCGCCGCCGCGGCCGCCGGGCTCAAATCCATGGGCATGCCGGACGGCGCCTACAAGATCCATGTCAACAACCGCGCGCTGCTGGCGGAGCTTCTCGCGAAATCCGGCATCGCGCCCGAGCACCACGCGGCCGTGTTCCTCGCGCTCGACAAGCGCGGCAAGATCACGGACGACGAAATCGCGGCGCTGCTTAAGGCGGAAGGGCTCGGCGAAGAGGCGGTCCGTAAAACGTTCGCCCTGCTCGCCGTCCAAAGCCTCGACCAGGCCGCGGAGCTCGCCGGGCCAGATTCCCCCGCCCTGGCCGCCCTGCGGGAGCTTTTCGCGCTCGCCGAGACTTACGGCATCGCAGACCGCCTCGTTTTCGACATCGCGGTCATCCGCGGCCTGTCCTATTACACCGGCGTCGTCTTCGAGGCCTTCGACACGGAGCGCAAGTTCCGCGCAATCTTCGGCGGAGGCCGCTATGACAGCCTGCTCACAACCATCGGCGGCGCGCCCACGCCCGCCGTGGGGCTCGGTTTCGGTGACGTCGTCGTCGTCGAGGTTCTGAAAGACCTGCTCGGCGAAACCGCGGCCGCCGAAAAAAGCGGCGTGGTGATCGGATACATGTTCCCCGAACAGCGCATCGCCGCAACCCGGCTCGCCCGCGCTCTGCGCGAGAACGGCGAAAAAGTCGACCTCATGCTGGCCCGGCAGAAACCCAAGCAGTTCTTTTCGCGCGCCAGCGCCGGCACCGCCGCAGACGCGGTCTTCATTGGCCCGGACGATGTCGCGAAGGGCGTCGCGAAGCGCAAGAACCTCGCCACGCGCGAGGAGGCGGAAATCGCGCTGGGCTGAACGCCTCCTCTCGATTCGTTCGATCTCTTCGAATCACTCGAAGGGGTTGACCGCATCGGCATCACCCGAACAGCGCCCGCGCGTTCTGCCACGTCAGCTCCGCGATCCGCTCCGCGGTTGTGCCCCGCACTTTCGCGAGGCACTCTGCCACGTGCGTCACGAAGGCGGGCTCGTTGCGCTGTCCGCGCTTGGGCACGGGCGCCAAAAAGGGCGTGTCCGTCTCGATCAGCAGCCTCTCGTCAGGCACGAACGCCGCGCTTTCGCGCAGCATGTCCGCGTTGCGGAAGGTCACAATGCCGCTGAAACTGATCGCCAGTTGACGGTCCAGCAGCTGCGCCGCGAACGCTTTGCCTCCCGTGAAACAGTGCACCACGCCGCGCAGCCCCTCGCCGCGCCACGGCGTCTCGTCCAGCACGCGCAGCGTCGCCTCGTCCGCTTCGCGCGTGTGAATGATCACCGGCAGGCGCCACTCATCCGCCAGACGCAGCTGCGCCGCGAAAAGCGCGCGCTGCGCCTCGGCCGACTCGGGATGGTAGTGGAAGTCGAGCCCCGTTTCGCCCACTGCCGCCAAAGGGTCCGCCGCGGCCAGTTGCCGCAGCACATCGACGAACACCTCGGGCGCGGCAGTCCCCGCCTGGTCGCGGTCGAAGCCCAGCGCCAGCCGCACCCGATCGGGATAGGCGGCCGACGCCGCCAACGCGCCCGCGTTGAGCGTCGCGCTGCCGCCGACCGCCACGATGCGTCCCACGCCCGCCGCAGCCGCCCGCTCCACCACGGCCGCCGTCTCCACCGGCGCCCCTTCGAAATGCGCATGCGTGTCGTAATACAGAAACTCGTCCATGCTCAGCCTCATCTGCTCCTGCGTGGGCGGCACCCGCGCCGTCCACGGCGCGTCCGGAGGCCGCAGCCTACCACGCATGCCGGCCCTCGCCGACATGGGCCCAACGCTTTTCGTCAGCCAGCCAGACGCTCGCTTTCATGCCCTCAGGCAATTCGACGTCCAGCTTCATCTTCCCGTCCGCGACCTTCCACGCAACGCGCACAAAGCCCTTGCCCGGACAGAACCAGTGGCCTTTGGCCCACGTCAGCCCCTCCGCCGGACGGGGACGGATCACGACGCGGTCCGCGCCGACCGCGTCCTCCGGCACGGTGAGTCCGAGCACATGCTTCATTTGCCATTCCGCGACCGAACCGAACATCGGATGGTTTTGGCTGTACGTGTTGTCCGACGGCTTCCACGTCTCCCACAGCGTGGTCGCGCCGTTGTCGAGCATATACCCCCAGCCCGGAAATTCGCGGCGCAGAACCAGCTTAACCGCCAGCTCTTCCAGCCCCTCCGTGCTCAGCACTTCGAGCAGGTACTTCGTCCCGAAGATGCCGGTCGTCAGCGCCCCGCCGTGCGCCTCGATGTCCTTGCGCAGGATCTCCAGCGCGGCCGCGCGGTCCGACTCCGGCACCAGCCGATGATAGAGTCCGAACGCCTGTTCGCCCTGCCGCCCCTGCCCCACTCTGCCGCCCCTCACGAATTTCTTCTGGAAGGCCGCGCGGATCTCGTCTGCCAGCGCGCCGAATTTTTCCGCGTCCTCGCTCTTACCGAGAATCGCGGCGAACTGTGAAACCAGCCGCGCCCACTGATAGAAATGCGCCGTAGCGGTCAGCGTCTCCGGCGCCTTTTCCAGCGCCTCGTGGTCGCCGATGCACCGCGGCACGGTCAGGTCCGGGCATTTTCCGCGCACGAGATCCACATAGCGCGCGCAGGCCCCGTAGTGCTTCGCGAGCGTGTCGCGGTCGCCGTAGTATCGGTAGAGGTCGCGCATCATGACCGGCACGCCGACCGTCCAGCCGATCGGCCCCGAGCGTCCGCCGAAGCCGCGGTCCGCGATCCCCACATACGGCGCGGTCTCCGTAAACCAGCCGTCGTCTTCCGCCTCGTCCGCAAAATCCTGCACCGCCTTCGCGTAGAACGTGCGCATGTTGAAGTGGAAAATAAAGGCCTCGGTCGTCGCCGCGATGTCCGCGCCGTAGCCGAAGCGCTCGCGCGCGGGGCAGTCCGACTGCACGCCCATCAGGTTGCTTGAGAACGTGTCGACGCACAGGCGCCGGATGTCGTTGAACAGCGGGCTGGAGCTCTCGACCGACCCCGACGCGCCGGTCCCGGCCAGCGCCACGGCGGTCACGTCCGACAAAGCGGGCGCCCGCTTCAACCCCTCGATCTGCACATAGCGATAGCCGTGCCACGTGAACTGCGGCCAGTAGGTCTCATCCCCCTGGCCGCTCCGGATGTACACGTCACATTGTTCGGCGACATCCGGCGCGCCCGGGCCGCCCATTCCCGTGCGTTTGATCTGGCCGCACACCGCCGTCAAGCCGTTGACCGTCCCGTCTTTGTTCAGCAGCTCGCCGTAGCGGAAAACGATGCGCTCGCCCGCCGTGCCCGCGCCGAGCCGGAAACGCGCCTGCCCGGCCAGATTGCGTCCGACATCGGCGACATACACACCGGGCCGAGGCTCCGCGACCTTGACCGCCTGCAGCCACGCAGCAGGCAGAACCGGCTCCGCGCGCCGCGGCTCCAGCTTCCCGGCCGGCCCCTCCGCCGCCGCGGCTTGACGCCAGCCGGAATCGTCGAACCCCGGGCCCTGCCACCCGTCGATCAGTCTGCGCGCGTCGCAAACCTCGCCCAGATACAGGCTGTTGCGGAGCAGAGGGCCCTCGGCGGTTTTCCACGATCCATCGCTCGCGATGGCCGCCCGCGTCCCATCCTCGTACTCGATCGTCAGTTTCGCGATCAGGCAGGGACGCCCGACCGTCAGCGCCTCCCTCAGATTGAAGCGTCCCCACATGCGCAGCGGCAGCGGATTGTACCAGCCGTTTCCGAGCTCCACCGCCAGCACGTTCTCCCCCTGACGCAGAGGCAACGCCTCGTAAACATCGAAGAGCACGCGCTTTCCGAACGGCGTCCACAGCGGTGCGAGCCCGTGGGACAGCGGCCGACCGTTCACCGAGACCCGATACAGGCCCAGCCCCACGATGTTCAGCCGCGCGCCTCTCACGGCTTTCGCCAGCGTGAACGTTTTGCGGAAAAGCGGAGCGGGATCGTCCAGATAGAAGGCCGCGTCATTCGTCGGCTGCGGCTTGCCGTCGCCGATCCACGCCGCGCCCGTCCAGTCGCAAACCGCATCGCGAGGTGCCGCGGCCGGAGGTTTCAGTGAAAGGCAGCCGGCGGCGATGACCGCAGCCACACAGGCGGAAATGAACGCCGTACGGAACCGTTTCCCGTGCATGACCCCTCCTTGTCGCGTCAGCCGCGCGTGCAGTTTCCATAACCGGCTGCCGAGCCCGCCCAACGCCTACAGCGGCGTGCCGCCGGCCTGCCGGTTGATCAGCGATGCGGCGACGCCCGCGCCGAATCCGTTATCGATGTTCACGACCGTCACGCCCGCAGCGCAGGAGTTGAGCATGCCGAGCAGGGCCGCAAGACCTTGAAAACTCGCGCCGTAACCGACACTCGTGGGCACCGCGATCACCGGTTTGTCGGTGAGTCCCCCGACCACTGACGGCAGCGCGCCCTCCATGCCCGCCACGACCACGATGGCCCGCGCGTCCGCGAAACGGTCCAGCCGGGACAGCAGGCGGTGCAGCCCCGCCACCCCCACGTCGAAAATCCGTTCGACTTTCGCGCCCAACCGTTCGGCGGTCACCGCCGCCTCTTCGGCAACCGGAAGATCCGACGTCCCGGCACACAACACGGCGATTTTGCCCCTCTGCTCCGGCAATGGCGCGACATCGCAGGTGAGGATGCGGGCTTCCGCGCGGTACGCCGCAGCGGGCAGCTCCGCCTGCACGGCCGCGGCCTGCTCGGAGGTCACCCGCGTGGCGAAAGCGTTCTGCCCGGCGGCGTTCAGCGCGCGCATGATCGCGGCGATCTGCGGCGCCGTCTTGCCGGCGCCGTAAATCACTTCCGGCATCCCCCGCCGCTGCTGGCGGTCGTAGTCCGGCTTCGCGAAATGGAGATCTTCCGTCACAACCCCTCCGCCTCTCCTGCCAGTCAACAGCCTAAAAGCCACCGCCGCGCATCACCCGATCAGCGCGTCTTCGATCTTGGCCTTGAGCTGTTCCACCGTCAACCGTTCCTGCAGCATCGTGTCGCGGTCGCGGATGGTCACCGTGCCGTCGTCGAGCGTCTGGAAGTCGATGGTCACGCACCACGGCGTGCCGATCTCGTCCTGGCGGCGATAACGGCGGCCGATCGCGCCGCTCTCGTCCCAGAACGCGGGATAGCGGCGGCTCAGATACGCGAAGATCTCGCGGGCCTTGTTGTAGACCTCGGGCTTGTTCTTGACGAGCGGGAAAACCGCGACCTTGACCGGCGCGATGCGCGGGCTGAAATGCATCACCACGCGCACGTCTTCCTTGCCCTTCTCGTCCGTCAGCTTCTGTTCCTCATAGGCGTTGCAGAGCAGCGCCAGCATCATGCGGTCCACGCCGGCGGAGGGCTCGATCACGTGCGGGACGTATTTGCCTTCGAACAGCTTCGCCACGAACGCCCGGGCCGCGTCGGCATCCTTGCCGCGCACCGTCCAGTCCGCCACGACCTTTTCGGTGAAGGCGGCCTTCGCCGCGTCGTCCAGCTTGTTCGCCGCAAGCTTGAGCGGCTCGTCGAACACTTCCATGCTCTTGCCGCTGTGCTTCTGGTGCTGCGTCAGGTCGAAGTCCGAACGCGCGGCGATGCCCTCGAGCTCCTGCACGCCGAAGGGGAAGCTGTACTGGATGTCCACGCAGGCGCGGGCGTAGTGGGCCAGTTCCTCGGGCTTCTGCCAATACTCGACAAAGGAGTCCGCGGGCAGCCCGCAGGACTGGATCCACGATTTCCGCTGCTCGACCCAGTACTTGTGCCAGACCTCCCACCCCCAGGAATCCTGCGGCACCGCAAGGTCCGGCGTGTCGGCCATCGTCGTGACCTTGCCGCAGATCAATTCGACGGCCTCGTCGGGGCGGATAAAAAATTCCAGCTCCATCTGCTCGAATTCGCGCGAGCGGAACGTATAGTTGCGGGGCGTGACCTCGTTGCGGAACGATTTGCCCATCTGCGCGATGCCGAAAGGCACCTGCTGGCGGCTGGTCGCCAGCACGTTCTGGAACTGCGCGAAAATCGCCTGGGCGGTCTCCGGGCGCAGGTACGCGACGTTGGCGGGATCGTCGACGGGGCCGACCACCGTCTTGAACATCAGGTTGAAGGGCCGCGGCTCGGTCAGTTCGCCGCCGCAATAAGGGCACGGCGAAACGCTCTCTTCGTCCTCTTCGCGATTCGCGTTGGCCAGCAGCGTGTAGAGCGCCTGCAGGCCGGCAAACGCGGCCGGGTCAGCCTTGATCTTCTCGAACGCCGCGGTCAGAACCATCGGATTCTGCACGGCCGCCAGATTGGGCGCCTGGCCTTTGGCCTTGCCCTTGCACCAGCCGGCGACCTTCCCCGCGTCGAGGCCCTCGCCGATCAGCGCCTGAAGGGCCTGGCCGATCTCGCCGTCCGCCAGAATGTCCCAGACCTGGTCCGCGCGCATCAGCTTCTTGCAGGACTTGCACGTGCTCATGGGGTCCGAGAACGTATCGAGATGGCCGGACGCCTTCCAGATGGACGGATGCATGATGATCGTGGCGTCGAGTCCGGCCACATCTTCGCGGTTGCGAACCGTCGTCTGCCACCAGGCGTCCTTGATGTTGCGCTTCATCTCGCAACCCAGCGGGCCGTAGTCCCAGAACCCGTTGATGCCGCCATAAATCTCAGAACTATGGAAAATGAAACCGCGGCGTTTGCACAGCGACGAAATGACTTCCAGACTGCTTGTGTTCGACATAACCATCCTTCGATTGCGCATGCACAGAAATGCGTGTTGAAAGGTTTATTTTCGCCCATAACGCCCCCGTTTCGCAAGCGAAATTATGGGCATCAGAATCGGCGCGGCCCCAGGACAAACAGTCGCCGTCACGGACACCCTCAGGAGCCGCGCGGATAACTGCGGGCCGTCTTCCTGAACTGGCGCATCGTCGTGCGGTAGTGCTTGCGGAAGACCAGCCCGAGATAACTCTCGCTCTCATAGCCGCATTGGTCGGTGATCTCCGCGATCGACAGCTCGGTCTCTTGCAGCAAACGCCGCACCTGCGCGAGCCGGGCCCCCTGTAACTCATCGTGAATCGAATGTCCCACGGCTTGACGGAACCGCAGTTCGGCCAAGCGGCGCGAAACCTTCAGGTGCTTGACGACATCCGCCACGTTCATGCCGATGCCCGAATTGATGCGGATGAACTCAACCGCCTTGACCGCCAGTCGGTCGGTAAACTGAAGCTTTTCCGTCGACTGCCTTCCGACCACACGGAGAGGGCCATATTGCACCGATTCCTTTTTCTTGCCCCGTCCTCGCATCAGATTGTCCAGCATCTGGGCCGCGTAATAGCCGCTTCCCTCGGTGTCCCGCAGAATACTGCTCATCGGAGGATTCGTCGTCGAGCAGATCAGCTCGTCATTGTCGACCCCCAGCACGGCGACTTGGTCCGGCACGCTGATATCCGCCATCAGGCAGGTGTCCAACACCTGCCGCCCGCGCACATCGTTCGAGGCCATCACGCCGACCGGCTTCGGCAACCCCGCCAGCCAGGCGGCCATATCTTTCTGCTCGATCCCCCAGTCGCTTCGGGCATCATCAGAGGGCGTCCGGTAGACCTCGCAACCGCCCCCCGACTCGGCCAGCCGGCGCACGAAACCGTCCTGGCGCTTAAGCGACCAGTTGCTGTCCCAGATATCGCCGACAAAGGCGAAATGGCTGAACCCCTGCTCCAAGAGATACTCCGCGCCAAGACGTCCGACCGACACGGAATCGCACGTCATCGTCGAATGCCGGAAAAGCGGATTGCCTTTATCGGCATAGGGGCCGAGCGGATCGAAAAGCACAGTCGGCACACAGGCGGACATGACGGGCTCCAGCAAATCCGTCAGCGTAGTGCCGGCGAGAATGCCGTTCACGCCCAGCGACTCGAGATCGCGGAAAGGCTGCTCGAACCGTCTCCCCTCGACGATGTGCAGCCGCCAAGGGCCGTACAGCCGTTCGTAGCGCAGAATGCCCTGCATCCGGTCCCGGTTGATCTTGTTCGACATTTCGAGCAGGACCATCACCTGCGGCATCTTCTTCGCGATCCTGGACATCTCCTTGACTCCTCGCGATACCCCGTTTTAAAGCGAATGATCCCGCACCATAGCACGCGAAAGTAACCGTGTCAACCGACACGCCCGCCCGTCGCGCGTTAAGGATTTCCGGCGCTTCGCGGCGGGCGCACACGCAGCAGGCCGGCAAGGCTCTGGCGCGACGGCTCCACACGTTGCGGCGCGGACAGCAGGCGAAGGTCGTACGCCGTCGCCGCATCGGTCTTGCCGGCCACGCCGCCTTCGGCCGCTTCGAGAGCCTGCCCCTCGAGCCTTATCCATTGACCCGCGCGGAATTCGCCGACCTCTCCCGTCAGCGCCGCTGAGCCCGCTTCGCGCGACAGCGTGAAACGCCCCTCGCCGAACGGCATGACCGCGACTTGCTCAGACTGCCGCAAGTCTTTCGCATCCAGCGACAGAAAAGCGAAATCGCCTTTTCCGGGCAACACGTCCCTGCCGCCCACCGCGAGCCCCTCTTGCGCGGCCGCGGCCACAACATTTCCCGGACCGTCGAACATCACATAGAGCGTACGGCCTGCGGAAAGCCCCGCACGGATCTCCGGATATTTTCCATGCGCGGGGATCGTCACCTGTCGCGTCCCCTCCGACATGTTGACCGCCGTCAGCGCACGCCCGTTGCGCAAAGCGACATCGAAAACCAGCACGCTTCCGTCATCGTCGGAGGTTTTGATGCGGTCAACGTCCGAAAACTCGTCGAGAAAACGGCGGTACAACGCCCGTCCCTGTCGCCCCGTGTCGTCCAACAGCTCCACCGTCGCCGGCACCCAGCAGACGCGTCGGTTTTGCGAGGCCAGAAGCGGGACCTCGGCCGGCATGTCGCGCCGCGCGAAGGGGGGCACAGGCGGGCCCGCCACGGGCGCTAAGCCCAGTTTCTCCAGCCGGTCGAGGCGCGCGGGGCGGCGGTCCGCATCGAACCGCGGATCGCCGGTTAGCAGCAGCGCGCCTCCTTCTTTCTGCACAAACTCCGCGACGCGCGCGAACGCGGCGTCGTCCGGGCACACCGCCATGGGCCACACCAGCGCCCGCGCCGCGGCGGGCAGACGGTCGAGCGACTCCTCGTTGATCACGCCGAACGGGACATTGGCGCTGATCAGCCAATCGGCCGAGCGGCGCAAGCCCTCGTGGATGCGAGCGGACTCGGGACCGAGGCGGAAGCTGTCGGGCAGCACCAGATAGAGCTGCGGCGGCTCGTAGCGCGGCTCCGCCGTGCGGAAGAGCAGCATCATGTTGCGATAGGCCTCGAGCACCGGCTTGGGCGTGAGGTCCGCGTGATTGACGCCCCACGGAAACACGCTGTCCCGGAAGTCCTTCCAGCTCCAGTTCGCCATGAAAGAGGCCCCCATGCCGAGCGCGTAGTGACCGACCGCGAGATAATGGTTGACCGAGGCCCCGGCAGGATCGCCCCATTCGCCCTTGTTGCGCGCAGAATGTGCGGCTTTGGAGCCAAACTCGCCGAGCGAAAAGCTCTTTCCCTCGAACCGGCGGTCGATGAGTTTCAGCACCCCGCGCAGATGATCCACCGCGCCGTAGTGATGGATGTTGGAGAAATCGATGCCCGCGGTATCCAGCACTTTTTCCGACGCGGTCAGATTCTGCAGATGGCCCACCGTGACCGGCGCGTGCGGCGCCGCCGCCTTGACCGCCTCGCCGTTGGCCCGCTGCCAGCGCGCGTAGATCCACGCGCGGAAACGCTCGTTGTCGCGCACGCGCAGGTCGTCCCAACCGGCCGCCTTCGCGCCGAAATCGATCGCGGGCTTTGAGCCGGCCCTCTGCCAGGCCTCGCAGGCCGCCTGCACGGAGCCGTATTTGGCCGCGAGCCACGTCTCATAGAGCGGCCGCAGCACCGCCGCGTTGCTGAGCGCCGTGCCCGGCTCGTTCTGGATGTCGTACATCATGCCGTGAAACGAGCGGTAGCGTCCGGCCCAGAACCGGTCCCAGTCCTGCTGCGCTTGCAGCTCCGCCTCCGACAGGTCCAGCGGAATCCAGTCGTGGAGCGAAAGGAAGATCGACACCTGATTGGGCTGCGCCAGCTGCACCATGGCGTCCGTCTGGCGGCAGGTCTTTTCCGGACGGCGGGCGAGATCGAAGGACGTCGCCCGCGCGGTCGGATTCGTCGCATTGCAGAAGGGCGAGAAGTGCAGGATGCGCAGCGTATTCATCGCGAAGTCGCCCATCCGCTCGAAGTCGCGCCGCCACACCAACGGGTCCTCGTTGTCGGAGTACCACATCATGCCGGTCGTGTTCGCGCCGCCGAAGAAGAGCGGGCGGCCGTTGAAACGGAAATAGTTTTGGGCCAGTTCGACGGTCGGGCCCTCCGCACTGCGCGCCGGATTGAAGACCGTGAAGCCGCTCCGCATCACGTCGACCGGCTTGCCGTCCACCAGCAGCTCGGCGGAAAAATCGAGGAAGTCCGGCAGCGCCCGTTCCACCCGCCACGTCGCGGCGGCGGCCCCGTCCGTCACCGGCGCTTCCGCCACGACGGCGCCGCCCACATGGAACCGCACAGCGAGCGTCCCGGATGACGATCGCACCTTCGCGTGGAGCACCGCCTCATCTCCGGGCTTGTAACTGGCGAAGTCGCTTTTCAGCGTCGTGAGGTACGACGGCGCGAGCAACCTCTGGCAGGCCGACACGAACAGGCGGTCGGCAACGGGAAAATCGCCGTTGAGCAGATCGCGGTTCGTGACGCCGACGAGGCCCCAGTTCGACCCCGCATAGGGCCCGCGGTAATTCAACACCAGCGCCGCAGCAGGCCCGCGCGGCCGTCCGAAACGGTCCGCCGTTTCAAGCAGCGGTATCCACCGGGCCTGCACATCCGGAAAAACCGGGCTGTTGTTGCCGGTCATGGCGATGGCGGCCGGCCCCTCCAAAGAAATTTCGGAACGCCATTTTTCTGGAACCACATACTGGTCCGCCGCGGTCGCGACGGTCGCGACGTTGCGCAAGAGGAACGACGGATCGAACACCCCGATCTGGTCAGGATGCAATTTCATCGTGTCGCCCGGCTCACCGTGCCGGGTGTTGAGGCGCCCCGCGGCGCGGCGGACAGAGTCGATCTCTTTGGCCAGCGGCCAGAGCGTCTGCGTTGTCCACCCCGCATCGCCATCGTCGCCGAGCACATCGAAGGCATAGCCGCCGATGGAGAAAAACGCTCCTCCCGCCTTGAGGTAGGCGCGGAAATTTTCGACGGCCGCCCGCGGAAAGAACGGCGCGGACGGCAACACCAGCAAGTCCACATTGTCCCGGCTAAGCCCCGTTTTCACGCACACCTCGGCAGCCCGCAGAAACACCGGCGAGAATCCCGCTTCACGCAAAAGCTTCGCGAGGCGCTCGGGATCGGCATGGCCGGGCTGCTTCTCGACGGTGGGCTCCCGCAGAATCGCGATCCGACGGCCCGCCGGATCGACAGGCCGAACCGGCCGAGCCGCTTCGCTGGCCGGGGCCGTGCGGTTCTCGCGGACAGCAAACTCCAGAGCCGCGATGTCAACCCTCTGGCTGCCGAAGTTGAACCCCATCAGCAACCGGTCCACGCTGAGAAAATTGCGCTTTTTATCGCCCCGCGGCTGATGCCCCAATGCGCTGAACGGAATGAACACGGAGCGCCACGCCCCTTTGAGTCCGGCAATCCCCTTGCCGTCTTCAGGTGCCACGGCGCACATCCACATGTCGCCGTCCTTCTCGCGGAGCCAGAGGTGCATGGCGGCTTCGGGTGAGGCCTCCTCCACCAACAGCCTGAAGCGCACCCCGTACGCGTCGGGCGGAACCGTCACGCGATCGAGCAGGCTGTTGCCGTAGCCCCCGACGTTCCGGTAGACGAACCGGAGCGACGGTCGCCCTTCAAACGTCCTGCCCGCCGAGACTTCGGGCGCGTTGCCGCCGTCCTGATTCGCCTGCCAGCGCGCCGGATCACCGGCCGACAGCGACACGCTGCCCGCCTGCGCCGCCCAAGCCATCCCCGCCGCCATCAGCCCCCCAAAAAACAGTCGCATCATTTGATCCGTCTCCCTTTTTCTTCACGACACACGGCTCTGACGGATTGGAAGATAACGAATCCGCAGATGAAGCCGCAAGGCTATTCCCCGTCCGAACGGCTTTTCTCCCGCCAAGCCCAGAACCGAAAATCCGCCATGGCGCGTCTGGCCGGTTTCTGCTAACATTTCGCTTCAATTTTCCAAGGAAAGAAGACTATGCACCTTTATCGCTCTCATACGTGTAACCAACTCCGCGCCACCGATGCCGGCACAACCGTCAAGCTTTCCGGCTGGATGTTCCGTGTCCGCGACCACGGCGGCATCCTCTTCATCGACCTGCGCGACCATTACGGCATCACCCAAGTCGTGGTGCACCCGAGCCGCTCCTTTTTCGAAGCGCTGAGCAAGGCCCGGCTCGAAACCGTCATCACCGTCGTCGGCGAGGTGACGCTGCGCGAAGCCTCCACCATCAACCCCGACATCCCAACAGGCGAGGTGGAACTCGTCGCGAACGAGTGCATTATCGAAGCGTCGGCCGACCAGACCCCGCTTTATCTGCCGGGGGACGAGGACGGGGCTGAAGACCTGCGCCTGAAATACCGTTTCCTCGATCTGCGCCGCGAGCGCATCCACAACAACATCCTGCTGCGCTCGAAGATCATCTCCTTCCTCCGCAAAGCCATGGAGAGACACGGCTTCAACGAGTACCAGACGCCGATCCTGACGTGCAGCTCGCCGGAAGGCGCGCGCGATTATCTGGTTCCCAGCCGCGTGCACCACGGCAAGTTTTACGCACTGCCGCAGGCCCCGCAGCTCTTCAAGCAGCTTCTGATGGTCGCGGGCTTTGACCGCTATTTCCAGATCGCCCCGTGTTTCCGCGACGAGGACGCGCGCGCCGACCGGTCGCCCGGCGAGTTCTACCAGCTCGATATGGAAATGTCCTTCGTTACGCAGGAAGACATTTTCGCCGTGGTCGAAGACGTGATTTCGAGCACCTTCGCGACCTTCTCGAAAAAGCAGGTGGACGCCACGCCGTGGGTCCGCATCCCTTACCGCGAATCGATGCTCAAGTACGGCTGCGACAAGCCCGACCTGCGCATTCCGATCGAGATCTTCGACTGCTCCGGGCTTTTCAAAGACTCCGGGTTCAACGCGTTCGCCGCCGCCGTCAAAGCCGGCTCCGTGGTACGTGCGATACCGGTTAAAAACATCAAGGACAAGCCCCGAAGCTTCTTCGACAAGCTGGTCGAACACGCCAAGGGGCTCGGCTCCAAGGGCCTGGCCTACCTCATCTGGGACGGCGACGCCGTCAAAGGCCCGATCCAGAAGTTCCTCAAGCCGGAAGAGCTGGCCGCCCTCGCGGAGATGGGCAACGCCAAAGACGGCGACGTGATCTTCTTCCTCTGCGATGAGGCGGATAAAGCCGCGAAGATGGCGGGCGACATCCGCATCAAACTCGGACGCGACCTCGACCTGATCGACAAGAACGTCTTCAAATTCTGCTGGATCGTGGACTTCCCGATGTTCGAGAAAGACCCCGAGACGGGCGCGGTGATTTTCTCGCACAACCCGTTCTCGATGCCGCAGGGCGGCATGGACGCGCTGCTCAACAAGAACCCGCTCGACATCCTGGCCTACCAGTACGACGTGGTCTGCAACGGCATCGAGCTCTCCAGTGGCGCGATCCGGAACCACCTGCCCGAGATCATGTACAAGGCGTTCGAAATCGCCGGGTACGGCCCCGAAGTCGTGGAAGAGAAGTTCTCTTGCCTGCTCAATGCGTTCAAATATGGCGCTCCGCCGCACGGCGGTATCGCTCCCGGCGTCGACCGCATGGTCATGCTGCTGGCCGGAGAAGACAACATCCGCGAAGTCATCGCTTTCCCGATGAATCAGAAAGCGCAGGACCTGATGATGAACGCGCCCTCCGAGGTCACCGAGAAGCAACTCCGCGAACTGCATATCAAGATTCGCGGACGCGAAGGCCAACCGGTCGAGTCCTAAGCGGAGTATCCATCACAAGAAGAGGTGCCGGGTACGCGGGAAAAGCCGCGTCCGGCGTTCTCGGATCAGAAAAACGGAGGCTTCACACGCCTCCGTTTTTTGCTATGCTGGTGGCGTTTTACAAAGGGGAATAAAGACATGGTTAAAGACAAAGCATATGTATGTAATCTTTGCCGCAAGGTCATCACCTATTCACCGGAGCAGTCGGGGACGGCCGGCACGTGTCCCTTCTGCAAAGCGTCCATCTCCTTTCCTTCTGAGCACCGCCTCCGTCCCGCCGCGGCAGCCCGCGGATCCGGGCACCGCTTTCTTTGGCCCGGCCTGGCGCTCGCATCCGCGGTTCTGGGTGCAGGCCTCTTCCTTTTGTCGAGGTCGCACAGCGACGGCGGCAAAGCCGATCAGCCCCATCCCGCACGGCTGGCGCTGATGCATGAGCGGATCACGGTCGCCCCCTTGCCGGGCCGGGTCCGAGGACTGCACGCGACCGTTGCGGTCACCGATGTCCGGTACGGGTGTCCCGAGGTGTATCAGGCCGCCCTGAAGCGGACCGTCACGACCGAAACGCCGGTCTGCAGCGTGAGACTCGCCATCACCAATACCGGCAAAGAAAAAGTCGGATACCGTCCCTGGCGGGTCGCCGAGGCGCTGTCCGACCAAAATAAGGCTGAACTGAGAAAGGCGGACGGCACACCGTTCAGTTTGGTTTCATTCGGTCTCGACAGTTATCCCGTCGGCGCGCAGATGGCGACGGCGCTGGCACCGGGCGAGACGTTCACCGATCTGATCCTCTTCTTGTGCGACGCGAAGCCGACCGGCGATCTCGAGCTCGTCCTGCCCTGCGAGAACATGGATGGGAAGGGCGAGCTCCGTTTCACGATCCCCCAAGACATGGTCCGATAAGACGCGGAACGGCGCGCTTCAATACTCGAATCCGGGGAGCTTCTGGTCCGCGTCCTGCACCGGCCTGAATGTGTGGCGATGTTCCGGGCAAGAGCCGTATTTAAAAAGCGCGGCCATGTGTTCGTTCACGCCATATCCTTTGTTCACGGCGAAACCGTACTGCGGATACTGCTCGTGGAGTTTCGCCATGAAACGGTCGCGGCTCACTTTGGCCACCACGCTTGCGGCCGCGATCAGAAAACTTTTCGCGTCGCCTTGGACGATCGCGGTCGAAGGGCACGGCAATCCTTTCACGGGCAGCCCGTCGACCAACACGTACGCGGCCTTCTGGCGCAACCCCTCGACGGCCCGCCGCATCGCGAGATGGGTCGCCACCAAAATATTGAGACGATCGATCTCCTTGGCCGAGCACCACCCCGTGGACATCACGATTTCCGGCGTGTTGCGGAAAATCTCGAAAAACGTTTCGCGCCGTGCAGCCGAAAGCTGCTTGGAATCCGTCAATCCCGAAAGCGTGTCCGCGTAAAGGCGCTCGGCGAGTTCCTGCCGCATCGTGACGGCACCGGCGACCACCGGCCCCGCGAGGCACCCCCGACCGGCTTCATCAACGCCCGCCAGCACAAGCCCGGGCTGTTCCGCCCACAGTTCTTCCTCGTAACGCAACATCGCGCCTGCGCCACGTCCCTCTTCGGCATCTCTGTCAGTCGTCTTTCTCTGCTTCATCGCAAGTCCGGCTCTTTTCCCCGCAGCCCGCCCCGTCTAGCCGCCAAGGTTTTCAGGTGCCCACATGATAACACACTCCGGGAGTCCTGCGCGATGAAGGAACGGGCACATCAATTCTTAAATGCGCTGACACCGCAGGTTGGTTTGCCGCAAGGCTGATTCGATGACGCGGGACGCTGCGCAAAAGTGATAAAAGATCGTGCGCAAAACCGTATATATTTTCAGCGATCACCCCGCTACAGTACAAACATCTTCGCGAAAGGCTTCTCTATGAGACGAAACCTGCTGTCATGCGCTGCGTTTTTGTTTGCGATTCAAGGGTTTGCCGGAACCGTCTATTGGCAGGGCGCTGGCGGGAGCGGCGTAGGTGATTATGAAGTGGCCTCCAATTGGCAAGCCGGCAGCGTGCCGACTGCGGCCGATCTCGTGGCGTTCAAGAATTACGGTAGCCAGAACTGGACGTGCAACCTCAACAGCGATGTGACCAACACGATCATCCTGAATGACGCCTCCACACAGAATTACCAAAACCTGTTCAACCTCAACCGGCATGTCTGGACAGCAACTGAGAGCGGGCAGGGTCTATACGTCAGGTGGGGCACCGGCGGACGGGTGACGTTCACAAACGGAACCTTTCGGCTCGTCACGTTGAACTGTCAGTCTGCTCCGCTCTCGGGATCGCCGCTGACGAGCAACCATGTCATCATCGCCTTCCAGAACATTCATTCCGAGTCGGTTAACGCCTACTTCGCGGGAACAATCGCCTCGTTCGACGGTGGCGAACACGTGGTGTCCAATCAGCTGCGGGTGGGGACGATGAACGGTACAAGCGCCTATTCAACGCTTAACCTGCTGAACGGGACACAGGTGACGGTGACGAACGAACTGCACCTCGGCGAGACCAGTGGCACCACGGGCCGGGTGAATGTGGCCGAAGCCACCCTGAAAATGGGGAAGGTCGCCAACTACGTCGGATACGCAGCCGGCAGTAAAGGCACGCTCTCCCTTGGCGCAGGTGCAGACATTTTATCGAGCGGATTTGTCTTTGTCGGAAACAACGGACATGGCGTCTTGGAGCAGGCGGGCGGTATCTGCGTCGTCAGCAACGGGTTCGACATCGCAGAGGGCGCGGGCTCGCGCGGCGAACTCACTGTTCAAGGGGGACAGTTTACAGTTCGCGACACGCGTCCGTCGGCCACCAACTACTTCCGCGTCGCTGTTAACCCCGGCTCGACGGGCGAGGTCACGCTGGCGGGCGGCACTTTCTCGTATCCGGGCGAAGCGAGTTTGATAGGGCGAGCCGGGTACGGCAAACTGACCGTCACAGACGGGACCAATGTTTTCGGAAACGGCTTTCTGCTTGGCTCCGCAGCAGGTGGAATCGGCGACATGACGGTTATGGGCGGCATGAACACCTTCAGCACCGGGATCGGGATGCGCATGCAGGTCGGCGGTTTCGGCAGGGGATCCCTTCTGGGCCTTGGCGGCACGAACAGCGTCAGCAACCTCGCGGTCGCGAACGACACGGGCTCTTCCGGCGTAATGACGGTGTCGAACGGCCTGTGGACGATCGCCGAACACTCGTGGATCGGGACCTCTGGCAACGGAACGCTCAACGTCAGCGGCGGCGAACTGCGTTTTCTGAACAGCGGACCGGTGCTGGCGATCGGGCGGTATGGCGTCGCGACGGGAGAGGTCTCGGTCGCGGGCGGTCTGGTGGATATGGGCGGCAACGGAGCGGTCTGGCTCGGTCGCGCCAATCAGGGGACAAAAGCCTCAAGCAGCCTCGTGCTTTCCGGTAGCGGCATGCTGCGGACCAGGCAAATTTTTGAGCACACTCCTGGTCTGACGGTTGCGAGCCGGATTCTCTTCGACGGCGGGACGCTGAAAGCCTCGGCTTCTGACACGCTGGTCTACTCGGTGGACGACGTGCGGCTGACCACGAACGGCATGGTGATCGATTCGGCCGGATTCAACGTCAGCGTCGCGACGGTGCTGCAAGATGCGGCGGGACAGGCGGGCGGCATCACCAAGAAAGGTACGGGCACGCTGACCCTGGCGGCAGACCGACACGCGACCGGGCCGGTATCGGTGCTGGGCGGGACGCTGGTTGCCAGCAACGCCGTGGCGGTATCGGCCGACACGTCGCGGATCGACGGCACGCTGACCCTGACCGCCGTCAACCGGCTGACCGTCGCTGCCGGAGCGGCGCTGGCGGGCACGGGTAGCGTGACAAAGGTGACATTACAGGACAACGCCGTGTTTGCGCGAAACAAGTCGGACAACGCGCGCACTCCGCTGACCATCAGCGACTGCGTGGCGGACAATCGGCTGACGGTTGCCTTGACGGGGTACAGCTTGATGGAGCTACGATCGTCCCTGCCGCTGATTCGCACGCCGACGGCCTTTATGGATGCGTCGAAGATAACGGTCACCTTGAA
>CAZOIS010000082.1:0-18354 GCA_964579865.1 uncultured Lentisphaeraceae bacterium | reverse complement strand
CCTATGTCGCGTCCACGGGGCACGAGATCAAGGTGCCGGTCGTCCTCGACGGCAAACGGTGGTATGACGTGGCCGTCGCGCATTGCTATGCGGGGCAAACGACGCGCGTGTTTGTGAACGGAACGGAAGCCGGGTGCCTTCCCGAGCGGATGGTGCCGACCGCCTTCATCCTTGGCGGCGAAGGTGCCGCGACCGCCAAACGGATGGAGGGACCGCAAGCGGCTTGCTACCAGGACTGGTGTGTTTACCGCTCCGCTTGGAATGCGGATGAGGCGGCGGCGCAGGCCGCCGGAGCGATGCAGCAGGCGAGCATGGAGATCTGCGCTGCGCTGGCCGACGGCCGGTTTGTGAAGGGGAATGCCGTTGAGAACTGGGCGCAGAGTCTTTCGGAGGCGTTCGTGAACTCTGGCTTTGTTAAACAACGGCAGAAAGGCATGGCCATTCTGGTCAGATGATGCCGCACGGATTGGAGATGACGGGGATGCAGGAAAAGACCGAAACGATCCGGCGGGCGACGGTAATGAGGAACCCGATGTCATGACGGCAGCAACGCGCCAGACGGCTGACGTACGGTCGGCCGAGCGGAACGCCATTCTGTCTTCCTGTTGCGGGGTCCTCGGGGAGGTCACGCTGACTGACAGCGCGGTGATACTCCTGTTCGCCGGGATGTTGGGGGCGGATGCGCGGCTCGCGCTGCTGACCACCGCGCTGCTGCCGCTGCTGAACGGACTCTGTATCGTTCCCATGGCGGCAGTGGCGGCGCGTCTGGGGGCGCGGCGCCTGGTGCTCGGGGCCAGCGCGTTGGCGGGCGTCGTCTATTTCGTGGCGGTTGCCGCTCCCGGATTCGGTCGCTTTTCCGCCGCTGTCCTCGTGACGTCGGTTTTCTGTTTCTCGCTGATTCTGTCCGGCTTCGTCGCAGGCTGGTTTCCGCTGCTCGATACGTTTCTCGAAAAGGATCGTCGGCTCGTGTTTCTCGGACGGATGCGGCTTTGTCACCAGGCGGCGGGTGCGGCGTTTCTGTTCGCGGTGGGCCTGCTGATCGGGCGTCATCCGCAAGTTGTGCACCTCCAGATCGTCCTGTTCGTCGCCGCCCTCGCTTTTCTGGGGCGGGCGGCTTTTGTCGCCCGGATGCCGGATTTCACGGAAGCGAAGTCAAAGGAAATCGGGTTGTGGCAAGGCGTCGCATCGGCGGTGGCCAATAAGCCGTTGGCGGGTTTCGGCGGATATGTGTTTGCGCTGAATCTGGCGGCGTATGGTGTGGTGCCTCTGGCGCTTCTCTATATGAAAAACGGGTTGCGTGCGCCGGACAATGCGGTGATCATCGTGTCGGCGATCTCGCTGGCCGGAATGTTGCTGGGGTATGCGGGGGTGCCCGTGATGGTGCGGAAATGGACAGACAGAAACGTGTTCCGCATGGCCCACTTCACCTTTCTGTCGGTGTGCCTCACCTTGTTTTGTCTGAACAAGGGCGGATTCCTGGTCTATGCGCTGATTGCCGCGCTTTTGTCGCTCCATGCCTTTTTCATCGCGGCCACCTCCGTCGCCGCGTCGTCGGAAATGTTTGCCCGCGCCTGTGCGGAGAACAAGACGATGGACATGGCTGTGTTCGGCGCGTTTTTCTACGGTGGCCAGGGGCTTTCGCGGGTATTCCCGTCCGTTCTCATGGGGGCAAATGCCGCGACGCTCCGATGGCGTGTGGGCGGCTTCCCCGTGTGTCAGTATCAGGCCGTTTTTCTGCTGGCCGCGATCGGCGTCCTGCTGACGGCGTTGTTTTTTTCGGAAGCGCGTATCAGGCCGCGGGGTTTATAAAGGGGGGCAATGCGAATGAAACGAAAACGGACAATGGTTGGGCTTTGCTGCTGGGCTTTCGGAATGGGCCTCGGATGGGCGGACGACTTTCCTGCGCCTCCTTTGGAAAAACCGGGCTGGGCACTGACGTTCGACGACGAGTTTGACCGCCCCCAGCTGAACGATATGTATTGGTACCCCGCCTATCGGTCGGGGCGCAAGGAGTATTTCAAGCGGATCGGCGTGAAGAGCCGGTGGACCGACCATAACGCGCACACGGTGATCGCGGACGGCGTCCTGAAACTCCGTATCGATGAGAAACTTCCGTTCCGTACCAACAAGGCCGATCAATGCGTCAGTTGTTTGACGACTTCGGATCACCGTTTCGGCGCGACCACCAACGAAGTCCAGATCCTCGACAAGTTCGCGCAAAAATATGGCTGGTTCGAGATCCGAGCCAAATGCGCGAAAGGGGAAGGCCTTCTGAACGCGTTCTGGCTCCACCAGCATGACCCCAACAAGCAGGAATACACGCCGGACGGGAAACGCAAATCGATCGCGGACGGCAGCGTGGAGATCGACATCATCGAACAGCAGGGGCGGCATATCGGCAAGACCGTGAGCAAAGTCGATCTGAACGTCCACTTCACGAAAGACGGGCACTATTTGTATCCCGCGCCGATCGACGCGTCCGCCGGATTTCATGTCTGGGCGCTCGAATGGCAGGAAGGCCTGCTCAGCTGGTATCTGGACGGGAAGGTCATCAAGACGTACAAGGGACCGACGCCGCAGGAGAAAATGTTTATTCTCCTGGCGCTCTTCCAGTATTCGGGTTGGATCGGGACGATCGATCCTAACTTGACATATCCGCGCGACTTTGAGATCGATTACGTGCGCGTCTATGAAAAGAAAACACTGTAGTCCGTGAAACATGTCATCCAACTGAACGCAGGAAAAGAGGAGACTATGAATAAAGGTGCTCAAATGAGTTACGGGAAATGGGGTCGGATGATCCGGTGGGGAGCGCTGCTGCTGGCGTGTTGGGGATTGGGGATCGCCGATGCGGCTGCGCAGAACACGCCCGCGGCGGCGAACGCGAACCTGCCGAAAGCGCAGGCCAAGCCGTTCGTGGGCTTCGAGCACGGCATGGGCATCGGCGGCTGGCTGACCAACTACAAGCGCTTCAACGTCCTGCCGGACAAGTGGAAGATGACGCTGTCGCCGGGCGACTACGAACACTTCGAAACGTACATCACGAAGGACGACGTGCGCAACATCGCATCCTTCGGCGTGGACCATATCCGGGTCGGCTTCGATCAGATCGTGCTCGAGGAAAAGCCGTTCGTCTATTGTGAGCGGACCTTCCGTTGCGTCGACAACTTTGTCGCATGGTGTCACGAGTATAAACTGAACGTGGTGCTGAATCTGCACAAGGCGGTCGGGAACTACTGTGATGTGCCGTCGCCCGTCAACTTGCTGGACGACGCCGAGCTGCAGAACCGGTTCGTCGCCTTCTGGATGGAGTTCGAGCGGCGCTACCACGCCGACAACAGCGTCGTGTTCGAGCTGCTCAACGAGGTGAAGGACGTGAAACCGCAGGCATGGAACACGCTGGCGGCGCGGACGATCGGCGAGATCCGCAAAGTGAACCCGACGCGGAAGATCATTGTGGGCAGTATCTGCTGGAACAGCTGCAGCTCGCTGAAAGACCTGCAGCTCTTCGATGACGAGAACGTGATCTACACCTTCCACTTTTACGGCCCCTTCGAGTTCACGCACCAGCGCGGCGTACTGCAGGCGGGGCCGCTCTACTACAACCGGGCGATGCCTTACCCGGGCGACATCGAGCGCTACCGCGACTACAAGCGGTTCGTCGAGGGCGCGAAGAACCCGTATTCCACCTGTCAGCGGATGGACGCCAAGGTTCTGAGGGACTGGCTGTCGCCGGCGTTCGACTTCGTGAAAAAGCATCCGGACAAGATTCTCTGGTGCGGCGAGTTCGGTACGATCCGCCACGCCGACATGACGTCCCGCGAAAACTGGATGAACGACGTGATCCTGCTGCTGAAGGAACACGGCATTTCCTACTGCGTTTGGAATTACCTGAGCACGCCGAACGACGGCAACCGCTTCAGCCTCGTCGACGACGACCGGCGCCAGATCCTTTCGCCGCGGATGCTTGACATCATCCAGGGAAAGGTATCGCCCATCGGCGCAGAAAAAACGGCAAGTCGCTGATCGTATCGATTTGCTTGCGGGGGCTTGGGCTTGTCCACGCCCCGCAAGCTTAAAACAACCGCACGCGTCGGTTCTCTGCCGGCCCTTAATGCTTTCCGTCCGGCGAAGAGGCACGGCGGCAGGGCAGGTTCGGTTCTCCCTATATCCAACGGTCGCCCTCAGTGCAAGCGGATCAGCGTTCCTCTGAGCGGATAGACGGTCAATTCGATCTGATCGATGCCGAAGCATCCGGTCTCTGCGGTCCGATTCTGGACGCCGAGGAACTCCAGCACGAGCGTGCTGTTCGCGTGCGCAACGCTCTGCAGCGCCTCCAGCGATGAGAGATCATAGACGTGGTCTTTGAAGTCGCCGTAGATGGTTCCGCAGAAGAAGAGATCCGTTCCGCCGACGGCCATCGTGTTCTTGAAAAGCTGCGCGTCCGCTGCGCCGCCGAACAACCTGAACGCGTCCGTGTTGATCTGGGGCTCGCTGCCCTGGCCGGGGCCGAGACCGACGCTCAGCACCTCTGCCCCGTCGACCCGGATCTCAAAGTGGTCGTTGTTGGCGAGCGGGGCCAGCGAGTCAAGCTGGGCGAGCAACAGTCCGATACCGATCTTTTCGTGTCTCGGCAGATCGGTGAACACCAGCGTGGCGGTGTTGGTGACGGTCGTGAAGGAGCGCAGGAACCGGTTGCCCTGAAAGCCCGCCGTGTGCAGGGAGTTTGTCTGCATGGGCGCGTACTGGGCGATCAGCCCGTCGGACGGCACCGCGTTGGACGCCGCGAGGCCTGCCACCTCGTCGGTGCTGAGCGCGCGGTTCCATATTCGTGCGTGGCCGAGGTCGCCCTTCAAAGGGAGCGTGCCGGCTCGCTCGTCGCGTCCCAAATCGAGAAAGGCGCTTCGCAGCGTGTAGGGCCCGAGCGCATCGTTCACGGCCGTCAGCTGCCGCCCGTCCACATGCAGGTAGACCTTGCCGTTTTGCCGCACGGCGGCGAGGCGGTGCCACGCGCCGTCCCGCGTGTTGATGCCGAGGCTGTCGGCGGAGACGTTGACGTCCAGGACCGTGCCTGCCGCATTGTTTTGCCATAACCGGACGTTGTTACCGTTGTGCAGCTCGAGGCTGATGGCGCCGGCGATATCGTTGGTGTAGCTTCCCATGAGGATGCCGCGCCCCGTATCGGTGGTGCGGAAGACGGCCTCGCAGGTGAAGTTGGTCAGCGGGAGCTGCTTCAGCTGCGGGGGCGCCAAGGCGATCCGATATCCCGGGCTAGAACTCACGGCGTTGAAGGGGGCATAGAGGGCATATTCGGCGAGCAGGCCGCTGTTGGTGACAACGCCGACGCCCGGCCTTCCATAGGCGGCAACAGCCGCCACCTCGTTGGAGCTGAGTGCGCGCGTCCACAGCCGGGCCTGTCCGATCTCGCCGTTGAACGCGCCGTAGGCGGAGCCGCGCGAGTCCCGCCCCAGATAGTAGTAACTTCCCCCCAGGGTGTAGGAGCCGACGGTGGAGCTCATGCTTCCCATCTCTTTGCCGTCCAGATAGAGGAGCATCGTGGTGTCGCGCCGGATCCCTGCCAAGTGGTGCCATTTCCCGTCGCGGGCGGTATTGTTCGTGGCGGTCGGCAGCCAAAGCGAGTTGACCGTTCCCGCCGTGTTCTTCAGGTAGAGCCGGATGCCGCCGTCATTTTCCAGCTGGAGGTTGATGACGCCGTTGTAGCTGTCGGCCCAGTTGCCCAGAAGAATGTTCAAGGAGTTGGTCACCGCGGTGGTGCGGAACCACGCCTCGGCGGTCAGGTCGCCCTGCCCCAGCTGCCTCATGGCCGTCGTCAGAGGAACGCGCCATTTCACGTCGGCGACTTGGGCGTCGAACGGGCCGTCCGCATGGCCGCCCGTGTCGGGCACGCGTCCGAGCGCGGCGTCCGCGTCACCCGCCGTGTCGGATACCGAGTAGGGATAAGCCGGGTCTTGTATTCCGTTCAGCAACCAGCCGTTGGCGAACAGGCCCTCCGGGAGGCCGTCGGCTACGCTCAGGGCAAACTCATGCGTCTTCCCCGCCAGCGAGATGGATGGCCGCGGCACAGGCGTGAACGCCAGCTTCTGGCCGCCCGCGCTGCGCTGATAGAGCGCCAACACGTCCTCCGCCGAGAGGGCGCGTTTCCACAGGGAAAGCTCATCGATCATGCCTTTGAAACAGCGGCCGTCCGCCGGGCCCGTCGCCGAGCGGAAAGCGCCCACGTGCAGTCCCCTGACCTGGTTCGCGCTGAACATGTTGTTGCTGCTGCTGTTCTTGGAGAGCTTCAGCACGCCGTTGCTGTAGACGGAGAGGGTGACGATGTTGCTGGCCGTCGAGAACGTGTGCACGAGGTGGATCCACTCGCGCGGGCCGGTCGTGATGCTTCCGGCAAGCTCCTGCCCGACATAGCTGGCGAAAAGGTCGTTGGTTCCCGACACGGCCTCATAGGTGGCGGTGAAATTGTCGCGCGTCTGATAGACGCACTGGCGCGTGTCGTTCGTCAGTTGCCAATACCACAGAGAAATCGTGAACGAGGTGCCGAGATTGTCCTGGTGGTAGGGCAGCCGGAGGGCGCTGGTGCCGTCCAGCAGCAGGGCGTTGCCCACGAGCCCCGCGGCGCCCTCGACGACCCCGGAAACGGGGTGTCCGAACAGCACGGACGCATCGTGGTAGGGGGAGGAGGTCACCTGATTAGAAAGGACGCCGTCCGCATCGTCGAAACCCCAATAGGCGACCGGATCGTTGATGACGGGGTGGGCAAGCGCCGATCCCGATATCCAGATGGCGGCCGAAAAAAGCGCGCAGCTCCCGCGGAGCTCCGCCCAGAAACGGCGATGTGATCGCGCCGCAACGCGAAACGAGTGGATGGAACCGACTCCTACAGTCATGCGCATGGTCCTTCCATGATATGCGAATTATTTATTAACATAATGGTCAACAGTCAGGTCCAACTCAAGAGAAAAGGCAAAAAAATCGTCCTGTCAGAATCGGGAGTTGACTCTATGCCTGACTCCCTTCATATTAAAAAAATATCAGGGTCGCATGTTAAACGTCGATTGGCCATCTGGCCAATGGGCATATGGACATGATTTCTGTATGCTTCTGAAAGACTCAGTCGTGAAATCGAAAGCGAGTCAGGGCGAGGTGCGTCGGGCCTTTGCCCTGCCAAGCTTCTGGGAAGGTTCGCGTTCCGCAATGAAGACAAGGGACTTTTACACGTCGCTGCGCCGTGTCGCCGAGGGAGGTGCCGCGCGGTGAAACAGGCAGTGGCATATCTCGCAAGCCTGATCTGCCTGTTGCAGGCTGCGCAGGGTTCAGCCGCGACCAACGCGATCACGCGGATCGGCGAGGTCAAGGCGCTGACCGGCGAGGAGATCCGGCAGGGCCGTGCCGTGCGGCTGCGGGGCGTGGTGACGGCGCGCCTTTGCCGGCTGTTCATCATGCAGGACGGGGATTCGGGGATCTTCGTGTACCCCCGGCTGGCGCGGGATGAGGGGGTGTGGAAGGGTGATGACGACGTGTTCGGCAGCCTCTGTCCGGGAACCGAGGTGGAGATCACGGGGGTGACCCGGCAGGGCGGCTTCTCGCCGGTCATCTTGCCGCACGCGGTCACCCGGCTCGGCAAGGCTCCGCTGCCAGCGGTGGAGCCGTTCAATCCGGAGCGCTTTTTCCGTGGCCAGGACGACTGCCGCCGGGTCGAGGTGCGGGGCGTCGTGCAGGGTTACTGGAAGCGTCCGCCGCTCGGCTTGATGCTCGTGCTCGACGCCACCCCGGGCCGCTTCATGGCGCGGCTACCGCTGGAGGCCCGGGATATCTGTGAGGGGCTGGTCGAGGCGGAAGTGCGGCTGCGGGGCGTGGCGATGGCTGCGGTCAATACGCGGGGCGAGCTGCTCATGCCCTCGGTCTTCGTCAACTCGCTGAGTGACCTCACGGTGGAGCGGCCGCCGCGAAGCGCGCCGTTCGATGCGCCGAAAGTGCCGCTCAGCGAGGTGGGCGGCTATGGGGGCGATTTCGGCGGCCAGTACCGTCTGCATGTGGAGGGCGTCGTCACCTATGCGGAGCGTGTGCAGCTCTCTTTTCTGGACGATTCGGTGTGGCCCTACCGAAGCCTGCAGGGCGTCGCCCCGGAGCCGGGCTGCGTGTTCTTTGTGCACGACGGCGAGACCGGCCTGAGGATCCAGACGCGCCAGCCGATCCTCCTCGAGCCCGGCGAACGCGTGGAGGTCTCCGGCTTTGTGGACCGGAGCCGCGCCGTCAGCGGGCTTTGCGAAGCCGTGGTGCGCAAGCTCGGGCGGAAGGAGCCGCCCGCGCCGCTTCGCGTTTCGGCCGAGCAGATCGTCGACGCCAACGCGTTCGCGCTGTACAACGGCGTGATGGCCGAGCCGGGCGACTTCGACGGGGCGCTGGTGACCTGCGAGGCGACGCTGACGGAAGATCTGCGGATGGACAACGGCGACCGGGTGCTGAAGCTGAAGAAAGCCGACGTCAGCTTCAAGGCCACGCTGCGCGCCTCGCGGGGCGCGAGCCTGCCCGCTCTGCGTGCGGGCAGCGAACTGTCTCTTACGGGGATCGTGATGTTGGACCTCTGGCATCCGAGCATCCCGTCGACGGTCACGCGGCCGCAGGTGGAGCTGCTGCTCCGGTCGGCGGCCGACGTCGTGGTTCAGCGGCAGCCCTCGTGGTGGACGGTCCCGCGGCTGCTGGCGGCGCTGGCGGTTCTGGCGTCCGTCATCTTAGCGGGCGCGGCGTGGGTCTGGCTCCTGCACCGGCGGGTGCGGGAGACGACGCTGCGGCTGTCGCAGGAGATGCGCGGCCGGCGCGAGGCGGCCCTGGAGTTCGCGGCGACTCTGCGCGAGCGCAACCGGCTGGCCGCGAACCTGCACGACACGGTGCTCCAGACGCTCGGCGGGATCGGCTTCCAGCTCGCGGCTTGTCAGAAGGGCGGCGCGGCGACGCAGCCACAGCTCGACGTGGCGAGGCGCATGGTGAGCCACGCGTCCGACGAGCTGCGCAACTCCGTGTGGACGCTCAGAAGCCTCCAGGCGCAGGGGCAGCGCTTCGGGCCGGCACTGGAGGCGGTGGTCGAGCGGGCGCGCGGCGCCGGAACCGCGGCGGTGTCGTGCCGCGCCGAGGGCGCGTTTGATGATATTTCGGAATTCGTGGGCGGCAGCCTGCTGCTGATCATCCAGGAGGCGCTGCTGAACGCGCAGAAGCACGCCGCCTGCCGTAAGATCCAGGTGGCGGTGAGGCGCGAGGGTGAGCAGGTCGAGGTGGAGGTTTGCGACGACGGCCGAGGGTTCGTTGAGGAGGACGGGCACGGCGGCACCCGCGTGGGGCACTTCGGCCTCGACGTGATGCGCGAGCGCGCGGAACGTCTCGGAGGCCGGTTGTCGATCGAGCGCCGGCCGGGCGGCGGCACGGTCGTGCGGGTGACGGTCTTGCTGCGGGACTATGACGCCGACATGGGCAAGGCGGAGTGACGGGCGTCCAACACGGGCAAAGCCCGCAACCCAATTTTATCTCACACAAAGACACAAAGGACACAAAGAATTCTGTTAAGTTAATCGTGTCTAAACCTTAGTGCCCTTCGTGGCTTCGTGTGAGAGACAACTTGTTTTTGTCGTGCTTATTGGATTGTAAGGAGGAGTGCGTGATGAGCGGACAGACAGGCCGCACGATCCGGCTGATGCTGGTGGACGACCACCCGGTGATGCGGGCGGGGCTGGCGAACCTGCTTTCGGGCGAGCCCGGTTTTTCGGTCGTGGCCCAGGCGAGCGACGCGCGCTCGGCGTTGGCCGGCTGGCGCGAACACAGGCCCGACGTTCTGCTGCTTGACATCAGCCTGCCGGACCTCGACGGCATCGAAGTGCTCCGGCAGATCAAGGCCGAGGCACCGCAGGCGCACGTACTGATGCTGACCTCCTCCGAGGCGAAGGAGGATTTCCGCCAGTCGATGTCGGCCGGGGCGGCGGGCTACGTGACCAAGAGTGTGGACCCGGACGTGCTGTTCGCGGCGATCCGCAGCGCATCCGAGGGACAGGGCGTCGACGAGCAGGAGGGGCTGGGCAGCCCGGACGGAGACGCGAGCGGCGCGACACTCTCGCAGCGCGAGCAGGAGGTTTTGAACCTCATGCGACAGGGCTTCTCGAACGTGGAGATCGGCAAGCTGCTGGGCATCTCGCGGCGGACCGCGCGCGCGCACGTCTCGGCCATCCTGCGAAAGCTGGACGCCTCCGTCCGCACCGAGGCGGTGACGCGGGGGTTCGAGAAAGGGATCCTCAAGATTTAGACACCGGCCACCTAGCCAATTGGCCATCAACCCTCGTCAACCTATAATGAAAACCAAAACGTGTTGAAAGACAGGTGCTTCGCCGAATGAAGCGTGAAACAGGACGGTAGTGAGAACCAAGTAGAACGCAAGACAGGAGACTGCGATGAAGGCACGATCAGCAGGGCGGTGGGTTGCGTTGGCCGCGGCGGTGGGGTGCGCCGGAGACCTCTGGGGAACTGTCAAGCCGGTCACCGGGGCTTTGTTCGATCCTTCTTTAGTTCCCACCACGAATACGGTCCATTTAGGTCCGGCGATTGCCGCGAACAGGGTCATCGTCGAGGATGTGAAGATGATCGCGCTGGAGGTGGACAACATCCTGTACGCCGATGTCGAAGGGCCGACGAGCGGCGTCTGTTCCGGAGTCAGCGTCAACGATCTGTATGGCCCGTACCTCGGGACGCCCCCGGTTGATTTTGCGGATGCGGTGACCAACTTGACGCTGAGCGGCGCCTACAACTGTATGACCAGCAAGGTGATGTTCGCCAGTTCCGTCACGACAGCGACCGACGGGGGCTTCTTCGCGGTTGAATACGGGGGCGACGATGACGCCTACGTGTATCCGCTTGACAGCAACGGGGCCCGGATCGGTTCCTGGCAGCTTCATCTGTTGATCAGCAACTACGGCAACCGTGAAGTGCTTCGGCCCCATGGCTTGCAGGTTCGGGTGAGGCGTTCCGATAACGCAACGGGGAATAACCAATTGGGAGGTGCGGCGTTCAGGCTGAGCGACTTCACGGGCGGATCCGGTGTGCTGAACCATGTCAAAGGACTGGAGTTTGTGGATTCGACCCCGACGTTCGACCTGCTCATGGCGGGCATCTACAGGGGGCCCGGAGAGTCGGTGCTGTACCGGGCAGGCCGTGCGGTCGGGATGCGGAATGCCACCTTTGACCAGCCTCTTGTCAATCCGATGACCAACGGCTTTGCGCTGACCGGTTTCGCCGGGGCGGAAAGCTTGACAGGGCCTTCACAGGCTTATCAGTTCGATGGAGTCAGTACGGACAGCTCTGTGATCTGGCCTTCAAACGGCATCCAGCCCACACGGACAAATGCCCTGCTCGGGTTGGAAATCAACGGCATAGCGAACAGTGTGTACTGGGATTTCATGTTCGCGACCCCGGTGACCAACGCGGTTGACGGCTTCTTTATTATTGAACAGCTTGAAACGTTTGAAGCGACGCTTGTTTTCCCGCTTGACGCCGACCGGCGTCCGATTTCCACGTATTCCATCGCCCTTCTGCCGAACTTCGCCCAGTGGTCGCCAGCGCTGATCAACGGGTACGATGTCCTGTGGAACGGTCCCGCAGACGATTACTCTTTAGAGCGCGACCATAAGACCAGAATAGGCGGCGTCGTGATGCCGCTGTCAGCCTTTGCCGGCGGGACCGGCGGCCTGACGCAGGTCCATGGCATCCGGGTCTGTTACCAGAACCTCAAATTGTCGACAGCGCGTTTGGATCCGCTTGTGGTCGGTTCGTACAAGGCTGCGCGACTTCCGCGGCCGGTGCTTGATGTCGAGACCGACCCCATGCCGACACCGAAGCTGAACGCCGACCGTATATCGACCGACTATCTCAGGCACGACTGGACGCTGAAGAGCCTGACGCTGGACACGGGGCGCTACACCGACCTGGAGGGCCCCACGAACATGACGCGGACGGCAACCGACGGTTTTCGTGCTTATCCGATCGACGGAACCCCTCCCGCCACGGCACGGGATGCCGCGCTTGGACTGAACGGCTGGATCTCGGTCAATCCGGGCACGTGCTATTGGTACTTCGACACCGTCGTCACGAACGGTTTCGACGGGGGGTTCTTCTTCTTCAACGACACCAATGACGACTCCGTCAAGTTCGAACCGCTGGACGCCAGCGGCAACGTGATCGCGGGCGGGTACTCCGTGACAGTTGACAAGTCCCGCGATCTGGTGATCTACCCTGCGAATTTCATGAATGTCTCATGGAAGTACTATGCGCTGACAGACAGCAACCCCACGGCCAACACCAATTGGGACACGCGTCCCTGCGGTGCGGCCTTTACGCTGGCCTGTTTTACGAATGGTGTCGGTGAATCGCTGACCAATGACGTGCACGGGTTGAAACTGACGTACGTTTACGGCAACGCCGATGTGGTCATGGTGGGCATCTACAAGGGGCCGGCCGATCCGCCCAAAACCGGAGTTGCCTCGCCGATCACGGCGGCAACCTTCACGCCTCCGCTTGTCGGGACGGGACCTTACTCAAATGACGCCGCGGTGGCCAGCGTACAGAGCGACTGCTCCGCATCCTGGAGCGTTAAAGGTCCGGACCACGTGGCTGTGATCCGATACCAGGCGGGGGGCGTTTTTTACCCTCTGAACGGCACCCATCCGGGGGGGTATACCAATGCGCTTGATGGGCTGGACATGGATGGCGCCACGCAGATGTATGTTACCGAGTACATGTTTGACAAGCCGGTCAAGAAGCCGAATGAGGGGTTCTTCATCATCGAATCCAATGGCGACGACCTGTTTCTGGTGCGGCCGCTGGCGGCCGACCGCAAGCCCATTTCGACCTATTCAGTCCGGACGGACCAGGTTATGATGGGGAGTCTGGGTTTGTGGAGCATTTATTTCAATGGTCCGGCGCAGAATTTCCCCTACGGAACGATGATCCGGCTCGCCGATTTTGCGGGGGGGACTGTCCCTCTGGGCGACGTTTATGGCGTACGGCTTGAGGAAGCGGACGGGGCGCTCGACCCGATGGTGGTCGGACAGTGGTCCGGACCGCCGGCGGGCACGCTGATCTTGCTGCATTAAGGTCTTAACCAGTGACACAGGAGATGGCGATGAAAGCGACAAGAACAAAGGCATCGGCGGCGATCGCGGCGCAAGGAAGGGAAATCCTTATCGGCGTATTGGGAGTGTTTGCTAGGCTCTTCGCTTGGGGAGAGATTGACGATCCTTCGGCCTATTGGAGTTTCGATGATGCGGAAGGTCTTCTCGTCAATCAAGTGACCGCTAGCCCCTACCATAATGCGTCCGTGCTTTTCGGCCACCCCGGTGCGGGCGTTGCGGACGGCGCGTCCGGCATCGTCGGCAACGCGCTGGTGCTGGACGGGACCGCCGCCATCCGGCTGCCGTACCATCAGGACAACCTGGGCACCTCGTTCACGCTCGCGCTGTGGTATTGGCAGCAGACGAACGACACGCGCCAGTGCGTCTATCAGACGCGCGACATCGCTGCGGCCACCTACGAAGCCGAAGTGAACGCGCATGACCGTTTCGCCAGTTATGCCGCCAATGTGCGTATAAATGCCGTAATAACCGGCTTACGCGAATGGATTCACATGGTCCATGCCTTCGAGACGGTGGGCGGTACAACTAAGCTCTCACTATATACCAACGGCGTCTTTGTGTTCAGCGGCAACGTCAGCAGCAACGCCATGTTTCACGCGAATCAGGTCAGGGGCTTGCATGTCGGCGCCTACCGCTCTGCGACGGGCCCGGCGGACGGCCGCTGTTTCAAGGGCATGATCGACGAAGTGGCGCTGTGGGGACGCGCGCTCTCCGCTGCGGAGGTCGCGGCCGTCTATCAGCGTGGCCTCGGCGCGCAGAAACTGGCGTTTACGGCGTCGCCGCCGCCGGTGATCTCGCTGGCCGGAAAAGGTCTCTCGTATACGCTGAATGTGGACGGCGGGCTCCCGGACGGTATGTTCAACAACGGCTGGCTGGCGCACGGCGTGCAGAATCCCGCCTATCCCTACACGGTGGCCGACACGGCAGGGACTCTGTTCGACTACGTGCCCGACACGGCCGGAAACGCCGCGGGTCCGTTCAACGCCCAGATCGCCGATGTGAAATGGCGGGTGCCGCTGACAGAGGCCATGCGGCAAATGGCTCAAAGCGATTACACGCTGGAGACCTGGTTCCGCACGACGCACCGCGACCGGGGAACGGTGATGGGCAATCACTACAGCGGGAACGACGGCGTCGTCAATTTTGAACTCTACGGCACCAACAATGTCCGCCTCTATCAGCGCAATCTGTCCGGGGCGATCACGGACTTGAATCTGCTGGCCACGAACGTGAACACCCGCAACGGCCAGTGGCACCATCTGGCCGGCATGCGGCGCGGCAGTACGATGGTTCTGTACGTGGACGGCCAAGAGGTGGGGTCTGCCGTCACGCCGCTGGGGGCCTACTCGCTGTTGGGAAACTACATGTATCTGGGGCGCGATGAACGGACCACGGTCGCGTTCAACGGCGATCTGGGCACCGCCCGTATCTGGATGCGCGCGCTGAGCACCGACGAACTGGCGGGCATCGTCGCGCTCGGGCTGCCGGGCGGCAGCGCGGTTTCGAAGGACGGCCTGCTGGCCGAATACGATCTGCATGCGCCCTTCCACGCCGTGAAGCCCGGTTTGGGTTTTCCGGGTTATCAGATCGACCTGGCTCCGCCTAAGCTCAAACAACTCCCGATGACCAACTTCACTTGCGAAGCCGTTTTCCGCACGACGGCGACAGACTTTAGGATTCTGATGGGCAATTGGTCGAACAATATGTACAGTGCTGTGAATCTTCAGCTTGAAGGCACGAACAACGTCCGGCTCTATCTGCGGAACACGGCGGGCGCCGTGGCCTCGCTGAGCGTCCAGCCGCCGAACGTCAACACCCGTGACGGCCAGTGGCACCGGCTGGCGGCGGTCCGGGGCAACAACACGATGGCCCTGTATCTTGACGGCCAGCCGGTGGGCAGCCAGGCCGAGACGCTCGGCGCGTATCCGCTGCAAGGCGTTTACTATTATTTGGGACGCGACGGCCGCGATCCGTGGGGCAACACGTTTACCGGCGACATCGCCGGCGCGCGGATCTGGACGCGCGCGCTGAGCGCCGACGAGCTGGCGGGCCTCGCGGCCTCCAACGCGGTGCCAGCCGACGGGCTGCTCGCCCAGTACGCGCCGATGCTGACGAACTCCCTGCGCACGGCGGGTTTCCCGGGCGGCAGGTTCCTGCGAACGTTTACGACCCTAACAAATACTGCCACGTTGGTATTTGCCAGCCTGCCGCGGCATGACAAGATCGGGCTGGGCATGCTGCTCGCGCAGCTCGATCAGCTCGAGCCGCAGACCGGCCCGGACCGTTTTGTGATGCGGGTCGACGGGGCCGAGGTGCTGAGCGTTGGCCTCGGCCCCAACCAGGGCACGGAGCCGCAAGTCAGCACGGTGAGCGTGCTCGGTGTGCCGACGGATGTCGGCGTGATCAAGAGCACCCTGACGTGCGCGGACGACCTCTTTTTCTGCGGGACGGCGTGGAGCGATGTCCGCGACCACGTGTATGATCTCGCGCGGCTCGATGCGCTCCAAAATATCCCGCATACGGCGGACACGCTCACGGTCGAACTCTTGGGCATCCAAGACTCGCCCGGCGAGAACGAAGGTTATGGGATCGACCGGTTGGAATTGACCGTTTATCCTCGGCGTGGCACGATGTTCTGGCTGAGGTGACGGTCGTGCGGAAAGACATCCTCGAGATTAAGGCATTGGCCACCTAGCCAATAGGCGTTGTTCCCGTGTTAAGCCATAATGAACACCGATACTTGTTGAACCTTTCTCAAAGGAGCTGAACATGAAATCGTGCGTTATTGATGCGGTGTCTCACGTCTTCGCACGTTCCTGCTGCCTCGGTGTCCTCGCCGTCACCCTCGCGTGGGCCGTCGTGCGACCTGAAGCCACATTCGCCGCCGACTACGCCCTGCTGTTCTCCAACGCCACTCAGATCGTCAACACGCCGGCTAAGGTCACCACGGCGAACTTCACGTTTGAAGCCTGGGTGAAAGTCGACGCTTACACCAGCGAAAACCACATCTTCGCCCAATATGTAGGCGGACACGCCGGCCGCATGGTCGGATTCTTGCAATACACCAAAATGTGTTTCTTCATCGGCGGCAGCTTTTACGTCGGCAACACAGCCATCCCGTCCAACACCTGGACGCACATCGCCGTCACCCGCAGCGGCAGCACCGGCTCGATCTATATCAACGGCGTATTGGACAAAGCCCTCACCGTGATCACCGCCGCACTTCCCTCCGCCGGAATCACGATCGGCGGAACCTCGAACCACAACACCGGATTCCGCGGTCAGATCGCCGACGTGCGGGCCTGGAGCCTGGCCCGCACACCGTTCGAGATCTACGCATCGATGCACACCCGGTTGTCCGGGTCTGAAAGCGGCCTGGTCGGGTACTGGCCCGTCAATGACGGCTCAGGAACCTCCGTCAACGAACGCGTGGCCAACGCCGACGGCACGCTGTCGGGAACGCCGTTGCCCGCGTGGGCCTTAAGCGACGACTTGCCGTTCGTCAGCTCCACAGCCATCGGCGTGTGGAACGCCGCTTCCGGCGGCAATTGGTCCAGCGCGGCCAACTGGCTCGGGGGCAGCGTTCCCAACGGCGACGCGCACCTGGCCGCTTTCACCAATCAACCGGCATCGGCGCCCGCGATTACCAACGACCTCACGCCCCTGCTTCTCGGCAGAATGCTGCTCTCCTGCACGAACGGCACCGCCTTCACCGGCAGCCCGTTCACGTTCACCAACTTTTCGATTTCGTCCAGGCTGACGGTCACCGCCGGCTCTCACGCCTTTGAAGCCCCGGCCACGCTCGGCTGTAACGGGTTGGCCGTGGACACCTTCACCCCGGCGACCTTCAGCGTGAGCGGCATCCTCAGCGGTGCCGGCGGGTTCACCGCCAACCCGGCGGCCAGCGGCGGCGGGCGCGTGACGCTTGCGGGCGCCAACACCTACACCGGCCCGACCGCCTTGGGCTGCGGGACCCTCGCCGTCGATGCGCTGGCCGACGGCGGAGCAGCCTCCTCCATCGGCGCCTCCTCCGCCTCGGCCGCCAACTTGCTGCTCGGTCCCGGGACGCTGCATTACACGGGCCCGTCGACGACCACAGACCGCGGCTTTACCCTGCAGGCTGGCAGCGGGTGCGCAGCCATCCTTCGAATCGACAACGATCTCACCGTTTCCGGCCCCGTCGAGGCGTCGTCAGGCGCCTTCATCAAAGACGGCGACGGCACGCTTTCTCTCACCTATCCCGGCTCGAACACCCTTTCTCGCTACGAGCCCGCTGATCTCAACGCGCTCCAGAACACCGGCGCGAACGGCGACAGCCCCACCACAGGCTTCTCAGGCCTGTCGGTCATTCGCGGACGTTTAGTGCTGGGCGTTCCCGGACAAACCAACATCTGTTACCAGCGCATCGACATCGGGATGCGCACCACCACCAACGCCAGCGCCGAGACCGCCGGCGAGATGGTGATCAACGACGGCGCGCTCCTCTGCAACACGACGTTCTCCATCGGGCGCAGCAACGGCAGCACGATCACCGCGCCCGGCGGCCTCACGCCCAAGCTGACGATCAACGGCGGCACCGTGACCTGCAACCTGCTGGCGCTCGGCTACTGGGGCTCCCTCGGCACCAGCTACAACGGCAGGCCGCTCTGCGAGATCAACGGCGGGACGCTTGCCGTCAACTCCTGCAACCTCGGCGAGTCGACCGGCTGCTACGCCGTCGTGAGCGTGCGCGCCGGCACGCTTGTCTCGGCCGGCAACATCAATGTCGGCGGCACCCAGACGCCCGCGGGAACAGGCGTGCTCAATCTCTCCGGCACCGGCGTCGTCGACGTCGCGGCCGACGTCAGCCTCGGCGCCTCCACCAGCGGCTACGGTACGCTCAACCTCAACGGTGGAACCCTCATCGCCCGCAACATCGTCAAAGGCGGCGGGCTCTCGGGCATCCTCTCTTTCAATGGCGGGCGCTATCAGCCCCGCACCGAAGGCCGCACCCTGAGCGGCCTCACCGCCGCCTACGTCTCCACCAACGGCGCGGTGATCGACACGTCGCTGGCCAACCACGCCGTCGCCCAGAACCTGCTCCACGCGCCCGGCGCCCCGAGTGTGGACGGCGGCCTCGTCAAACTCGGCACCAACACGCTGACGTTCACGTCGTACGGCTCGACCTACA
>CAZOIS010000081.1:0-18422 GCA_964579865.1 uncultured Lentisphaeraceae bacterium | reverse complement strand
GCGGGGTTTCCAGCGCGAACAGGTTCTGGGCGGGCGCGCAGACGAGCCGGTCGGGCAGCAGGTCGGTGGCCTGCACGAGGCTGAGGCCGCCGGCGTAGTCGGCCCCGATGTGGCGCGTGCCGAGCAGCACCCCGTTGTAGGCGAGCGTGAAGGCGCCGGGCGCTTCGAAGACCGCGCCGAAGCCGAGGTAGATGCGGTGGACGGGCCGCGTGGCGGGGCCCAGCGCGAGGCGCGTGAAGCGCGGCTCGCCGCGCGGGCTGCGTGCGGCTCCGGGCATGTCCCAGGCGAGGCGCAGCGTGCCGCGCTCGGCCCGGAGCTCGGCCCGCGCCGTGAGGGCGTGGCCGCCGGGGGCCGCGCCGCCGATAACGTGGTCCAGAATCCAGCGCCGGCCACTCCGGACGGCGGAGGCGTGCACGGGCTGGCCGCCGCATCCCGCGCCGAGGGGCTGTCCGTCGACCTCGACGGTGAAGCCGCGGAACGCCACGTCGCGCGTGCCGTCGGAGAAGGCGATCGCCGCGTCGGTGAGCCCCTCCGCGCCGGGCAGGAGCGCCGCGCCGACCGGGCCGGACTCGGTTTCGAGGCGGAAGACGCCGTCCGTTGCCGGTTTGCCAGAGGCCGCCGCGCGCGCGAGCCGCAGGGCCTGGTCGAGCCGCGCCGCCCAAGCGGCTTCGCTCACGGGCGGAGGCGGAGTCCCGATCCGGATCTCGGGGCTGCCCCAGAACCCGTTGTCGCAGGTGGTGTCGTTCTTGGGCCCCGGCCCGTTCCAGAGGCGGAGCGTCAGGGTCTGGCCCGCGAAAGCGGAGAGATCCACCTCCGCGGATTCCCAGGCGGTGGCGGTGACGTGGCGCGCGAAGAGGTTCGTCGCCGGGCCGTCGCCGGCCAGCACGTCCACTCGGAAGGCGACGCCGTCGCTGGGCGGTTCGCCGCGCCGGAGGTCGCGCAGCGCGGTGTGGAAGGTGAGACGGATCGGCGTCGCGGCGGGCAGGGCCAGCCGATAGTCGGACCAGAGGGTGCCGGCGCCGCCTTTCCACGGCGGGTGGATCGAGAGGCTGCGGCGCTGCGTCTCGCCGCGCACGACGTCGTCCGGAATGAAAGTCGCGCCGCTGGAGGACTCGGCGCCGACGAAGCCGTAGGGCAGGGTGTGAGTCTCGCCGTTGCGCGCCCAGGCGCGCTGGTGGGGCGTGAGGCGGAGCAGGGGCGTAAGCCCTTCGGCGAGCGGGACGGCTTCGGCCGGGGCGTCTGGGGCCGAGGCCGCAGGAGGCTTGGCCGCAAACACGGCGACGGGGTGCAGCCCTTCGGCGAGGCCGTCGAATCGGGCGTGGACCGGATAGAGCGCCGCGAGCACGCGGGGCTTGGCCGCGGCCGCGCAGGTGCGCCGCCAGCCTTGGCCGGGCGCGAGCGCGACGTCGGACGAGGCACCCTCGCGGAGTTCCCAGTCGTCGTTCAGCGCGACCGTCACCGTGCCGCGCACGGGGCGGGCGCCGGCATTGGTCAGCGCCACGTCGAAAACGAGGGGCGCGTCGGTCGGCACCTGCTCCGGCACGCCCGCCAGACTGAGCGTGACGCCGTCGCGGCTGTCGACGGGCGGATTGAACGCGCCCGCGGTCAGGGCGCGGCAGGCCAGCGCGGAGAGCAGGACGCGGGTCAGGAAACGGCGCATGAAGGGTTCCTTTCGGGAAAAAGGGGACGCTTCGGCATTGAAACACAACCGGCGGGCCTGCGCCACGAGAAACCGGTTGACGCCAAAAGGTTCATTAGTGTACCATCGGTTCACTATGGGCAAAGAACCTGTTTACGATGTGCCGGGCCTGAGGGCCGGCCTCCGGATCTCGCGGCTGCTGTGCGAGTCGCCGAAACCGCTCGGCTTGGCCGAGCTGTGCCAGGCTTCGGGGCTCAGCAAGCACATGGTCTACCGCTGCCTGCAGACGCTGCTGGCGGAGGGCGTGATCGTGGAGAGCGGCGAGGGGCCCAAGTACGAGCCGTCCCTGCTCTCGTTCCATTACGCCTCCTTGCCGGTGGCGCGCATGTCGGTGACGCGCGCCGCGCAGGAGCCGCTCCGCGCGCTGTGGACGGAGCTGAACGAGTGCGTGTATCTCGGCGTGCTGCACGAGAACCGGATCCTCTACCTGATCCATCACGAGGGCGGCCGCGAGATCCGCTCCGGCGGCGGCCGCACGGGCGGCCGCTACTGCCTGCATGCCGACGGCGCCGGCAAAGTGCTGGCGGCGTTCGCGGACGACGCACTGCGCGAGCGGCTGCTGGCCGAAGGGCTGGAGCGGCTGACGCCCCACACGCACGTGGACCGGAAAAGTTTTTTGGCCGAGATGGCCCGCGTCCGCAAACAGGGCTTCGCCCTCGACCGGGAGGAGTACATCCAAGGGGTGATCTGCTTCGGGGCGCCGGTTTTCGACTATGCGGGCCGCGTGGCGGGCGCGATCTGCTGTTCGGTCCTGACCCTTCACTACTCGCTGAAGGCGCTGGAGTCGGAAATCGGGCCGCGGGTGCTGGAGACGGCGCGGCAGGTCTCGTTGACCTTGGGGTGGCGCGGCGGGCCAGGCCCGCAGGCATGAGCCGCGGGGCCGATGTAAAGCAGAAGAGGGGAACGCATGAAAAGACCCGATGGCCGGATCCTTTCCCTGTGCGCGGTTCTGTGTGCGGCGCAGCTCGTGCGCGCTCAAGGGCTGCCGCCGGACCGGGTGCGGCAGCTGAAAGAGGATGTGGCGCGCTTCAGCCCTGAGGCGGCCCGTCGCGCGGTGGAAGCGGAGGCGGACAAGAGCGGGGCGCGGTACGATGCGCCCCGGCACCGCGCGGCCATCGCCGCGCTGGCCGGCCAACTCCCGGAGGTCGAGCAGACGCTGGGCGGGCAGGATGCGGCCAAGCAGAAAACGGCTGAGGCGCTGATCGAGGGCGCCCGCGCGGCGCTGCTGGCGACCCCGCTGCTGGACGACGTCCGGCTGCTCGCCGTGAGGCGCACGCTGGACGCCGCGACGGCCCGGCGGGCGCTGGGCAAGGAGCTCGGCTTCCTGAATTTGAACCCGTTCAACCACGCCGACATGCGCCGCACGGGGTGGACCAACGAGATCGTGCGGATCTCGAACCTGCGCGGCGCGCCGACCTTCGAGACCGTCCACCGCCCCGACCGCAACGAGATCGTGCGCGACCTCGAGCTCGACTTCGACGCGCGGCACGTGCTTTTCTCCGGCATCAACGCGAACGGGCGCTGGGCCTTGTTCGAGACCGCGCCGGAGGGCGGCGCGCCGGTCGAGGTCACGCCGAGCACGGATCCGGACGTCGATTGGTTCGACGGCTGTTACCTGCCCGACGGACGCCTGGCGCTGCTCGGGACGGCCGCTTACCAAGGTCTGCCCTGCGTGCACGGGAGTCTGCCCGTGGCCATGCTCTATCTGCTGGACCGCAAGACGGGCGCGGTCCGCCAGCTGACCTTCGAGCAGGACAGCGACTACACGCCGGCCGTCATGAACGACGGGAGGCTGGTCTACACGCGGTGGGAGTACTCGGACCTGCAGCACTACTGGTCGCGCATCCTGATGACCATGAATCCGGACGGCACGTCGCAGCTGTCGCTCTACGGCTCCAACTCGTACTTCCCCACGGTGCTGCACCAGTGCCGCCCGATCCCGGACGACCCGCACCGCATGATCGGCATCGTGGGCGGCCACCACGACGTGCCCGAGGCCGGGCGCCTAGTGCTGTTCGACCCGTCGCTGGCCCGCTCCTATCCGTTCGTCTACGACCCGCCGTCCAAGAGCTGGGGCCCCGAGGGCACCACGCCCTTCCGCATCCTGACGAAGACGCTGCCCAAAGAGCGCACGGGCCTGTTGCACGAGTTTCCCGGATTCGGCCAGGAGGTGCAGGGCGACGTGGCCGACGGCCTGGTGCGCAGCCAGTTCGAGCGCGGCAAGCCCTACTTCGTCTATCCGTATCCGCTCAGCGACACGCACGTGCTGGTGTCGGCCAAGACCGGGCGCGACGCGTTGTGGGGCGTGTATCTCGTCGACGTGTTCGACAACGTCACGCGCATCGCGGAGGTCGAAGGCGCGGCGCTCTTCGAGCCGATCCCGTTGGCGGGGCGCAGGCGTCCGCCCGTCATTCCCGACCGGAGCACGCCGGGCGTCAAGACCGCCACGGTCCACATTGCCGACATCTACAGCGGCCCGGGCTTGCGGGGCGTCCCGCGCGGCACGGTCAAGCGCCTGCGCGTCTTCGCCTACCACTTCAACTACGAGCGCACCGGAGGCCCGGCGTCGGTCGGGCTCGGCCGCGTCGAAGCGGGCTGGGACATCAAGCGCCTCCTCGGGACCGTCGCGGTCGAAGCGGACGGGTCGGCGTGCTTCGAGATTCCCGCCAACACGCCGGTCTCGCTGCAGCCGCTCGATGCCGACGGCGCCGCGCTGCAGCTCATGCGCTCCTGGCTGGTCGGCATGCCCGGCGAGCGCGTCTCCTGCCTGGGGTGCCACGAGGACAACCGCTCGTCGGTCACGACGGGGCGCGCGCTGGCGGACACGAAGCCGCCGCAGCAGATCAGGCCGTTCCAGGGGCCGGTGCGGCCCTTCGGCTTCGAGTGCGAGATGTGGCCCTTGGCGCAGCGGTACTGCCTGTCGTGCCACGGCGACGCGTCGAAGGCGCCGCTGCGCGCGTGCGATCAGGGCGGCGAGCCCGGAAACCCGCGGCGCCTGTGGATGCGCGACGCCGAGAGCTGCTACCACCTGATCCACCCGTACGTCCGTCGCCCCGGGCCCGAGAGCGAGATGGCGCTGCTCAACCCGCTGGAGTGGCACGCGTCGACGAGTCCGCTCGTGCAGCAGCTGCGCAAGGGCCACCACGGCGTGGTGCTCGACCGCGACGCGTGGGAGACGCTCTTCACGTGGATCGACCTCAACGCGCCGTGGCGCGGGAAATGGCAGCCGCCTGAGGCGCGCGGGCAGGCGCAGCGGCCGCGGCGCCTGGAGCTGAAGCGGCGGTTCGCGGACGATGACGCCGACCCCGAAGCCGAGTACGACGCGTGGCGCGCGGCGGTCCTTGCGCGCGGCGCGCCGGCTCCGGTGTCGCCGAATCCCGAGCCGCCGCCTCCGCCGTCCCCCCTTGCGGTGCCCGGCTTCCCGTTCGGGGCGGAGCAGGCCCGCGGGGCGCAGTCCGCGCTGGGCGAGGCGCGGCGGACCGTAAAGCTGCCGAACGGCGAGACGCTGACATTCGTCCGCATTCCGGCGGGCGCCTTCCCGATGGGCGCCGTGGACGGCTATCCCGATGAGCGGCCGCCGGCCGCCGTGCGGATCGCGCGGCCGTTCTGGCTGTCCGCGACCGAGGTGAAGAACAGCCAGTATCGGGCGTTCGATCCCGACCACGACTCGCGCTATCAGGACTTGCACGGCATGGACCACACGGTCCCGGGCGATATCGCGAACCACCGCGACCAGCCCGCGATCCGCATGAGCTGGCAGCGGGCCGCGGCGTTCTGCGCGTGGCTGAGCGCGACCGCAGGCGTGAGCGCGGCGCTGCCGACGGAGGCGCAGTGGGAGTGGGCCGCGCGCGCCGGGACCGCGACGCGCTTCCCCTGGGGCGGGGTCGACGACGACTTCGGCGCGTGGGCCAACCTTTCGGATCAGGTGGTGCGCTGGTCCAACACGGTGGGGTGGGAGGGCGGCAACCGCATCCAGAAGCGTCAGCCCTATGAGGTCTCGCTCGGCTATCCGCTGCACGAGGAGCGCTACACGGACAACTGGTACAGCATCGACTATGTGGCGCAGGCCCTGCCCAACGCGTGGGGCGTGTACGACATGGTCGGCAACGCGAGCGAGTGGACGCGCAGCAGCTACCGGCCCTATCCGTATGCCGACGACGACGGCCGGAACAGCGGTGTTGCGGACGAGCCCAAAGTGGTGCGCGGAGGCTCGTTCCGCGACCGGCCGCGCGAGGCGGGGGCGTCTGTGCGGCGCGCGTATGCCCCGTGGCAGGCGGTCTATGACGTGGGGTTCAGGGTCGTGATCGAAGAGTGATGCGGGCGCCGCCGACAGGCGGCACACAAGAGGGATAGAAGATGAAAAAAACGATCGCCTTGTTTTGGGTCTGCTCATGGATGGCTGTGGCGGGCCTCGCAGAGCCCCTGGCGGCCTGGGACTCGGGGCAGCTCGAGGGCGCGCTGGTCGCGCAGGCGGGTGGGCGTGCGGTGACGGAACGGACGCTGGAGCTGTCCGGCCGGCATGCCCTGCGCGTGGCGGCGGGCGTTTTGCCGGAAAAGCTGACGGGCTTCACGGTGACGGCGTGGGTGCGGCCTGAAAAATTGGAACGGTACAACGAGCTGTTCAGAATTGAGGCGCCTGCGGGGCGCGTGCTCTTCTCTTTTCAAGAAGGCGGGACGGTTCTGGCGTTGGGGCTCGATGTCAACGGGGTGTACCGCGAATGCGATGCGGCGGTCCGGCCCGAAACGCTGCTCGACGGCGGGTGGCACTTTGTCGCCGCCGCGTTCGACGGGCGTGTGATGCGCGTGTACCTGGACGGGGCGTTGGCCGGCCAGCTGCCGAACCCGGGAACGGCTTTTGTGGCCCGCGCGCCGGGCTTCGTCGGCTCGAACGGCGGCCACGGCGAATTTTTCGTGGGCGGGTTGGACGACCTGCGCCTGTATGCCGCCGTGCTGACGCCTGAGGCGCTGACGGCGGTTTTCAAGGAAGGGGCCGCGCGCCTTGCGGCCAACGCGCTGACGGGCCTTCCTGCGGAGTGGAAGCCGCTGCTTCAGGAACGGGCCACCTTCGCCGAGACGCTGACGGAGGCCCGGCGCGCGCTCGCGCAACGTGGCCACACGTGGCCGCCTGAGGTCAGGGCCCTTTTCGCGACGACCTTGTCGGCGCGCTTTCCCGACGAGTGCGCCGTCTACGCACGCCTGTACAGCCAGGCGGCCGTGCTTTTCCTGTCGCTTACGGACTTCGCCCCGCTGAAGGCGAAGCTGGCCGCGCGGCTCGAATGTCTGACCGAGTACATGCCGCTGACAGAGGGACAGTGGTCGCGCTGTTCAGAGGCGGAGAGACGGCGGTGGCGCGAACTCCGCGTCTGGGCGGAAGAGCTGGAAGCCCGTCTGGAAGCGGCCGGCCAAGGTTTGGACAAGGTGGTGCTCGACGCGGTGGCCGTCTCTTGGCCGGATGTGCCGGAGCGCCCGACCGCGGCCGAGCCGGTCGCGCCCTACGTGCGGCCGGAGACGCCGCCCGCCCGTGTCTGGTCGGCGGAGGATGCGCGGCAAGCCATTGAAAACGACTGGTGGTTCCAAGTGGACGGCAAGCCCGACCTAGCGCGGGAGCTGGCGCGCACTCGCGCGGTCGCGGCACGCTTCTGCCGCCCCGGCGACGGATTGGACGCGCTCGCAGGCGATGCCGTGAATCCTGCGCTGTCGCCGGAGCGGTTCAAGGAGACCTATCTCGCGATCCGGCGCGTCCGGCGCGGGTTGCTGCTGGATAATCCCGTTATCGATTTCACGCGGCTGCTGCTCGTCGACATGCCCTATCCGCAGGGCCGCGAATGGCAGCACGAAACGCGGCACAGGCTCGGCTACATGGCGGTGCCGGGCGGGCAGCTGCTCGTGGTCGACGGGCTGAATTTCGGCGGCCCGGTGCGGCGGCTCATGCCGCAGGCGCCGCTGCACGGCAGCTTCTGGCGGCCGGACGTTTCGGCCGACGGACGGCGCGTGCTCTTCTGTTTCAAGCCGCACAACGAGAAGTCGTTCCACATTTACGAGATCGGCGTCGACGGAACGGGCCTGCGGCAGCTCACGTCCGGCATTTACGATGACTTCGATCCCGTGTATCTGCCCGACGGCAAGCATTATGTGTTCACCTCGACGCGCGGCCACACCTACGTGCGCTGCATGCCGCCGACCAACGCCTTCAATCTGATGCGCGGTGCGCTGGACGGCGACGAGCTCTATTTCATTTCGGCAAACAACGAGCCCGACTACCTGCCGGCCGTGATGAATGACGGGCGCGTGATCTATACGCGCTGGGAGTACACCGACAAGCCGCTCTGGCGCTGTCAGAGCCTCTGGACCGTCAATCCCGACGGCACGCAGCCGAACACCTTCTGGGGCAACCAGTCGGTCTGGCCCGACCTGCTCAAGGACGCGCGGCCGATTCCCGGCAGCCGCCGCGTGATGTTCACGGGCAGCGCCCACCACAACTGGTTCGCGGGCAGCGTCGGCATTGTCGACCCAGACAAGGGCTCCAACTTCCCGAACGGCTTGACCAAGGTGACGGCGGAGGTCAAGTGGCCCGAGAGCGGCAACGGGCCGGTCGATCCGGTCGAGTCGCCCGATTACCTGCCGTACGGCGCATTTGATTCGTACCAGACGCCCTATCCGCTGAGCGAGCGGGACTTCCTGGTGTCCGCGCGCCGGGCGGGCAAGTTCGCGCTCTATCTGATGGATACGGACGGGAACCGCGAGCTGGTTTATGAAGGCACCAACCACATTTTCCACGCCCAGCCGATCCGGCCCCGGGCCGTTCCAACCGTCCTGCCCGACCGCGTCAAGTGGCCGACGAAGGCCGAACGCCTCAGCCCGGAGGGCGGCACGATCTACAGCGCGAACGTCTACCACGGCGCGTCGGCCGAAATGGCGGGCCGGGCCAAATTCCTGCGTGTGCTGCATATCGAACAGAAGACCTACACCTACTGGAACCGGCGCCCCGCGCTGTCGACCGGCCCCGTGGTCTCGCTGCTGCAGTCGGACGGCGTGAAGCGCGTGCTCGGCACCGTGCCGATCCATCCGGACGGTTCGTGCTGGTTCCGCGCGCCGACGGGTGTGGCGTTGCACTTCCAACTGCTGGACGGGGACCACCGCGCGCTTCAGACCATGCGCAGTTTCGCCAACGTCATGCCGGGCGAGAGCCGCGGCTGCCTGGGCTGCCACGAACAGCACAGCCGCGCGCCGCAGCAAGGCGAGGGGTCCTCGTCCGCTGTGCGCGGCGGACCCGACGCGATCACGCCGGTGCCGTGGGCATTCGATACCGGGTTCACCGTCGCCCCCGCGGGGTGCGCGACGCTGGAGCAGGCGCTCGATGCGGGCCTGCGCAAAGCCGCGCAGGCGGAACCGCAGAAAGTGTCCGCCATCGAGCGGTTTGGCACGTCGGTCAGCTATCTCAAGGACGTGCAGCCCGTGTTGGACCGGACCTGCGGCAAGTGCCATCAAGGCGAGGGCGAAGCGCGGAAGAAATTGGACCTGACGCTTCGCAGCTACGAGCCGTACATGACGCTGATCGGCAGGCCGGGCTGGGGCCGGACAAACGCCGTGCCCGAGAGCGAGCCGGGATACGACTACGCCGGTACGCTGAAGGTGGAGAATTACAGCACGGTTGATCCGGCTGCCTATCGCACGCCGGAGCCGATGACGCGCCTCTCGCTGCGGAGCAAGCTGGTCGAGCGCGCGGCGAGCGGCCTACACCACGGCGCGAAGGCCGACCCCTATAGTCTGTTGCGGTTGATTCTCTGGGTTGATACGATGTGTCCGTATCTGTCGGACGAAGACATCCGCGCGGAGGACGACCCGCAGTTTCAGGGGTGTGACTGGTTGGCGATCAAGTCGCGTCTCAAGACCGCGCCTGTGCTGATCCGGCCGGGGCCGTTTCCGGCGGACGCGGAGGAAGGGGAGTGAGGCGGACGGCGTGGATGCCGTCCCTCCCGTGCGGGGCGAGGCGGAGCGGGAGGGCCGGGGCCCACCCCGGCCGGCCGAGATGCGATTCGAGAAGGGATATGGATATGCGACGACTGGAATGGATTCTGTTTCTGCCTCTGGCTTGCGTGGCTGGCGTTGTCCAGGTTCCGGGACAGTGGACGTCGCTTCGTCGGGATGCCGACCCGGCCGCGGCTGCGGTGGCGGCGCCGGTTCCGCGCGAGTTTTCGGGCAAGGCGTCAACGCTCGCGGGTGCCACGGTGCGTGCGGCCGACGGGGCGGCCGTGTCGGAGCTGTCGGGCGTGCCGGGCGTAAAGATCGCCTCAGGCGGTGTCGCGCTGGACTATTCGGCGGCGCAAGGCGTCGGCGCGTTCAGCGTGATGCGGACGCCGCCAGCGGCCGGCGCGGAGTGGTACGGCTCAACCTACTGGACCGGCGGCGAGGCGTGGGCGCGGGTCGGCAAAACCTGGATGCATCCGGGCAACGCGTGCGATGCGGTGCGCGTTTTCGTCGCGCCGGCCGACGGCCGCGTCACGGTTTCCGGCGCAGTGAAGAAGCTGCATCTCGACGGCGACGGCGTACGCGTTGCGGTGCGACATGACGCGACGGAAGTCTGGTCGGCCGAGTTGGACGGCAAGGACGGGGCCGGCAAGGAGGTCCAGCTCCGGCTGACCGTGAAAAAGGGCGACGCGCTGCGCTTCGTGGTGAACCGTCGCGGCGGCTTCACCTGCGACACCACGGGCTGGGACCCGGTGGTGGCGTACGAAGGCGGCGCGAGCTATCGTGCCTCGGAGGGCTTTTCGGATAAACAGGATGCGAGCGGCTGGCGCTACGAGTTCATCGGCGTGACGGGCGGCGAGGCCAGCCGTCCCGAGATCTACGGCGTCGGCCGCGACTTCCGTCTCTTCAGGGACGCGGTCGACGCGTCGGCCGCTTTCCCCTGCGTGATCGTATCGGACGGCAATCCGGAGGACGGGTTCGGCGGATACGTGATGGCGCTCGACACGGACGGCGCGTGGGCGTTCAGGCAAGACGGCAAGGGACTGACGCTGTCGGGCGGCCCGGCGGTTGTCATCCGGTACGAAGGCACGTGGATTGAAGGATTGAAGCTGCTGGCCAAGGCCGAGGCTTTTGCGCCGAAACTCGGAGCGGCTGTGAAGGCATCCTACGCGAAGGTTGTGGCGGGAGTGCCCCGCGCGCCGGAGCCGGACCTGTTGCTGCTCGCGGTTTCCGAATGGGTTCAGGACGACGGGCTCTTCGGCGGCGGCGACGCGGCGCGGCTCGCGGCGTGCATCAAAGATCAGACAGAACGGACGGAACGGTTGACAGGAAAAGCGGCCGAGAAGGCTGTGGCGGGCTGGGTGGGTTACCTGCGGGCGCGGCTCATGAAGCGCAGCGCGCTGCTGTCAGATCCAAAACTGGATGTGGGACGATTGCTTTTCAACACGCGCATGAACCCGTCTTGGAACCATGAGGTGGCACAGTATTTCGGCTGGCGTCAACGGCCGGGGGGCAGCCTCCTCGTGCTGGAGCGGCCGGGCGTTTCGCTGGCGTGCAGCGATCTGGTCCACGGACAGCTGCCGCGCGGAAGCTTTTTGGAGCCGCGCTTGTCGTACGACGCCAAGAAAATCCTCTTCTCGTTTGTGGCGACGGAAGGCGCGCTTGATCCGAACACGCTGCCGCGCAACGAGACCGACACGAAGCATCACTACTACCATCTTTATGAGGTCGGCGCCGACGGGTCTGGCCTGCGGCAGATCACCGACGAACGGTTTGACGACCTGATGCCGGAGTGGCTGCCTGACGGCGGGATCGCCTTCGTATCCACGCGCCGCCGCGCCTCCTCGCGCTGCTTCTGGTGGGGCTACAGCGACCGCTGGCATAGCTACACGATGTTTCGCATGCATCCGGATGGCACGGAGATCCAGCAGCTCTCGTGGAACGACGTGAACGAGTGGTTCCCGGCCGTCGCGAACAGCGGCCACCTGCTCTTCGCGCGCTGGGACTATATCGACCGCGATGCGGTCACACACCAGAACCTCTGGTCCATGCGGCCGGACGGCACGAATCCCATGGCCGTGTGGGGCAACGAGACGCCCAAACCGCACTGCACCTTCCAGGCCAAGGCAGTGCCCGGCAGCAGCAAGATCGTCTGCGTGGCCTCCGCACATCACGCGATCACCGGCGGGCCGGTCATGCTGATCGATCCGACGGTCCATAACAACAGCGCGGACGCCGTGGCGCGTCTGACGCCGGGACACTATCCGGAATGCGAAAATGGCCCGAACGGCGAGTGGTACAACGCGCCGTGGCCGCTCTCCGAACGGCTGTTCCTGGTGGCCTACAGCCGCGACAACCTGATGTATGAGCCCACCCGCCACAATCCCGACTACGCGCTCGGCCTCTATGTGCTCGACGCGGACGGCAATCGCGAAGTGCTCTACCGCGACGGCATGATCGGGGCGACGTGCCCGACGCCGCTCGCGCCGCGGCCGGTGCCGCCGGAACTGCCCGCGATCGGCAACCCGCTGCTGGCCAAGCGCGGACTCGGCGAAATGTTCCTTTCGGACGTGTACGAGGGCTTGCCACAGGTCAAGCGTGGCACGCTCAAACAGATCCGCGTGGTGCAGGTGTTTCCGAAAACCACTCGGGATTCCAATGTGCCGCGCATCGGCGTCGCGGGCGAGGAGAACACGCGTGCGGTGTTGGGGGTGACGCCGGTCGAGGCTGACGGCTCGGCGCGGTTCCTCGTGCCGGCGGGCAAGGAGATCCTGGTGCAGGTGCTGGACGCGGACGGTTTCGCCTACCGCACCATGCGCTCCAGCACCTCGCTCATGCCGGGCGAACGCGTTTCGTGCGTCGGCTGCCACGAGAACAAGATGACCGTGTCGGCTGCGGCGCTGAAGGTGGTGGCCGCGATGAAACGGCCGGCGGCTGAGCTTGTCCCCACGCCGGAATCGGGTCGGCCCTACGGCTTTGTCGAAAACGTGCAGCCGGTTTTCGACGCCAAGTGCGCGTCGTGCCACAACGACCGGGAGGCCAAGGGCGGCATCAACCTTTCTCGCACGATCACCGGAGCGAACGGGTACACCGCGTCCTACGAGAGTTTGTGTTATGTGAAGGGCTCTGACGGTAAACCGAGACGGCGCCTCTCCAAGAAGAGCGGCCGTCCGCTGGTGCCCTGCTTCCCGATGCGCAACCAGATCCAAGTGACGCCCGAGGGTGGAGCCGACGGCGCGATCGGCAGCGGGCTGGTCCAGATGCTCAAGGCCGGACACGGCAAAGTCGTTCTCGCCGCCGACGAGTTGTATCGTATCGCCACGTGGATCGACCTCAACGCGGTCTTTTACGGTGTCTACGAGCCGGCCGAGCAACTGGCGATGCAGCGCGAAGGCAAGCCCGTGCCCATGCCGGCGATCCAGTGAGGAGCGGCGCGCTCAGGGCTGGGCTTCGATCCGGTAGAGATGGGTTTTGGTGCGCAGGATCAGGGCATCGCCATCGACGGCGGGCGAGGCCATGAAGCCCGCGGCCAGCGGGTTCTCGGCCAGCTTCTCGAACGTGCGTCCCGCGCGCAGGACCGTGGCCTTGCCGGAGAGGCTGAAAGCGTAGATCCGCTCGCCGTCCTGAAGGAGCGAGGCGATGTAGTTGCCGCCGAGCCGTTCGCGCCACACGACCTGACCGGTGGCCGCTTCGAGGCAGGTCAGCAGTCCGTGGTCGGCCAGCATGTAGAGGAGCCCGTCCACCACCACCGGCGAGGGCGTCTGCGGCACGTCCTTGCCCGGCAGACGCCACGCGACATGCGACGCGGATACGTCGTTCGTCCCGTCCGGCCGGATGCCCTGGATTTCCGGTGCCCCGCGGCCGGTCACGGCCAGCACGAGGCCGCCGCCGAAGACTGGACTGACGGCAGGCGTGTAGGCGGTGTTGACGACGTGCCAGAGCTCCTGACCGGTGGCGGGGTCGTAGGCGAAGATCGTGCTGGAAGCGAGGCTGATCAGCTGCGCCCTGCCGCCGATTTGGAACACGGCCGGCGTGGCGAAGGCTTTGCGGAAATCGCCTTCCCGTTTCGGCTGTCCCTTTTCGTCGAGGTCGTTCCATTTGATGACGCGGTCGGTTTTCCAGACCGTTTTGCCTGTGCGCTTGTCCAAGGCGACCACGTACTGCACATCCACGCCGTCGAAGGTCAGGACGACCAGATCTTGGTGGAGAAACACCGAGGAGCCGGGGCCGCGGTAGTGGCGGCACGTGAGGTCTTCGCGTGTCCAGAGCGTCGCGCCGGTCTTGGCGTCCAGACAGGCGGTGCAGTAGGTGCTGAAATGGACGTACACGCGCGCCTCATCGACGGCCGGAGAGGGCGAGGCGTAGCCGTTAACGGTATTGCCGAGCGGCTCGGGCTTGTCGCAGTGGAACAGGTTTTTCTCGAAAAGGATTTTGCCGGACGCAGCGTCCACGCAGAACGCAAAGTAGTCTTGCCCGTTCGTCGTCGCACTGGTCACCCAGATGCGGCCGTCACGCACGGCGGGCGTCGACCACCCCAGCTGGGGGATCGCGGTTTTCCAGCGGACGTTCTCCGTCTCGTTCCAGCGCAAGGGCAGCTTCGCGCCGATGACGGAACCGTCGCCCTGCGGGCCGCGGAACATCGGCCACTCCGCGCCGGCGCACATCCATCCGTTGAGCGTAAGGACTCCTATCAGCAAACCGAACCGTAGCTGTTGCATAATCAGACTTTCAAGGCGATTTTTACAGGCTTCGCGTGAATACGCAGTCTTTTTCCCTCGCGTAAAACCGTGACGGTGCCACAGCATGCCTGAAACCGCTCAGGGGTGTCAAGCCGTAGAGGGGCGGCGCGCTGTCTCGGAATCGGGCAGGGGGCGCGGGGGCGTAGGCTTGAATCCGCGTACGGCATCTCGGTGTGTGCGAGTGGCACGGCCGAATCTGATCGCTCTGACAGTCTGCCGCATCGCGGCCGTGGAGGGTGGCCTCGTTCCGGGGTGGGCTGCCCGCGGCACGGGCAAGTGAGGTTTCAACTACGCAAAAGCGGCTTGAGGTCGGAGAGATACCGTGATAATATTTATATGTTTTTATGTCGGAAAATGCATGCGTGATGCTGATATAAGCCTAGGTTGTCGAAACGGAGTCATGACGATGGAAAACACCCCGCATCAGCGCCGTTCTTTCCCTGCTTGCGCACTCTTCGCCGCACGGCGGGTCTTCGCTTGGGGCCTCTTCGGGCTGGTCTGCCTCGCTGGCCTGCTCAGCGACGCGCAGCCGCTGGCGCGGCTCGCGAATGCGGACGCCCAGTCGGCAGCCCCCCGGGTTCGGTTCGTCAAGGATACCGTCGACGAGGAGATCGCGACGTTCCGGCACGACGTCCGGCAGCTGTACAACAACAGCAGGTTCGATGAGCTGGAGAAGATCGCTACGGAGCTGCTCGCGGCCAAAGCCAAGTTCGCGAACGGCTCGTGGAAGATCGTGCGGTACTACGACTCGCTGGAGTGCCGGAATGCAGAGCCGGAGAACATGTGGCGACTGCACGACCGGATCCACCGCGACTGGATCGCGAAGAAGCCCGAGTCGGTCACCGCGAAGCTGGCGTATGCGGATTTCTTCTGCAGCTACGCCTGGCATGCGCGCGGAAACGGGTACGCCGACAGCGTGACGCCCGAAGGCTGGAAGCTTTTCCGCGAGCGCCTGGAGTCGGCTCAGAAAATCATCGACGAGGTCCGCAAGATGAAGGCCAAGGACCCCTATTGGGGAACAATCGCGCTGAGGATTGCGCTGGGCTTGGGGCTGGACAAGCGGGCTTACGATGCCCTCGTGGCGGAGGCCCACGCCTCCGAGCCCCTGTACTGGGGCTATTTCGTGGGCCGGGCCTATTCGCTTCTGCCGCGCTGGCACGGGGAGCCCGGCGAATGGGAGGCCTTCGCGATGAAATCGGCTGCTCTCCCCGACGGGCTCGGCGCTGAGCTCTATGCGCGCATCGTTCTCAACCAGATGGACTTTTACCGCAATGTTTTCGACGAGACGGACGCCTCTTGGCCCAAGACGCGCGAGGGCGTTGAGTTGATGCTGAAGCGGTACCCCGACTCGCTGGAAGTCGCCAACCAGGCGGCGCTGTTAGCTTTTCTGGCTCGAGACCGCGAGATGCTCAAGGCGATGCTGACCCGCATGGACTACGTCGGCGTCTCGTCCGTGTGGAAAGGGCCGGAGCAGTTCTACGGTGCCCTGAAGTGGGTGCAGAAGACGCAGAAAGACATACAAGGACTATGAGGCCGAGCGGAACGTCCGGCTCAGCCCGATGAGGGGGCCGTGCCACCGCCTGGATCAGGTCGGCGGCACGGCCTCTGTCTTTATTGAGTCCACACACACTCCGTTATTTTTATTGGCTCCGCGCGCGCCGTCAAGGTCGGGCGGCGCGCGTGCGCCGCAATCGTTTGCGTGAAAGAATACCTCTCCAATTCACCCATATTGTATTTATTCGGGTGACAGGGTTGCAAGCCTGAAATTAGCCTTGGCTAATTTCAGGTGTCGGTCGATCTGAGTCGGCGTTAAAAAGGGGGGCACGGCTTCAGCTCTGGCCGTCGTCGCAGTCGCTGATCCGGCGCGGACCCGTGGCGCCGCGGCGGCAGGCCAGCGGGGTGACGCCGGTATGTCGCTTGAAGAGATTCGCGAAGTGTTGCGAGGTGCAGAACCCGAGGTTGCCGGCGATTTCCGTCACCGGCATGTCGGTCTCCTGAAGCAGGCGACGCGCGCGCCTCACGCGGCAATCCAGCAGGAATTGGCGCGGCGGCAGACCTGCCAGCGAGCGGAAACGCGCGATGAAGTGGGTCGGTGCCATGCCCGCCCGCCGCGCGAGGACATCGAGCGCGTATGTCCGTTCCGGGTGCGTCTGAATTTCGCGCAGGAGCGTTTCCAGTCTGGCTTGGCTGGGCGGCACCGTGTGCGACTGGGCGGCCGCGATGACTTCGAGCAACAGCTCCAGCAGGGCGGTGCGCAGGCGGAGCGCGCGCAACTGGGTGGCGGGTTCATCGTGCAACATGTGCAGGCGGGCGAAGAGGCGCTTGATGCGCTCGTTGCCGCTGAAATGACGGAAGGGGAGGTGCAACAATGCCTTCCGCAGCGCGGCGGCCTCTTTCGGCGGCTGTTGCAGAAACGGCTCCGCCTCGGTGTCAAGGCGCAGGATCAGCCAGTAGAGAATCAGCCCTTTCGGGTGTTCGCTGACGGTGTGCCGCTCGTCCGGCAGGTTGACGAAGACCTCGCCCGGGGCGAGCCGATAGGTGCGGCCGTTGAAGCCGAACGAGAGGGCGTTGCGAACGCAGAAGTGGAGCTCAATGCAGCCGGGGTGCCAATGTTCCGGCACGTCGGGCCGCGGGTTGCGGTAGTTGCAGTATCCGAGCATCGGGACGGCCGGCAGGCCGACCTCCGCGAGGTTGAGCACGCGCCGTTCGGAGGTGTTCATGTACTCGAATCGCAGGTTGGAGATCGGCTTGGACATGTGCGTAATATTATGAAAATAGGATTATGAACGCAAGAGGAAGACGCAAACGGTTAAACTGTCAAAGTCAGAAGTCGGTGCTCGGGTTCAGGACGTTTGCGGAAACCAACAGGAGTCGGATATGATCGAAAAATGCATTCAGGCGAAGGCTGCGTTGAAACGGGATTTCAAGCCGCCGATCACGGTGCTGCAGGAGCTGAAGCGTGCGGCGCGTCCGAACGACAAGGTGCTTGCCATCGCGTGGGAGCGCGAGAACGGCTATGTGTCGCGCTATGATCTGCCGCTGCCTGCCCGTGCCGACGAGATGCCGGAAGTGATTGTGCTCGCGGAACGAATCGTCAAATTCCTGCTCTGGTCTTCCGGCGGCTGGCGTTTGATGCTCTCCGGGCCGCGTAAGCTTTGCCAAGCCATCAAGCAGCAGTATTCCGCAACCGGCGCGCGGGCGTTCGATGTGAAGTTCATGGAGGGCGTGTATGCGCGTCCCCTGGTCGTTGAGCTGTGCACGATGGCCGAGATGCCCCAGACGTATGAACGGGCGCTACTGATGGAGAACCGGACCGACGGCTGCCGTCTCGGCTTCGATTTGGGCGCGAGCGACTTCAAGATCAGCGCGGTCAAGCGCGGCAAGGTCGTGTTCAGCGAGGAGTTTCCTTGGGACCCTCGCAACCAGGCCGATCCCGAGTATCACTATGCGAAGCTCAACGAGGGCCTGAAGAAGGCGGCGGCGAAGCTGCCACGCGTGGACGCCATCGGCGGCAGCACCGCCGGCGTGGTGGTGGATAACCGTATTCAGGTGGCCTCGTTGTTCCGGGCCATTCCGCCGGAGCGCTACAGCGAGGCGCAGAACATGTTCCTGCGTCTCGGAAAAGAGTGGAATGTGCCGGTCGAAGTGGCGAACGACGGCGATGTCACCGCGCTCGCGGGCCTGATGTCGCTCGGCAAGAAGGGCATCCTCGGCGTGGCGATGGGGTCGAGCGAGGCCGCAGGGTTCATCGATCGCAAAGGGTGCCTGACGGGGCGGCTCTCCGAACTGGCCTTCGCGCCGGTCGATCTGCATCCGGCCGCGCCCGCCGACGAGTGGTCGGGGGACGCGGGCGTGGGGGCCATGTACTTCTCGCAGCAGGCGGTGAACCATCTGGCGCTCAAGAAAGGCATCCGCTTCCCTGCGAAGATGCCGCTGCCGGAACGCCTGAAGAAGGTCCAGGAGCGCATGTTGGACGGCGATGTCGTGGCGCTGAACATCTTCCAGAAGATCGGCCT
>CAZOIS010000080.1:0-19154 GCA_964579865.1 uncultured Lentisphaeraceae bacterium | reverse complement strand
TCCGCGAAATCCATGTAGCGCTGCCAGTCGTAGAGCGACAGGTCATGCTTGCCGGTGCGCAGGTGGTAACCGATGCGCCCCTCCTGCAGCGGTGAATCCGGCGCGGGGAAGGTTTCGCCGACGAGGCCTTTCAGGCCGTAAAGCCGCCACACGGGCGACGCCAGCACGCAGGAGCGGAACTCGCCCGGCTGGCCGGCCCAGTCGTCCAGCGACGCCGAGGCGACATAGGCCAGGCGCGGCGCGATCAGCGCGATCAGCATGTGCTGGTCCACGGGCAGCGCGTCCTCGTTGTCGCCGTACTTCTTGAAGTTGTCGCAGAACCAGTGCGGGAAGACCTTGTTGATGCGGGCGATATGCTCGGACTTGGGCAGGTCCATGCGGTTGAGCTTGGCGCCGCCGCAGCCGGAGTTGTTGGAGATCGTCAGGGCGAAGCGCGTGTCGTTCGCGCCGCACCAGAGGGCGGTTTTTCCGCCGCGCGAATGGCCCACCACGCCGACGCGCGTACGGTCGATGGCCGGCTGGGTCTCGATCCAGTCCATCACGCGGCTCGCGCCCCAGGCCCAGGCCGCGATCGTGCCCCACGAATCGGCGGTGCGCGCTTTGGGGTCGGGCTGGAATACGCCATGCACGCCGTTGGTGAACCCGTCGAAATCGTCGGGGTCGACATCGCCGTTGTGGAAGGCGAGCGCCGCATAGCCGCGCGCCACCAGCTCCTCGACCGGGAAGAACGGGTTCTTCTCCAGTCGGTCGGGATCGATGTTCTTGGCCGAGGACCGGTTGCAGATCAGCACGAAGGCCGGCGCGGGCGAGTCGGTCTTGGGAATGAAGGCGGTGAGCGCAATGCCCCCTTCGCCGCCGGGGCCGGAGTAGCGGATGTTGACGCGCTTGCGCAGCGCCTTGCCGTCCACCATTTCTTTGTCCGGCTCGATTTGCTCGAAACGCAACGTGGACGGGCGGCCGACGGGATTACGCCCGAAGACGTGGGTCTTGAAAAGTTCCAGCACCTCGGGGCGGCGGACCGACTCCCACGCCGACGGCGTCGTGACCGGTTTGCCGTCGGCGGTTTTGAGCACGTCGGGAATGTCCGCGGCGCAGGCGACGCACGCAAGGAACAAAAACGCGTATTTCAGCATACGTTTCCCTTCGTTTACGGCCGACGGCGGCTCACTTGTCCAACTGCTTGAAGAAGAGGATGCGGTGCGGATGGTACCCGTCCAAACGCTGCCCGTCGATCAAGTCGTCATTGGCTTCGCTGCCGTCGCTTTGTTCGTCCCGCGAGTCGTCATACTTTCCGCCGTTGTTGGCTTTATTATTGTGTTGATACCACGGCGAGACCCGGTTGATCTTCGAGTACCACTTCTTTGTCCCTTTCCCCGTCCAATTGTCATTCTCTTTGTCGTAGCCGTCGGGATACGGGTCGCGCCAGACCAGGGCCACGGCACTGCCGCCCGCGAGCGACTTCGTTTCCGTCTCGCCCGGTCCCCCGATGCTGTTGCCGAACGCGGTCGCCGTCGCTTCCGCCCGGATGATGTAGAGGAAGAGCTGCTGCCGGTCCGAGAACGATTCGAGCGTGTAGGACATCAGCATCTTGCGGTCGATCTCATACAGCGAGGCGGTGTTCAATGTCGTCTCCGCCCCGTTCACCTTGTTTTTGGTATCGAAGATCGTCTTCGGTTTCCCTTCCGAATACCAGCCGAAGGTGTCCCAGTTGCCGTAGAAATCCGACAGGTTTTTCTGCCATGTAATGTTCAGCTTCGGGCTCGCGTTGGTCAGGCAGAGATACCAGCCGCTCTTAAATTTGTACCAGTCGGACGAGGTGTCGTTCAGCGTGCCCGGATCCTGGAGCACGGTGTTGAAATTGTTGAGTTCCAGCTGGGCCCTCGACCCTAAGTTGGCGTACCAATAATTCACCGGCGTCCGCTCCACAGCGGACTGCAGCACCAGGCGGATGTCGGAGAGCGGGTTCACCCGCGACCCCACCACCTTGCCGGAGGCATCCGCCGCCGTGAAATAATCGTACACGGGATCGCGGGCGCGCTCCACGTCGGTGGCGCTGGAAGGCTGGCCGTGGTCATACAGACGGACCGTGCGGAACATGTAGTCCTCGTCCTCGATCTCCGTCGTGGCGTCATGAAAATTCACCGCCGTGCCGCCGGGGTTCCTGGTCGGATAGGGCCGGATAATGAACCCCAACTCACCGGGCGAGTACAGCTTGCCGGCGTTCGAAACGAACAGGTAGATGTCGCCGTCGCGCCCATCCTTCCCCAGCAGCTTCGTGGCCGCGGGATGAGAACTGGCATTCCCGGCCGACACGGTTTGCCAGTTCGAGGCCTTGTGGTTGAACCGCGCATCAGGCACCTCGAGGTTGTCCCAAACAAAGTCGATATGATCGTTGCCAGTGTGGGTTTTCATAGTCAGCTTTTGGACTGGCGGCGTCGCCTCGGTTTGGAAATAGAGCTTGGAGATCGCGCCGAACTCTTCGTCTTCCGACAACGACCCGCTTTCCGGATAAGGCGACATCTGGGGAACCCGGTCCACGATGGGTCCGGTCGCCCCCCCCTGTCGGACGTTCACGAAGACCACCATGGCCACGCTAGCCGGGGTGCCTTCGGCAAAGCCGTTCATTGCCCCGTTCTCGCTGTGAACCATGTCGACAGCCAGCGCGGAGGGATTATCGGTCTTCAGGTCAATTTTCACCTTCTGGTAACACTTGTCAGGATTGGCCGAGGTGTCCACATTCCAAAATTCCGGTGCGGAGGCCGTTCCGAAAAATTTAATGTAATCCCCTTTGGACGTCGGCAAATTTTTCGAGGTTTTCTGCTCGTGCCGTTTAATCGGCGTGACGTAGGCCTCCACCTCGACCGTGAACGTCGGCTTGGCCGTCCTGTCCAGATGGTTTTTGAAGGGCCAGACAAATTCGACTGTAACGGACGGTTTCACCCCTTGGCTAACATCTTCACCCAACAGATGCAACAAATAGATAGGTTTATTATCCGGATCAAGACGCATTTTGATTTGTGGTCCTATATTTGGCAGTGAGACCTGGCTGACCATCGGCACCATCTCCACGGTCGGCATATCGAGCCGCTTGGGAATGCTGTCCTCGTCGATGTAGTCGGCGAGCGCCGTCGCCATCAGCGTTCCGCTGGCGTCGGCGCCGGACGGCAGACGATTTTTGAACACCTTGTTGAGCGCCGGCGCGAACTTTTCGGCGTCCAAGGCGACCGCCGTCGCCTGTGGCTGGCCCAGCAACGCGGCGCCGACCGGGAAGTTCAAAAGCACGTTGCAGGGTTCGCCCGCCGTCGGCTGGGCCATGGACACGCTGTCCGTGATCAGGATGTGCCGGGTCGCCTCATCGAAAAACTCGTCGTCCTGCTCCCGGATGAAACTGTGATAGGCGCTGCCGAACGGGGTGTCGTCCATGGGGGTGCTGATGGTTGAAGGCATGGAATCCTTACGCCGTTGGTACATGCAGGCGTAGAAATCCTGAAGGTTGCCGTAATGCCGGTCCGTAGTCTTGAACTTCTCGTCGAACGCTTCGCGCTGCGCCTGCGTTTGGAAGAGATGTCCGATGCTGACGCGGTTGGTGCTGGAGTCGCGCATGGCCGCCTTGCAGAGGTTCACGTCCAGCATGTCGGAGACGTTGACGCAGATGTAGGCATAGCGCCCGACCTCGGACCGGACCTTGGTTTCGTCTTCGCCCCGGATGGCGCTCACGGGCATGCTGAGCCTGCGCCACTTGGCCCCCCGCCAGTTTTCGGTGGGATCGTTGGCGTCATATCCGGGATCGTCCACACTCGGAATGGCATACCGGCGGACGTCGTTGACGAGAATGCCGGGAATGAAACTCAGCGCCTCGAGGGTCAGGACGCGCGCGTCCCGGGCGTTCTCCTCGCCGTTGGCCACGGCCGAGGTCTTGACGCGGCCGGGCCAGCGCGGGAACTTGCGCGGCCGGTCATTCGCCTCATGCTCGTCCTTGAGCTTCTCGATGCGCAGCTCGGAATCGATCTCGTCGATGGCGCGGTAGAGGGCGGCGTTCAGCAGATGGCGGGCCGAAACCGAATGGCGGTAGTTCGAGGAGGATTGCCGCTCGATGCGCATGTAGACCGCGAACGACACCGCGCTGATCATCATGAAGCTCAGGAAGCCCAGGACGATGAGCAGCGCCGAGCCCCGGTGCCGGTCTGCGGTCTCCGGGGTGCTGGAAAAAATGTTTCGGATCTGGTTTCTCATGGATTTTGCCTCTGCGGGCGGGCCTGAAGCCCCGCTCCTGTCACTGATGCACTCATCAACTCGCGCATGAAATCACGTCGGCCGTCAATCTTTGAACCGGTCGCGGTTGGGGAAGGTGACGGCGGCTTCGAACTCTTCCGTCACCGGACTCTGCTCGGTCTCGTAAACCACCCGGAATTTATACGGCGTGCCCCACGGATCCCTGAACGCGCCGTTGACCAGCGGCACGTTCAGGTAGACCGTCCCGTCCTGATTCCCGTCCATCAGCTCCTTGAGGTTCGCCGCGGTCGCATCCAGGTCGCCGTTGACCTTCACCGGCCAGACGTCGTAGGCGGCCTCGTAAGCGAGCCAGGCGTTCATCAGTTCGCGGATCTCGGCGTTGGCTTTGGCGATGCGCGCCTGGGCGCGGGCCTGGCCGATGCCCGAGAACGCCACGCCCATCAGGATCGCCAGCATGCCGGTGACCACCATCATCTCGATCAGCGTGAAGGCGTTTGTAGAACGGTTTTTCACACCCAACTCCTTGCTTCCTAAATTAGATTCGACCTCGACTCGAAACGGCACGCGCGCATCACCACGTCCGGATGTCGTCCCGTGTGCCCCACGTCTTGTCGGGACCGGCCGAAGCCGCGCCGATGTCCAGCGTGTAGCCGGAGGGGCGGACCGAGGCCTGGACCCGCACATACAGCGGCAAGCCGGCTGAATTCATGCCTGAAGCATAATAGTCGTCAAAGTTCCCCACCGTGATGCTCGGTTTGCTCGGGTCGATCGAGCGGCTGGCGGTCGTCATGACGTTAAACGAGGTGGCCGGTTCCGCCGTCCCGTCCGCCTTCAGCTTCCTTTCCGTCCGCCACCCGTCGGTGCCGTAGGTCACATAGGTCAACGTCCGGTAGGGGGTGTTTCCCGTTTCAGGGAATCCCGTGCCGGTGAGGGTGTAAAATTGCAGATCCCCGCTGAACCTCTGCGACCCGCCCAATTTGGCTCTCAGCTCCGTCGGGATCTCACGCTCGTCGATGGCCGCGGCGGCATCGCGCTGGAGCGCGCCGACCAGACTGCGGAGCTGCACAAACGCGTCAGCCCGCTGGACGCCCGTGCGCCACGCCAGCCCGGTCTGCTGAAAAAGCATGGCGAGCATCATCACGATGACCACCAGAATCGTGGAGGCGACCAGCACCTCGACCATCGAGAAACCGGCGCGGCCCCTGTTTTTGTTTCTGTCTTCTTTCATGCTTCGCCTTTCGGGCGGGCTCGTCGTCCCGACACCCTTCCGCTCGTTCATTAGAGTTCGCCCTGGAACCGGACCTCCGCGTAATAGATCGGATTGTTCTGGATCAATTCCTCCAGGTGTTGGCTGTCCGTGATCTCTTTGAGCTCCGAGGACTGCACCATGATGCCCATGACCAGGTCGGAGGCGCCCCTGACCCGGCAGCACCCGATCCAGAACCGCGAATCGCTCGGCAGCTTCATCCGATCCTCCATGAATTTAGGAACGCCTTTGAGTCGCGCCGTACTTTCCGGCTTCCAATCGTCCATGTCTGGCACGTTTTTCCACTGCGACCAGGGGAAATCCGGCAGCGATGCCGCCGCGACCGCCTGATTCAGAATGTAGTCGGCGCGCATCGCCTGGTGGAGGTCCGCCGCACTCTGGGTGCTCTCGCGTAAACCCAGCGGATAGAGCACAATCATGCTCAGGATGCCGACCGCCATGACGAAAACCGCCATGTTGACCTCGATCAGCGAAAAACCGGTCTGACGTCCGCGTGTCTTCATAGGTCTACGTCCATTGTTCCTTGTATTTGATCGAACCGTCCGTCTTCTCGACTTTGATCGTGAGCGTCTTGTTGGGCTTTTCCATTTCCTCCAGCACCACCTCGCCGTTGGCGTTGTTCGAGTCAAAGATCGCGGTGCCGTCGGGCAGGAAGGTGAAGCAGATCACGCCCCGGTTGGTCTTGTCCTTGAGCTTCTCGAACCAGAATCCGCGCGGGAGGGAATTGACCGGCGCCGCCTCGATCCCGTAGGCGTCATTGACTTCCCAAGACGAGGGCTCGTTGGGGTTGGTCACGCTTTTGTTCTTCACAAACGCAAAGGCCGGGATATCGTACTTGACGTTTGCAGTGGGGTTCTTCGCGATTTCGAGGGCTGACGCCCGATCCGTGAAAACCCCGTTCTGTTTCATCACCTTGGGATAGACTTCCCACCAGCCGCCGTTGGTGAGGTTGTAGACCCGGATGCTGTTGCGCTCGCCGTCCTCCTTCAGGTCGCTCAAATTTTCGCCCGACCCGAAAATCTTGTCGAGCGACGCGAACTCGTCGATCAGGTATTCGGATGCCTGATACGAGATCTTCCCGATCTCTTTGCACACCACATAGGAGGGCACCACGATCTCCTCGTTCGAGACCTTGTCATAGCCGGAGACCGCGTTATAGATCACGACACTGATGCGCGAGCCATCGAGGCAGGCACGCTGGCGCGCCAGCACCAGCGTATTGACGAGGTGCTTGACCGCGCTGCGGCGCGCCATGCCGCGGATGGCGCTGAAATAACTGGTGACGGCCAACGCCGAAAGCATCGCCATGATGGACATCACCGCGAGCAATTCCAGCAGCGAAAAACCGCGCCGGTCCGCACGTTGTGTTCTTCCGTTTCTCATCGTTCTACCTTTTTTCGCAGATCACCGTTGCCATTCGGTCTTCAAATTCGGACACCAGAAGCGGTCGTCATGCTTTTTGTCCTGCCGGTACACCTTGACGGAATCGGTCCGCGCGTTGTACTGGACGCAGAAACAGTGGAAGCGGTCCGAGTGGTCCGGATCGGGATAGCCGAGCGGGACGTTCGATTTGCCGTCTTCGATCGCGGCCAACAGAGTTTTGCGGCCCTTCGTCAAGACCGACGAGGCGTCCAGGTAGACCGTCTTTCCGGTGCTGCCCTTCTGCGGATACAGATCGCCGAACACCTTGTAGTTGTCCTCGCCGTGGGACCAGTATAGTTTGGCCGTATTGTATTGGTCGTTGTTGCCCGGATCCTTGGTGAGTTGGTTCACTTGGAAAGGCCATTTGTTCTCGCGCGACCGATAGGCCTGCAGCGCCGACTCCAGCGTCTTGATCGTCGCTGAGATGCGTTTTTCGCGGCCCTGTTTCACCGCCTTGATCGCCGCGCCCGTGGCCAGCGTGGCGATGACCGCCATGATCGAAATGACCACCAGCAGCTCGATGATGGTGAAGCCCCGCGCAGCCCGATTGACCGTTACCGTACTCATATGCTTGTCTCCGACTCCTCATGCCTGTGACACCGGCGCCCCGTCTGGGCTGCCCGCCACCGACGCCTTATTTTTCCGCCTGGACCTTGCCCTGCTGCCAGCTCAGCCGGTCGTCGATCGGATAACGTCCGCCGCCCGACGCGGGATCGTCCTTGCCGTCCAGGCCGCGCGACCACACGATCGCCGCGGCACGGATCCGGCCGCGCGGCGCGCCCTCATCGGTATCCACATACCCGTCGTAGTCCTCGTCGAGACGGTATTGGATCCGGTGGTCCTTGATTTTGCCGCCGGACTCGACGTCCGTATTCTCGTCCGCCCTCTTCAATTTGCTGCGGAGGGTGGCGCGGCCCCACGGGTCCAAAAGCCCGAATTTGTCCAAGCTGCTGGCGTTCACTTTTTCGCCCTTGCCCATGACCACGGCCCCGTCCTTGTCGATGCCCGGAAGCGTTTGCCACGTCGTCAGGTCGAGCATGCTGTTTTTCTGGAAGATCGCGCACACCTCCGGGTCCAGCACTTTCTCCGAATTCGAACGATTGATCCACTCATCCGGCCACCTGCGCTCTTTCTGAAGGTAGACCGTGAACGCCGTCGCCACCTCGCCCACCAGCGCCTGGGCCTGGCTCTGCTTCGCGGTCGTCTTCAGATAGGAGAACGAGGTGATCAGCGTGGCGGCCAGAATACCGATGATGCCGATGACCACCAGCATCTCGACCAACGTGAAGCCTCCGCGGAATTCGGTTGTTTCTGTCGTCATACGTCTTTTCTTTCGCTGCGCCGGTCCGGGCGGACGAGTCCGCCGGCCCTCAACTTACCGGTCAAATAACACCAGATCGTCCTTGGTCCAGCCGTTCACCTCCTCGCGATCCTTGTCTTTCGGTTTCGTCCACGGCGGGAAGGTTTTGCCGTCCGCCCCGGCCGACCAGATGCGGTAACTCTGGTAGGGCGGCGCGGAATAATAGTACAGCTCCTTGCCCCACCCGTCGAGGATCGTGACGGTCAACAGAACATATCGGTTGCCCGATTGGGGATCCCGCGTTTTTATGAAATTGAAAGGGTTTTGCTGAGGCGCCGCAAGATTCACCCCCCACACCGACCCCGGAACTCCGTTCAGCGAATTCTCGAAATTGGGCAGCCAGTGCGACACGGTGCGCAGCTCACGCTCGTGGATCGCGCGGAGCAGATCTTTCATCTTGGCCGGGGTGGCATCCTTCCACTTACCCTGGTTGTTCGCGGCCCACTGGTCCGTTCTGAAGAGCTTCTCTTCCGGCGAGTCTTTCCCTTCGATCAGCCCCTGTTCTCCGCCCATCAGCTCGATGCGCGGCAAAAGGTAGGACAGCACACCGAATTTGAAGATGCGCCGTTCGGTCCGGAAATCCGCCCCGGTCAGGTTGCCCGAGAGCGCATTCGGCGACATCAACCCATCCGACTGGAACTTCTGGTTGATGAACGCGTCGAGGGACTGGACGTTGGGGCGGCCGAACCCGATCGGCTGGCTGGACGCGGCGTGATGCGCGTTTTTCCATTCGATCTCGGTCACCTCATCTTCATCTTTCCAAAGATCATGCCCGTAATTATTATTGTCCCACTCGGGCGTCGGCTGTCTGTAGGGGTCCGGCGAACAGTGCCGCTTGACCGGCGGATAGGTCCCGTACTCGGCGTAGAACCCGGAGAGCGCATTCTGCAGCCGCTGCATGCGGGCCATGGTCTCGGCTTCCTTCTTCTTTTCGCCCACCGTTCCCATCAGCCGGAAGGTCACGCCGATCAGGATGCCGATCACGGCGACCACCACCATCATTTCGATGAGGGTGAACGCCGCCTGTTTTCTGTTCGTCCGGTTTGACATGTCGAAACTCTCTTTGCCGCGCCGCGCCGGGACGGGCGGAGCCGCCCCTCCCGGCGGATTCACGGGTTAACCCTGCGAGCCGAGCGTGCCGATGATCTGGATCATGGGCATGAACATGGCGATGACGATCGTGCCGACAATCAAGGCCAGCACGATGATCATCAGCGGTTCGATCACCGAGGTCAGGCCCGCCACCGCGTTGTCGACCTCGTCGTCGTAAGTGTTGGCGATACGCGTCAGCATGTCCGGCAGGGCGCCGGTCTCTTCGCCGACTTCCACCATCGAGATCACCATGGGCGGAAAGACCTTGGAGGCCGCCAGCGGCGCGGTCATGCTCTCGCCCTCCTTGACGGCGTCGTGGACGTTCTGCATGGCGCGGGAGATCACCGCGTTGCCGGTGGTGTCGCGCACGATGGTGATCGCCTGCAGCACCGGCACGCCGGAGGCCAGCAGCGTGCCGAGCGTACGGGTCATGCGGGCGACCGCCGTGCGGCGCACCAGCGAGCCGAACATCGGCGCGTTGATCTTGGCCACATCCAAGATGTAGCTGCCGGTCTTGGTCTTGGCGAAAATTTTGAAGAGCACCACAAACGCGATGACCGCGCCCAGCACCGCCAGGCCGTTGTGCATCACGAGGTTACTCGCGTTCATCACGAACTGCGTGATGGCCGGCAGGGGCTTGCCTTCCAGCAGGTCGTTGAAGATGTCCTTGAACTTGGGAATCACCGCGACCAGCAGGAAGCTGGTGATGCCGATGGCCGCGAAGAACACCACGGTCGGGTAGACCATCGCGCCCTTGACCTTGTTCTTGATCTTGGCCGCCTTTTCGGCGAACTCGGCCAAGCGGTTGAGCACGACTTCCAGCACGCCGCCGGCTTCGCCCGCGCGCACCATGTTGATGTAGAGGTTGTCGAAGATCTTGGGATAGTTCTGCAGCGACTCGGAGAAGGTGCTGCCGCTCTCGACCGCCTCGCACATCCCCTGGAGCGCCTCTTTGAGCGACGCGTTGGGCGTCTGGCGCTGCAGCACGTGCAGGCCGCGCAGCAGGGGCAGGCCCGCGTCCACCAGTGTGGCGAGCTGGCGCGTGAGCGTGGTGAGGTCCTTTTGCTTGACCCGTCCGCGCATGAACTTGGGCAGCTTGAACTCGATCTTCATCTGGCCCACCGACTTCTTACCCGCCGGCGCAGCCTTTTTCGCGCCTGCGGCCGGCGCCCCCGCTGTCTTGGCGGCACCGCCCGACTCGCCCCCTCCTGCCGCGCCGATGGCGGTCGGGAAAAGGCCCTGGCTGCGCACCTTGGCGACGGCCTGCGCCTGGTTAGGGGCTTCGATCGTGCCGCGGCTCTCTTTGCCTGCGGAATCCACAGCGATGTATGCGAATTTGGGCATAAAACGACTCCGATTGTCGCGGGCTGTAGCCCGACTCAAGCTTCACTTTTACTGTAATGAGAGAGCATACCAGAGTATGCAGGACGCGACAATCAGAAAAATCGGACGGGCGAGGGCCGGGCGCATCTCTGTTGTATTGACTTGCAGGGTTCATTTTCCGCAAAAGCCGCAGAGACGCGGCTGAACCGAATGGAACGCAGCTGCGCGAATGTTCGTCCCGCCGTCCGCGTATCCGCGGGCGAGGCGGACGTGACATTCGCTCTCATTTAGCGGTTTTTGCGAGAAATCCCCCATGAACGTGCCCAGCTTGAGAGGCTCGCAACGCAACCGCAGGGCAAGGGTGGCCGCCCTCGCTGCCTGTGCCGAGCCACTTCAGAGATTGAGTCAATGAAATGAGGATGCGCCCGGGAGGGCCTTGTCCCGGAAAAACAGCAGGGGCCCGCGTTGCCGCGGACCCCTGTTTGTCAGTCATCTGATGTCTTGCTCAGACACCGGACCTTATTTCACCCAGACCTTCAGGAAGTTGCCGGCCGTATAAGGAACCACAACCGTCGCTTCCGTCGTCTGCTCGTTGAACTCGATCGTCTGATCGCTCCAGCTCACGAGGTCGTCGCTCGTCGACACAACCAGCGTGCCGTTGAGGCTGGTGAAGTTCACCGCCGCGTCGGTCGCACCGACCGTGATCGTCGCGGTCTCGTTCACCTCGTCGATGACGATCGACGTGATCTCGATGTCCGCGCTGACCGTCTCGTCGACGTTCAGCAGGTAGTTGTCCAGATAGTCTGCGGCGTTGGCCATCACGTCTGCCTGGCTCAGGCCGCTGTTGACGGCCCATGCCGACAGCTTGTCGGCGGGAACGTTGGCGTACGCGCCGGGGAGACCCGTCGGGATCGTGCCGGTGTACTGGGACGCCTCGATGGTGGCCGTGCGGCCGGTCGCGTCGACCGTGACGGTGCCGGACGAAGCGTTGATCAGCGAGCCCGTGGTGCCGCTGTAGCTCACGCCATCACCCGTCACGCCGTTGATCTGGTACCAGTCGATGGCCTGAATGGCCAGCGCGCCGCCCGCGGGGGCGATCGTCACGGTCTGGTTGCTCGTCACGGCGGAGCTGTTGAACGTGACGTCCATCAAGTCGTCGTTGAACACGAGCGTCAGCAGGAGGCCGGTTTGCGTCAGCGGCGTCGTCCAGTCCGCGATGACCAGATCATCCACATAGCCGGTGCCCTGGAAAGAGACCTGCGACAGGGTGACATCGCCATCCTTCAGAGGGAAGAAGTAGCCGCCGCCGGAATACGTGGTGGTGTTGACCGCGCCGTTCGCGTGGGTCAGACGGTCGCCATCGAACCAGATCTCGAACATCGGGCTATAGAAACCGTTATCCCCCGTATCGGAGTACGCCAACTTGAGGGTCAGACGGTGCCAATCATTCGGATCGATCGGGCCCAGACCCTCGAACACGCTGTTCGTCGGGATGAAAGTGAACCCATCCGTATACTTGTGCCGCACGACCAGGTTGGAGTTGACGTTCACGAAGACGGCGATCTTGATGTTGCTGTCCGTGATCTCCGGATCGTCCTCGCTCGGCGTGAACTTGATCAGCGTGTCCAGGTAGACCGGCGCCGCCGCGAACGAGATGGTGCCCGTGGCACCGTCCACATAGACGGGACGCATGAGGGTCTGTCCCTCGGTCTCGAGCTTGAGGATCTTCGCCTGCGCGTTGGCGTTCGTGATCGAACGGGCGCCCGCAAAGGCGTCTTCGTTGGTCTGGATCGAAGAGGCGTCGCCCGCGTCCGCGAACCACACCAGGTTGGTGTACCAATCGTTGTTGGCCCCGCCCCAGGTCGACATCTTATAAATGCCGGCCGCCGAACCCGTGGCCGCATTGGTGTATCCTTCGCCTTCGGCCTCGAAGTTGTCGGAGACCCACGTCGTCTGAGCGGATGCCGAGAGCGCCAAAACGCTCGCGCACGCCGTCAAAAACGGTAACATACGCTTTGAAGTCAGGTTCATTAAAGAAACCCTCCTATACTTTTCTGCGTTGATGGACTGTAAACCTTCAAAATCCCGGCGGACGGACAAGAAACACCCGCTTCCCGTACCATCGGTCGAGACCATTCTTTCGTTGTATGTCTAAGATTAGGCGAAAGGGGTATTCGGAAGCAAGCCCGAAATTCGGGAATTTTGGGCCGACTTTTGGACCGCTGCCCTGCGGGCTTGCGGCGGCAAGCGGGTTGTGAAATAATCCGCCGCCATGGAAGAAGCCTTTATCCATCTGTGCGAGCATCTGTCCAACCATCTCTGGCTGCAATGGTTGCTGGTGGCGGCCGGGACCTGCTTTTTGGAGGATGCGGCCCGTTGCGGCGTGGGCCTGCTGGTGGCGGCCGGCCATGTCGGCTGGTGGCTGGCCCTCGGCAGCATGACGGTGGGGGGCATGGCGGGCGACATCGGGCTCTATCTGATCGGTCGTTATGCGACGTCCTTCCTGCTCCGCCGCCGGTGGGTGGACAAAGCGCGGCTGGTCTGGATGGAGGAGTATTTCGAGCGGCACGCGGTCAAGACCGTGCTGATTTCGCGTTTTATCCCGGGCGCGCGCACGGTCACATACTGTGCGGCGGGGGTCATCCGCTACCCGCTGCCGCGTTTCTTGCTGCTGCTGCTCTTGGCGGCGGTGGTGCAGTCGTTGCTCTTCCTCCAGCTCGGGACGTTCATCGGCCAGAGGATCCTGCCTTATCTGAATGACACGCGCACGCGCGTCGCGCTCATCGCGGTCGTCGTGCTGGCGGGCGCGCTGATCCATCACGTGGCTATCCGGCGGAGGAAAGCGCGAGCCCGCGCGCCGGAAACGGACGGCTGAAGCCGGGAACGCGCCCTATTCGCCCATTCCCAACTCGGCTTTGAGCCGCTGGTCCAGATCGTAGGTGTGGAGCGCGTCGAGCAACGGGGTCAGGTCGCCCTCCACAATCCGGTCGAGGCTGTAGAGCGTGAGGTTCACGCGGTGATCGGTCATGCGGTTTTGCGGGAAATTGTAGGTGCGGATGCGCTGGCTGCGATCCCCGGAACCCCGCAGGTCGAGGCGTGTCTGGCCCAGTTTAGCCTCCTCCGCCTGCCGCCGCTGGTCGAGGATGCGGGACTTGAGCACCGCCAGCGCCTTTTCCTTGTTCCGGTGCTGCGACCGCTCGTCCTGGCACTGCGCCACCAGGCCGGTGGGCAGGTGGGTGATGCGGATCGCCGAGTAGGTGGTGTTCACCCCTTGTCCGCCATGGCCACCCGCGCAGAAGATGTCGACGCGCAACTCGCTCTCCGGCAACTCGATGTCGTCCTCTTCGTCGGCTTCCGGAAACACAATGATCGTTGCGGCGGAGGTGTGGATGCGGCCCTGCGCCTCGGTTTCCGGCACACGCTGGACGCGGTGGCCCCCGCTTTCGAACTTGAACGCGCCGTAGGCCCCTTCGCCGATGACCGTGAAGACGACCTCCTTGTAGCCGCCCAGCTCCGTGGCGTTGGCGTCGATGACCGAAATCTTCCAGCCCTTGGCATCGCAAAACCGGGAGTACATGCGGAAGAGCACCGCGGCGAAAAGCGCGGCCTCCTCACCGCCCGTGCCGGCGCGGATCTCGAAGACGGCATTGCGCGCGTCGACCGGCTCGGCGGGCAAGAGCCCGGACAGGACCAGGCGCTCGGCGCCCGGAAGCTCCGCCTCGATGCGGGCAATTTCCTCGCGGGCCATCGCGGCCAGCTCCGGGTCGCCCGCGGGATCGTCGGCGAGCTCGCGGTTGCCCTCCAGGTCGTCCAGCCGCCGGAAATAGGCGCTGGCAGCCCCCTCGAGCTTCTTCAGCACCGCGTGCTCCCGCACTTTCTCGCGGTAGACCTTGGGGTTGCCCAGCACGGCGGGGGCTGACAGCGCCGCCTCGGCGGCCTGAACCTTGTCGAGCACCCGTTGGATTTGTGCCTTGTCGATCATGCCAAACACAAAACGGGCCGAGATGCGCATTTTGCCCGCGCCTCCCGACCCGTTTATGCGAAACCGAGCTACGCCTTTTTGATGCTGTAGCGCTTCATGAACTGGTCAACACGACCCTCGGTGTCCATCATGGTCTGCTGTCCCGTGAAATAGGGATGGCAGGCCGAGCAGGTGTTGACGACCATTTCTTTCTTCGTCGAACGCGTGTGGATCACGTTGCCGCAGGCACAGGTGATCGTCGCGTCTTCATACTTGGGGTGGATATCCTTCTTCATAACAAAGCCTTTCCGTGATACGGAATGAAAACAATAGCGTATCTCGCCGACCTCGCGCAAGGGGAAAGATGGGAAAAAATAAGATTTTTTGCGGCGGGCGGGTTGGCGCTTGCGTTTCACCGCCGGCTCCGTTAAGATGTTAGCCCTGTCTAATAATCAGGGTCGGCGAAGGCGCCGGCCCCGGACCGGACAGAAAAAAGGAGAAACGACCCGATGGCGACCCTCGACAATCTGAAGGACGCGTTCGCCGGCGAGAGCCAGGCCAACCGCAAATATCTCGCCTACGCCAAGAAGGCGGACCAGGAGCAACGGCCCGGCATCGCCAAGCTTTTCCGCGCCGCCGCCCACGCCGAAACGGTCCACGCGCATGCCCATCTCCGCGCCATGGGCGGCATCGGCGACACCGTGGCGAACCTGAAGGACGCCGCCTCCGGCGAGCGTTTCGAGTTCGCCGAGATGTACCCCCCCTACGTGGCCGCCGCGAAGGCGGAGGGCCAGGCCGCCGCCGAGCGTTCGTTCGCCTTTGCGATGGCCGTCGAGAAGACCCATTTCGACCTCTACTCCGCCGCGCTGGCCTCTGTCCAGGAGGGCAAAGACATCGCCGCGCAGAAATTCTACGTCTGCCCGGTGTGCGGACACACGGTCGCCGACAGCCATCCGGACAAGTGCCCGGTGTGCGGCGCGCTGAAATGGGATGAGGTCCTCTAAACGCTCCGCAACCGTACAGCGTGGCTGCTTTTCGGCCTGCTGGCCGGCGTGTTCGGGTTGACGCTCGTGTGGCCCGTGCTCACCGTGGTGAGCGGCGGGTTCTATGTGAACGGACACCTGACTGCCCGATATCTGACCGGCGTTTTCAAAAACCCGATCTACGCGGAAGGGCTTTTCAACAGCCTGCGGATCGCGCTGGGCGCCACCGCGCTGGCCACGGTCCTCGCCGTGCCGCTGGCGTGGCTGGCGCACACCTTCGCGTTCCGCGGCCAGCGGGTCCTCACCGCGCTGCTGCTGGTGCCCATGGTGCTGCCGCCGTTCGTGGGCGCCATCGGCTTCATGCAGATGCTCGGCCCCTACGGCGCGCTGAACGCCCTGCTGGGCTGCGGGCCGATCGACTGGTTCGGCCAGTCGCGCTACGTCGGCGTGGTGCTCCTGCAGGCCCTGTCTTTCTACCCCATCATCTACCTGAACGTCGCGGCCGCGCTGGCCAACATCGACCCCGCCCTGGACGAGGCCGCCCAAAACCTCGGCGCGGACGGCTGGACGCGTTTCCGGCGCGTGACGCTGCCGCTGGTCATGCCCGGCCTGTTCGCCGGCGGCACGCTGGTCTTCATCGCCGCCTTCACGGAGCTCGGCACGCCGCTCATCATGAATTATTCGCGCTGCGCGGCGGTGCAGGTCTACGACGAGCTCAAGGAAATCAGCGCGAGCCCGTTCCCCTTCGCGCTGGTGACGGTGGTGCTCTGCGCCAGCGTGGCGCTCTACGCGCTCAGCCGCCTGCTCTTCGGCGGCCGGGCCTACGCCATGCAGGCCAAGGGCGCCGCGCCGTACGCGCCCCGGCAGGCCCGCGGCCTGAAAGGCGCGCTCGTGGCGCTGCCGTTCCTCGCGGTCTCGCTGCTGGCGCTCACACCGCACGCGGGGGTGCTCCTCACCAGCTTCTCGGTTCCCGGCGCGTGGTACCGCACGGCCCTGCCGGCCGCGCTCACCACCGCGAACTACGCCGCGGCGCTGGGCCACGCCATGACCCTCGACGCGATCCGCAACAGCCTGTTCTTTTCGGCGCTCGCCGTCGTCGCCAACCTCGTGCTGGGCGTCGCCGTGGCCTGGGTCCTGGTGCGGTCGCGCCTCCGCGTCCGCCACGCCTTGGACGCGCTGGCCATGATCCCGCTCGCCGTGCCGGGGCTGGTGATGGCGTTCGGCTTCATCGCCGTCAGCGCCACGCTGGCCGCGCTGCCCGCCGTCAAAGCGCACCCCGCGCTGGCCGCGCTACTCGACCTCCGCGAGAACCCCACGCTCTTCCTGGTGGTCGCCTACGCCGTGCGCCGCCTGCCTTATATGGTGCGCGCGGCCGTGGCGGGCCTGCAGCAGACCTCCCTCACGCTGGAGGAGGCGGCCGCCAACCTCGGCGCGCCGCCGCTCACCGTCCTGCGGCGCGTGACCCTGCCGCTGATCCTCGCGAACCTCATCGCCGGCACGCTGCTGGCCTTCGCCTTCAGCATGCTCGAGGTCTCGGACAGTCTGATGCTGGCCCAGAAGATGGAGTACTATCCCATCACCAAGACGATCTTCGAGCTGTTTCAGCTCGTGGGCATCGGGCGCTACCTCGCGGCCGCGCTCGGCGTCTGGGCCATGCTCTTCCTCACCGTGACCCTCGCGGGCAGCAGCCTCCTGCTGGGCAAGAAGCTCGGCGCGCTTTTCCGGGCGTAAGATGGCGGCATCGAACGGGGACTCACGAGGAGCTTTTCTTGGCCCCCCGCAACGCATCGGCGCACTCGCCGCATTCTCGCGCGGACGCCTCGGAAAGGCGTCCGTCCCATTAATGACGTCCTCAGCGCACCTGGAGCATCGTGCCCTGAGTTCCGGTCGTGTAGAGCCAGCCGTCGCGGAAATTCACGCGGTCGGTCGCGTCGCCGCCGACCAGCACGAACGTCACCTCCGCCAGGTTCTCGATCGCCGCGCCGCGGAAGTCGGCCAGGTTCATGCGGCCGTCCGGGATCGTGCCGTCAACCACGACGTACACGGTCGTCGGCAGCGTCACCTTGCCCGTCACGGTCAGCACCGCGCCCGCCGTGAAGGTCCACGTGCCGCCGCGCAAGACCGCTCGGCCCGGCGACGCGACCGCCAAAGCGCCGTTGCCGGAAACCGTCAGGTTCCCCAGAGAGACAAACGCCACGTCCGTCCCCATCCCTGCGGCCGGCACGACGCTGAGGGATGAGCCGGCCTCAAACGCCACATCGCCGACCACCAGAGGCTGGCTTCCGTTCTCCGCCGAGGCGCCCTGCAACGTGGAGGCGGCCCCCGCAGCCAACACGACATCGTTCGTGTAGGTCCGCTTCGTTTCTTCGAACGACGTGTAGGTGAGCGCATCGATGAACTGCTGGCCGTAACTGCCGCCCGTGCCGCCGACGACACCGAGCCAAGCCTCGGGACCGATGAGCGCCGACATCGTGGCTCCGGCCGTCAAGTTGGTCATGCTGTAACGGGTTGCGCCCTGCTGCATGTCGATGACCATCTTCGTGCCGTCGAAAATCATCCGGGCGTTGAATGGCCCGTTGTTTTGCGTGAAGAGCGAATTCTCCACCTTGTCGGCGATCACCCCGTTCGTGACCCAGGCCAGATAGCAGTTGCCGGGCATCAGATAGTACTGGAAGCCGAAGCTGGGCGCAAAAGTCCTGACGTCCAAATACCACGCGCTCGGCAGCGCGCGCGTACCGCGCGCGTCGTTCTGGAAGAAGATGCCGAACCCGTCGCCGGGACTGTTTGTGCAGAAGCCTTTATGGAAGGTCACATCGATGACGCAGGGATTGGTCGTCGAGACGCGTTCGCGGTAATACGCGGCGCCCCGCGTGTTGGGAAGATTGGGGTTGAGCTCAAGGAGCGTCTGCCCCAACGCGTTCGTGACGAAGCGCGACACCCCGGTCGTCACCCACATCGTGTCGTCGAAGAACAGCGACGACCCGTTGTTCAAGAGCAGCGTGCCGCCGTTCAACCGCATCTCCTGGCTGTCGGTGTAGCCGCCCTGGCCAACCGCAAGCGTCGTGTCCGTCCCGACCGAGACGTGGCCGCCGCCGGTGACCGGCCTGGAGAGCAGAACGGTGCCCTGCCGTTCGAACACCAGCGTGCCCTCGTTGATGCAGGCCCCCAAGGCCAGGGTGCTCGACGAGGCGCCGCTCACGACGACCGTCTGGCCCGCCGCGACCTGCACGCCGCACGAAATCCCGCCCGTGAGCGTCAGCGTGCCCGGCCCTTCGTTGCGCACCGCGCCGGTGCCGCTGACCGTGCCCGCGAAGACCATGTTGGTCGGGCTGCGGAAGACCAGGGCGCCGCCCGCGCGCGTCACGACCCTCGCGTCAGCCGCGAGCAGTCCGCCTTCGCCGATCACGAGCTTGCCCGCCACCGCTTCCCACGCGCCGGGATAGGCGCTCACGTCGCTGGCGATGACCAGCTCGGCCGCGCCGTCCTTGGCGATCACGCTGTCCGCCGTGCCGC
>CAZOIS010000079.1:0-19208 GCA_964579865.1 uncultured Lentisphaeraceae bacterium | reverse complement strand
AGTACGACATCAAGTACGCCATCCACAACCACGGCCCCGACATGCCGGAGCTCTTTCCCAATGCGGAGAGCGGCATCGAGATGATCAAGGACATGGATAAGCGCGTCGGGCTCTGCCTCGATATCGGCCACCAGTTCCGCGACGGCAAGGACCCGGTCAAGGCGATCATCGACTACGCCGACCGCATCCACGACATCCACATCAAGAACGTGACGGCGCCCACCAAGAAGGGCGGCGGCATCGAGATCCCTCGCGGGGCGATCGACTTCCCCGCCGTCGTGCGTGCGCTGCGCAAAATCAACTACGCCGGCGCCTGCAGCCTGGAGTACGAGAAGGACATGACCGACCCGCTGCTCGGCATCGCCGAGTCCATCGGCTACTTCCGCGGCGTGGTGGACGCCACGCGGTAACTCCCCGCAAAGCGAGAGCCTGTCGACAAAGCGGGCGTGTGCGGAATCCGCACACGCCCGCTTTTTTCACCGGACCCGCATGCGCGGTTCCGCATCCTCTGGCCAGACGAGCCTTAGAACGAGGCTGCGAGGTTGATGCCGCCCCACAGCAGATCTTCGTCCCAGTAGACTTCGTTGTCGCGGGCATCGCTGTCGATGAGCGACATCCAGGCCACCCGCGCACCGACCGAAAGATTGTCGGTGAGCGCATACGAGCAGAACAGCGCCGCGTTGAAGTCGACCAGACCGTCGTCATCCGTCCCGAAGTACGCGCTCATATAGTCGCCGTCAGCCGCGCCGACCGAGACTTCCGCGCCCACGGAGAACTGGTCGGTCACGTCGATCGACTTCGTGAGGCCGGCGTTGCCGTAAAAGCCCTCGGCATACTCGTAGTCGTAGTAGGCCTTCACGAAGGGCGTCACAATGTCGTTGTTGTAGGCGGCCGTTGCATACACCTCACGGGTGCTGCCGGCGTAATCCGCGGAACTGATGCTCGGGAACGTGTACCAGATGTGCCCCGCGGACAGCGACACCGGCCCGACATCGACCTCGTAGCTGAGCGTGTAGTCGATTTCTTCAAGACCGCCGAAATGCGTGTGCTTGGTGCGGTCCGTCATGTTGAGGTTCGCCCACACGTTCGCCGAGAGCGTCCCGTAATCACCCGTCGCGTACGAGACCGTCGCGCCGGGCTGCCACACAGGCTCGTCGTTGATCACGCAGCCTCGCCACACATAGGCCGAGTAGAGATCCAACGTCGCATCGAACGATAACCCCGTGTCAGGAGCCTCTTCTTTCACCACCGCAGGTGCGGCAGGGGCCGCTGACTCCTGCGCACAAACCGAACCGGCGATCGCCGTCAACACCATCAACGCCTTCATCCTCGTTTTCATGCTACTCCTTGTTTGTCCCGCTTCATTGCAGGTGTCTTACCGTAAAAGCAGACGATGTGCCAATCGCCGAGAAAGCACCGGCACCCGCCAAAAACGCGCCTGATTTTTTATTTATACCAAAAAATCAGCGCCGCCGCACCCCGATTCGCACGAGATCCGACAGATATGTAGCCCCGTCCAGCAGGTGCAAAAGAAACAATATTGTCACAACCGTCTGCCGAACCGAGCATCCGGGCTGATGCGGATCGGATACACATTTATCCCGGTGATTTACAAGACGGTCTAAAACGCACGCCGTATAATCATAACATAATAAGAAGGGGATTTTTATGAATGCCAGTCGCATCGGACGCCGGGGTTTTCTGTTCCGTGCCGCCGCTTTCTCGGCCGCCGCAGTCGGTTGCCGCGCAAGCGGGGCGGAAGCCGCCAAGCCGTCTAACACCGTCACCATGGGCTTCATCGGCAACGGCGGACGCGCCACACAACTGCTTCCGGTTTTCATGAACCTCGCCGACACGCGTATCCTCGCGGTCTGCGATGTCAACCGCGAACGCCGCGAACGCGCCAAAGCCACGGCCGATGCGTTCTACGGCAACAGGGACTGCGCCGCCTTCCGCGATTTCCGCGACCTGTTGGCGCGCCCCGACATCGACGCGCTCTACATCGCGACCGGCGACCGCTGGCACGCCCGCCTCGCCATCCTCGCCATGCAGGCCGGCAAAGACGTCTATTGCGAAAAGCCCATCTCCCTCTCCATGCGCGAAGGCGAGGCGGTCGTCGCGGCCGCGAACCGTTACCGGCGCATCTACCAGGGCGGCGTGCAGCGCCGCAACGTCGGCAATTTCGTCACGGCCATGTCGCTCGCCACAAGCGGGCGCCTCGGCCGCCTCCACACGCTGCACGCGGGCATGGCCGGCATGGGCCGCTCCGCGACCAACCATTTCCTGCCCGCCGAAGCCGCGCCGGACCCCGACGCGCTCGACTGGAACATGTGGCTGGGCCCCACGCCGTGGCGCCCGTTCAACGCCGCGTACATCAAGGGTTGGCACGGCGAATACGATTACCACGGCGACCTCACCGAATGGGGCAGCCATACCATCGACCTGTGCCAGCTCGTACTCGGCCGCGAACGCACGGCGCCCGTGCGCTACACGCCCGGTGACGCCACCACCATGACCGCCCACTACGCCGACGGAGTCAAGCTCGTCCTGCGGCAGAAAGGCTTCCGCAACTCCTGCGCCGTCCGCTTCGAGGGCGACGAAGGCTGGGTGGAGACCGACGACTCGGGCGATATCCAAGTGTCATCCCCGGCGCTGCTCGAGAACCGCAAAATCCAGACCGAGAGCTGGATGCGCCCCGTGGCGCACCCCGCCGAATTCATCGCCTGCGTGAAGTCGCGCCAGACGCCGACCGCGCCCGCGGATGCGCTCCACTTCACGCACGTCGCCTGCCACGCGGCCACGATCGCCTATCACCTCAACCGCGAGCTCGCCTTCGACCCCGCGACGCTGGCCTTCGCCAAAGACGACGAGGCCAATCGCCTCATCAACCGCTCCAACCGCGCGCCCTGGACCCTCTGACACATGCGCACGACATCTCCCAGTCAGGAAAGACGGCCTAGCGAGCCGTTCACGGCGCGTTCGGGGAGCGCGCACGACACGAGTCTTCCGCTTGCCGGACACGTTCACTTGTTTCTAAATCGAGGCCATTCCATGCGTACACACACATCGTCACTTCCAGTCCTCTGCCTGTTGTCAGCCCTTCTCACTCATCCCCTCTTTGCCGACGAGGCCGCGCTGCTCCGTCAGCTCGCCTCAGGCACGTCCGCCGAACGCGACGCCGCACGCCAGACCTTGCTCATCAGCGCCACGCCCGCCGCCATTCCGCAGCTCGCGGCACAACTCGCGCAGGTCGAGACCTTTGACAACGCCTGCTTCCTGCTCGAAGCCCTGCGCCTTCCTGCGGCCGACGCCGCCTTGCGCGCGGCGCTCGCCACGACCTCGGGCCGCGAGCAAGCCGGCCTGTTCGGCGCTCTGGCGCGACGCGGCGACGCGGCCGCAGAGGCCCAGGCCATCGCGCACCTCGCCAAACCCGAACCGGCCCGTTCAGCCGCCCTCAATTATCTGGGGCGCATCGCCACGCCCGGCGCGCTTGCGGCCCTCGAAGCCTCGCCGCTCGACTCCGCCACCGCAGACGCCACGCTGGCCGCCGCCGAAACGCTCGCGGCGCGTAAAGCGCTCGCGCAGGCCTCCGGCCTTTACACGCGCCTCTACCGCTCCACGCTCCCCGACCACCTCCGCCTGGCCGCTTTCTGCGGCCTGATCCAGACCGACGGAGACAACGCGGCCGCCTTGCTGCCCGAAGGCCTCAACAACGCCTCCCCGGCTTGGCGCGGCACGGCCGCCCGCCTCACCGCACAACTGCCCGACAAGGTCCTGAAGAAACAAGGCGAGAAACTGATGAGGTCTCTGTCCTCTGAGGGGCGTCTCGCACTCGTCAGCGCGCTGGTGCACGCGAAGAAGCGCGCGGGAGCTCCGCTGGTGCGCGCCGCCATGGCAAACGAAGCCGATACGACCGCGCGACTGGCCGCCATTGCCGGCATCGGCGACCTCGGCGACGCCGACGATGCGCCGGCATTGATCGCCCTGCTCGGCCACGCCGAGCCCGCGCTCGCCGACGCCGCCCGCATGAGCCTCATCAAACTGCCCGATTCCGCGACCGACGTCCGCCTCGTGAAGGCGCTCGCCAAACGTCCGGCCAACGCTGAAGCGCTCACCCGCCTGCTCGGAATCATCACGTTCCGCAAGTCCGAAAAAGCCGCGGCGAAGCTGGTTCCTTACCTGGCCGACGCCGCGCCCGCCGTGCGCACGGCCGCCTTCCAGGCCCTCACCGAATTGGCGACGGAAAAGCAGGTTCCCGAGCTGTTCGCCGCCGTCTGCAAAGCCACCGACGACCGCGAAAAGCGCGCCGCGGAGAAGGCTCTTTTCGCCTGCTCGCGGAAATATCCCGAGGTCGCCGCCGAGGCCGTCGCGCCCCTCTTCGCTGCCGCCGACGCGGCGCGGCGCCGCGCCCTGCTGCAGGCGCTCGGCATCGCAGGTCATGCCGACGGCTTGCCGCTCGTCCTGGGTGCCCTGAAAGACACGGACGGCGAGGTGGCGGACGACGCCGTGCGCGTCCTCGCCAACTGGAGCGACCCCGCCGCGGCCACGGCCTTGCTGGAGCAGGCGAAGTCCCATCCGAAGAACAGCCTGCGCGTCGTGGCCCTGCGCGGTTACATCCGTCTCGCCGGCAAAGAGCCCGATTTAGCCCGGCGCTCCGCCATGCTCAAAGAGGCCTCCGTGCTCGCCACACGCGCCGAGGAGAAGCAGCAACTCGCCGCCGCGTGGGGCACGGTGCCGACGACGGAAGCCGTCGCCTTTCTCACCGCGCAACTCGCCGACGCAGCCCTCAGGGGCGAGGCGCTGAAGGCGCTCAAAGCGGTCGCGCTCCACGTGCCCGTCGACGTGCCCGACAGCGCGCCCGGCAGCCTGCTGACGCCGCTCACGTTCGTCCCCCACCGTCTCAACGCCCACCGCTCCGAGGCCTGCGCGGTCGCCGACTTCAACGGCGACGGCAAACCCGACATCGCGGCCGGGCCTTACCTCTATCTCGCGCCCGACTGGAAGCCCGTGCAGATCCGCGAGGTCAGCACCACGGTCACCGACGACGGCAAAGGCTACGCCGACGACTTCTGCAACCTCGTTCTCGACGTGAACAAGGACGGCAAGCCCGACATCGTCTCCGGCGGCTGGTTCAGCAAAACCTCGTTCTGGTTCGAGAACACCTGTGGCAAGAACGACGGCTTGTGGCCCGTGCACACGATCGATCCGCTCGGCAACCACGAGACCGGCACGCTCGAGGACATCGACGGCGACGGCAAAGCGCTCGAGTTTCTGCCGCAGTCGCACATCACCGTCTGGTACGAGGTCGGCAAGGGCACCAACGGCGAGCCCACGCTGGTGCGCCACACCGTCTCCGAGAAGAAGAACGTCCTCGGCGCGGGCAGCGGCGACCTCAACGGCGATGGGCGTCCGGACATCATCCGGCCCGACGTCTGGTTCGAAGCGCCCAAAGACATCCGCAACGGGACGTGGACCGAACACCCCATCGCGCTCGGCACCAAGGACGGCAAGGTCGATCACACGTCCAACATCATCGTGTTCGACGTGAACAAAGACGGGCTCAACGATATTCTCGTCAGCACGGCGCACAAGTACGGCATCTTCTGGTACGAGCAGAAACGGGACGCCGCAGGCGCGATCGCCTGGCTGCCGCACGTCATCGACGACACCTGGTCGCAGCCCCACTACCTCTGCTTCGCCGACATCGACAAGGACGGAAACAAAGAGATCGTGGTCGGCAAGCGGTTCATGGCCCACAACGGCGGCGACCCCGACGAACTCGGCAAGCAGTGCGTCTTCTACTACCGCTTCACGCCGGGCGCAAACCCCGTCTTCCGCAAGCACGTGATTACGTACGACGAAGGCATCGGCGCGGGTCTCAACACCGTGGCTGAAGACATGGACGGCGACGGCGACATCGACCTCGTCACCACCGGCAAATGGGGCGGCCCCGTGCTCTTTGAGAACCGCATGACCGAATGGATTCCCGACGACGAGCGCCGCGCCGCGTTCAAAGCCTTCGCGCCCGCCGTTTCGGCGGAGGCCTCCTACGGCGACAACCTCGCGCTCGCCACGCGCGGCGCGAAAGCCGCCTCCGACAGCGAGCTCGGCGGCTCCAAAGGCTGCACCGCCAAGCTCAACGACGGCGCGCCGGCATCCCACTCCGGCATCGCCGCCACGCGTTGGCACTCGGCGCTTACGGCCATGCCCCACTGGGCCGAAGTGAAACTCGCCAAGCCGGCCAAAGTGCGCCGGGTCGTCGCCCGCTTCGCCGACCCGGCGGGATACGCCACCGCCTTCGAAGTCCAGACGAAGAAAGGCGCGGAGTACACGACCGTCTACAAAACCGAATCCAACCGCGAATCGCGCATGGTCAACGTCACCTTCGCGCCCGTGGAGACCGATACGGTGCGCTTCGTGTTCCGCGCGAACGCCAATCCCGCCTACCCGAACGCCGCCCAGCTCGGCGAGCTCGAAGTCTACGCGCAGTAGCTCCGAGCGCGTCGAATCAGGATAGGGCCGAGCTGATCAAAAAAGTGCTGCCGGCGCCTTCCTTGTCCTCGCGATAAGAAGCGGCGTGCGGCATGCGGACGGCGGCAACATCTAGCCCGTCACCCCTGCCCGGCCAGCGGTTGGGCGCGGCCTTCGAGCACGTCCAGCAGATGGCCGAGGATGCGGCGCGGGTAAGCCTGCGGCGAGGAGAAGCTCTCGTCCTGCGCCACCCGCTTGGCAAACGCTTGGATCGAAGGCAGCAGCGGACGCGCCGCCTCGCCCAGTCGGTCCAGCGCGTTGCAGGCCTGCAGCGAGCACCACGGCGAGCCGAGGTCCTGCATCGCCTGCTCCAGCGCCGGCAACGCGCGTTCGAGCCGGCCCTGCCGCGCCAGCGCGTCGGCCGCCGCCACGCGCACGAAGCCCGACGGGTCGCCCAGCAGCTTCTCCAGCACCGGCGCTGCATCGGCCGCACGCTTCCCAAGAATAGCCAGGCCGGTCGCGGCCCACCAGCGCACGGGCATGGACTCATCGCCGGTCGCCCGGCACAGGGCGCCCAGGTTCTCCGCCCGCTGATCCGACGCCAGCAGCGCCGTGGCCAACACGCGTTCCACCGGCCAGGAACCGGGACGGCGCGAAGCCTCGTACCCTTCCAGTTCGCAGCCTTCCGGCAACAGCCCGTTGTCGCGGTTCTCAATCATCTGCGCCGCCAGCGCCTGCCGCATGGCGGCGAGCCGGCCGGCCTGTTCTGGCCGATCCGCCAGATTCACGACGTTGTCGGGATCGGCTCTGATATCGTAAAGTTCGTCGGCCGGCTTCCGGCCCCAGAACATCGCGGTCGCGGGCGTGAGTTTCCCCTGCGCCGCCAGTTTAGCCCAGGATTGATAGCCGCGTGCCCGAAACATGTAGCTGAGCGGCTCGACATAAGGGATTTCGGGGCGGAAATTGCGGATATAGAGCCACTGCCCGTCCGTCACCGAACGCACCATGTCGTACCGCTCGTCCATGCGGTCGCGGCTGCAGAACGCATAGGTGCGCGGCTTCGCCTCGGAATCACCCGCAAAGGGTGTCCCTTGCAGATGAGCGGGGCGCCGCACTCCCGCCATCGCCAGCAGGGTCGCCGCGAAATCGACGAAATGCACCGGCGAGGCGATCCGCGCACCCGGCGAGGCGGGAGCGAGGTGACGCCACTTCGGCGGAACGTAGACGATCAGCGGCACATGCGTTCCGCTTTCGTGAAGGAACCGCTTGCTGCGCGGCGAGACGCCGCCGTTGTCCCCGTAGTAGAGCACGATCGTGTCGCCTGCCAATCCCGCCTCCTCCAACGCCTTGAGCTTCTCGCCGCACTGCCGGTCCATTTCGGCGATGCAGTCGTACTGGCGGGCAAGGTCCGCTCGGATTTCGGGCGTGTCCGGCTGGTACGGCCGCACGCGCACCCGGGCCGGATCAGTCGGGGACATGCGGGGGACACGCTTGTCGTTGGGAAAAAGGCAGCTTTCGTGCGTCATCTCGTGGTTGTAGACGCTGAAGAACGGCGTTTCCGCCGAGGGCCGGCCCCGCCACTCCCCTTTTTTGCCGCATACGTCCCACGCCTCCCGGACATCGAAAGGCGCGTTATAGTCGGTCTTCGAATTGTTGGTGGTATAGTATCCGGCTTGGCGCAGATAAGCGGGGAACGCCTTGAGCCACGGGGGGATCTTACCCGCCGCGCGCATGTTGTGGGCCGGACCGCATGTCGCGGGATACATCCCCGAGATCAGCGTGAACCGCGACGGCGCGCACACCGGCATGGCGTAGCAGCTCTCGAAGACGATGCCTTTCCTGGCCAGCCCGTCCAGGTTCGGCGTGCGCGCCAGCGGGTCGCCGTAACAGCCGAGCAGCGGGCCGTTGTCTTCGCTCACGAGGCACAGGATGTTCGGCCGCGGCGGAGACGGCTTCCCTGCCGCCCGGCCGCCCCCCAGCGGCAACGCCGCCATCGAGCCCGCGCACCGCTTCACAAACGTCCTTCGCGAAAGAGCAGACATCGTCGGCCTCCGATCTTATTCGGACACATGAAACAAAGGGACGGACAACGGCGAACGGAACCGCATCGGTCACAACGGATCCACCAAGCGCTCGGACAACACCTGCAGTTCCTCTTTGCCCAAAACGAACAGCACGTCCAATCCGCGGACCATGGCATACCGTTTGCCAAACCCGATCTCTTTTCCGATCAGCAACGTTTTACGGACCGCGTCGTCCGCCTCCACATCGACGATCACTTCCAGCCACGGCTGATGGAGGCCGTACGCGTCGCCGTTATCCAACACCACGCCAAGACCTTCAATCCGGTCCGCCTTGAGTTTCCCCAGCCGCATGACCAGCGCGTCCAGCCTTGCGGGCGCGATTTTTCCTGTCATGCCCTCTCCCAGATGCCAAACCGTGTCGTTTTTCTGACGCTCGACGGTCTCGGCTGCAGCGACGCCGGCGCGCTTGAGCGTGATCCGCCTCAGGCTGGAGGCCGGCAGGGCCAAAACCGTCTTATCGCGCAGACTCAACAGCCCGATCATGCTGACCAGCGCAGGCGGCACGTTGCTGCTCGCCACGCGGAACACCGTCGGCGCGTTTGTGAACGTCACGCGCAAGAACTTGCCCTCGATGTCGTCCGGCGCGATCGAAAAACGCCACGAGGCTTGCTCGGAGAAAACCTCCACGTGGCTGATCGGCAGGTTCTGTTCATTGCTGACGCGCCGGTTCTCGCTCGCACTGTCATCGTCCATCGAGACCGCATTCAGCTGGAGCAACTTCTCCAGCGTCTCCTGCGCAACGCCTTGGTCCGCCACGTCCGCAATCGGCGTTTCCATCCGCCACAGGGCGTTCGTCTGTGACAGCACAAACAGCGCGTCGCCGAAATAGACTTGGAAGCGGCGCACACTCGACGGCAGCTCGTAAAACAGGCGGGTGTCACGCAGTTCCGAGGGCGACACCTGAAACGCTTTGACCACGTCATTCGAAACCGCGCCGATCGCGTCGCCGCCCTGCAGCAAGACATAGGTCAGACCCGCGGACTCATCGAGAAAATGGCCAAAAACGACCTTCGCAGGCGCTCCGGGACCGGTCTCCTGGAGTTGGATCTGAGATCCCGTATCCGCCCCCAAGCCGTACAGCCCCATGCGCGTCTTAAATGCCGACTCCGTCTCGGCCACATCCATCACATTCGAAACCGTAGGCCAGATGAAATGCGAGACACGGGCCTCATACAGCGCATCGAGCAAGGCGTCAACCTTCTCATCCGAAGCCGGCGCCGATGTCGGCTGGACCAGCCGCCACGTCCCGGAATCTTTCGCGAGCTTGATGAAAGGCCGCCCCGGAATCCGCACTTCAAGCGTCCGGACCGCCGCGCGGTCTCCGTGCACCAGTTTACGCGAGCGCAGATCATCTGCGGTCCGTGGAATCGCATCGTACACCGAAGCCGGCACGACCAAGACCTGGTCGGCCTGATTCATGCGCACGTAAATTTCGGCCCCGAGCGGCGTGAGCGCGCCGAAGTGAAACTCGTCACGCTGCCGCCCCCCTTCCAGCACCACGTGCGTGTGAGCGGGAGCAAGGCCAAACTCCTTGAGCGACAATTCGCGTTTGCGCAGCTCCTGGAACGGAAGGGCATCTTTGATGCGCGCCTTCTCGAAAACGTCCAGCAATTGCGATGCCGCCCCTTGATCGACCTTCGCGTAAAAGGGCGCCACCATGCTCCAGCGGCCGTCTTCGCGCCGCAGCCCGATGCGGGTGTCCCCCCGCTCGACGGTCACGAGGTCCACGTCCTCCAACACGTGCTCGAGCAGAATGGTCTTCGCCTTGTTCTCGGCGGGGAAAAAGCGCACACGCCGCTGCAAACCCCACAAAAGCAGGGCGCACAGGACGATCCCGCCCAACAGCATCAAAATGATCCGACGATTTCCCATAACCGCTTCTTATTGCCGCGCGCGCAGCGAGGCCAGGCAAAACAACAGAAACACACACGCCGGCACGACAACGGCCGACCAGACCATGAAAACGATCCACTGGCGGCGCGCGAACCCCGTCACCAAGGTGGCGCCCCCCCCGAGGGAGGGAGCCGTTCCCGTATCGATCCCGGCCAACCAAGCGACCGCGTTCATGAAGAAATCGCGGTTGGCGTTCGCGCGTGAAGCCAGCGCGCCATTCATCACGAAATCGGTCTCGCCCATCACGCATACGCGCGTGGGCTTGAACGCCACGTCCTTGGCGACATCGCCGCCGCGCTCGGAAACGGCGACCACCGCGACAGGCCCATGCAGCTCCGACTGCGCATCAAACGTACGGGGAAAAACGTCGGGGTCAGATTCGCCCCACCCCGCCTCATCGGTCTGGGCCAACAGCGTCACCTTCGGCCGGTCCGCACCCGCCGCGGGGGTCGTCACCGCCGCGATACAGGTCGCATAGCCGAACACGACCGACGCGTTGTTGAGATTGCGCGTAATGACATGGTCCGCGAAGGTCGTCACCACCACCTCATGGCCGGAGAGCGTCCGCGTGCTTGCGGCGATGAACGGCGTCAACCTGATGCCCCATTTCTCCAGCAGTCCTTCCACCCCGATCTTGACGCGCGGCGAGACCAGATAGAGCAGACGGCCGCCGCGTTGCAGAAACGCGTCCAACAGCCCCAGTTCTTCAGCCTTCAGCGCATAACGCGCACCCGCGATCACCAGCACGTGACAGTCGTCCGGAATCTGGCTCAACCCCGGCAGCGCGAGCGCTTTGATTTCAAACCCGTCGCGCGTGATCTCGCGCGCGATATCGGAAAAGCCCCGCAGCTCATCGTAATTGTCGAACCGCACCTCGCCGTGCCCCTGCAGCCAGTAGATCACCGACCGTTCATACGGCAGCGTCAGGCGGGAGATCGCGGCGGCGCACACCATCTCGCCGCGGAAAACGCCCAACCCCGCCTTGTCGTCATGCGATTGCGTCGTCTCTTGGGTCCGCAACAAAGACCGCGGCGCCAGCATCTCGTCCAATGTCACCTTGATGCGACGCCGCTGGCGTTCGAACAGTAGCGCGTTCTCCGGCACCCCGTACGACGCGAGCTGTCCCGCCCGGGTCAAATCCCACCGCGGATCCACATACTCGATCACAATCTCAGCACCGGCCACGCTGCGCGAGGCCTGCCGCAATCCGCGCAGCAGGCGGGACACCGGTCGGAACATCGGATGCCGCCGGTCCATGAAACAGGAAATGCGGATCGAACCCTGGGTATCGGCCAGCACGTCACGCGTCCGCGCGGAAACCTGCATGACCTTGCCGACGGGGACCTCCCACGTGAGATCGAGACGGCAGGCCAGCGCGACCGCCAGAAACGTCAGGACGGCTCCCAAGCCGATGGCCAGCAGCGACGAGGCCTTTAAGGCCTGCCGGCCCGCCGTCCGCACCGCTGCCGTTATTTCGTTCTTCTCGTTCACGTCATCAACCCCGCAACCTCAGACACGCCAACAATTTGGAACAGCCGAACAGAAAGAAAACCGTCGTGGCCCCATACAGCGCGAACACGGACGTCGAAAACAGCCCCGTCGAAAAATCATACACGTGGACCAGGAAAGGCATCCACGCCATTTCCGCCCGGAACGACGGCACCCACGCCAGGATCGCCGCGTACACGACGATCGGGATGCCGCTGCACAGCACCAGCGAGCTGACGGCGGCCGCGGCCTGATTGCGGAAAAACACCGAAATCATCGTTCCGGCCGCGCACCAGGTCGACGCCTGCAGGAGCAGGATCAGAAACGTGGCCGCAAACGCGACGCCCCGGACCGTTCCCTGCACCGGCTGCGACAGCATCGGCAGCACCAGCAGCGGCACGACCAGCGACAGGGCCACCGCCACCGCCATGACGGTCATCGCCGAAAGGAATTTTCCGATCACCAGATCCCGCTCGCGGATCGGCGAGGACATCAGCAGATCGATCATGCCCGTCGAACGCTCCTCCGCAAAAAGCCGCATCGTCAGCAGCGCGCTCAAGATCGGCAGCCAAGGTGCGATCGAAAGTCCCCAGATGCTCTGGATCTGAAGGACGCTGCCCTCGTTGCGCCGCAGCGTCACGACGAACGTCCATCCGCAGGCGGCCAGAAAGGCGGCCACCGGCACGCCGCACGAGAATGCGCCGCGGAACGCCTTGACCTCCCGCAGCCAAGTAACTTGAATGGCCGTCATGGGCCCACCCCTCCGTCAAATCCCGACGTCATCTGCGTCTCCAGCAGCTTCGCCAGTTGCGAACGGCTGTAATCGCTCGCCCGATACATCGCCACCACGCGTCCCCGGTTCAGCACCACAAACCGGGTGCACCAGTCCTGCATCTCATGGACCTCATGGCCCGACACCACAACGGCGGCCCGGGACGAGGCCGCCGACATCACGGCCGCCGTTTTCTTGCGTTGCCCCACGTCGAGCCCCGCCAGCAGGTCGTCCAGCAGCAGCAGTTTCGGATGCATGATCAAGGCGTCCGCCAGCCCCACGCGTTTACGGTATCCTTGCGACAGAAGTCGCACGCGCGTCTTGGCCACCGCTGTCAACCCGCACTGATCCAGCGCCTCGCTCACCCGGCGGCGCACGCGCATGCTGCGTTCCCCCTTGAGGCGCACCCGATAGGTCAGATACGCTTCGACCGTCATTTCGCTGTAGAGCGGACAGTGCTCGGAGAGATACCCGATCCCCCGCCGGTACCTGACCGGACGCACCAGAGGGTCGACCGCATCGAGCCGGACCGCGCCGGCATCCTGCATCAGCAGGCAGGCCAGTATTTTCAGCAGCGTCGTCTTGCCGGCGCCGTTGGGCCCCATGAGCGCGACGATCTCTCCCGGCGCCACATCGAACGAAACGTCGTCGAGCACCACGTGGCTCCCGTATGAAAAACTGATATGGTCTACTTCAAGCATGATTCATGTTCCGGCGCGCATCAGGCTTCGGCCGCACCAAACGGCGCCAACACATCTTCCAGCATGGACAGCCATCCCGTCAAGGTGGCCGCATCGCGCGCCTCGACAATCATTCGCAGAAAAGGCTCGGTATTGGACTTGCGGATGTTCACCCACCCGTCGGCATAATCGAGACGCACGCCGTCGAAATCCGCACGCGCCTGCGGTGGCCCGAGCGCCGCCAGCGCCGACAAGACCGCCGCGATCGCACCGTCTTTGTCTTGGATCCGATAGTTGCGCTCGCCGGAGTTGGCGTATTTGCGGATCGGCGCCATCAGCGCGCTGAAGCCCACCCCCTGGCGCTTGGCCTCCGCCAACGCGGCCAGCACCAGCAGCGCGGCCAGCTCGCCCGAGTCGCAACAGAAGAAATCGCGGAAATAATAGTGCCCGGCCAATTCGCCGCCGCACACCGCCCCCGTTTCGCGCAGGGCCATTTTGGCGAACGCATGTCCGACCTTGCCCATCACCGTCTTGGCCCCGTCCGCCCGCAGCGCCTCGATCGCTCCGCGCGAAGTGCGGATATCGTGGATCACCGTCGCGCCCGGTTCACGCGCGAGGAAGTGCCGGGCGATCACCGGAATCAGATAGTCCGGCTGCACGAACGCGCCCGTCTCGTCCACGAACATCACGCGGTCCGCGTCTCCGTCAAAGATGACGCCCGCGTCGAGCCCGCGCGCGCGCACCGTGTCCACGACCTGCGTGCGGCTTCCGGCCTCCAGGGGATTGGGAGAATGATGCGGGAACCGTCCGTCGGGTACCTCGTTGAGGTAGACGGGGCTCTCGCCCAGCAGATCGCGGACGATCAACCCCGCCACGCCGTCCGAACAGTCCACGGCGAACCGCAAGCCGGAAAGATCAGCCAGACGGGTCCGCAGCCACTGCACAAAAGCGTCGCGATACGACACCGTCCTGCGGGCACCCGTCGCCGCCGCAGGCGGCAACGTGCCCGAGGCAACGCGCTCCTCGAGCTCCGCGAGGCCCGTCGCATAGCCCACCGGTATCGCGCCGGAACGCGACACCTTCATGCCGTTATGGTCCGGGGGGTTATGCGAGGCCGTGATCTGCACCGAGGCGTCATATCCCTCCCTCGCCGTAAAGAAATAGACCATCGGCGTCGTGGCCAACCCCATGTCGTCCACCGCGCAGCCCGACTCCGTGAGCCCGCGGCAGAGCGCGTCGCGGATGCACTCCGAGGAAAGCCGCATGTCGCGTCCGACCAGCATGCGCCGGGCGCCGAGCACGGCCGGCAGCCAGCGCCCGATGCGGTAGACCGTGTCGAGATCGAAATCCTTTCCGAACTCGCCGCGCATGTCATAGGCCTTGAAAAACGACATCCCGAACGCTCCGCTCCCGCATGGTTCTTTCTATTGGATCACCACCAGCGATATGCCGGCATGGGTGCCTTTGGGCTTCATCGTCTTGAGCCACGCAGGCATCTCGTTTGAGGCCGCGCCGCTCTCGTTGGTCGTGATCCCCAGCGATTCAGGCGAAGACGAAGCCAGCGTCTGCATCACCTCCTGCAGCCGCGCCGTATTGCGGCGGTCCAGGTGCGTGGAGGTCGAGAAAGCCCCGAGAATCCCCCCCGCCAGCGTGCAGATGATGGAGACCAGGATAAGTGTCGAGAGCGTCACCGACAATTTGCCGTTCTTGTCGGTGTGCAGGCCGGCCTGCGCAGTCACGCGGTCGCGGACCGCCTCAAGGCGCTCACGCTCCAACAGGATGCGCTCGCGCTCCAGCTTGAGCTTTTCCTGTTCAATCTGAAGCTCGGTGCGCGACAACGTCTCATCCGCCATCGCGGAATCCGCCGCCCCGCTCACGACCTCGTCCATACCGAACCCCTTTCACCATCCGGGAACATTCACGCCCGCAGCTGCGCGAAGCGCGCGCAGGGCGGCAGCGCCCCGACCAACGGACGGGCGTAATCGATGAACGCTTGCGTCACATCGTTGCCCGCCTTGTTGATAAACGCGTCCGGCATGTGGCGCGTCTCCTTGGCCACGCTGCGCAGCGGCACCACTTCGAAATCCACGCTGTACTTCTTGGTCGCCTTGCGCTTGATCGCGACCGACCCGCTGGAAACCTCGTCGTTGACCGCCGCCTGCACGGCCGCGACGCCGACCAGCCGTGCCTCCATCGCGTCGCTCGCCGAAGCGATGCCGGGGAAGGAGCGCTGCAGATAGCCGAAGGTGTCGGCGCGCACCCGCTTGATGCCGGCCTGCTCCTTGACGACCTTCGCCAGCAGATCGCCCAGTGCGCCGGTTCCGCTCAGCTGCACGTTGCCGTGCGAGTCGGTCTCCTGCGTGAATTTCGCGAGGATCGGCGTGCCGTCTTTGTCCACGATCCCTTCCGAGACCGCCACGACACACCGCCCGTACTTCTTCACCGCGGCTTTCACGTTCTTGACAAAGACCTCGACGCTGAAGGGGCGCTCCGGCAGGTAGATCAAGTGCGGTCCGTCGTCCTGCTCCTGGCGCGCCAGCGCGGCGGCGGCGGTCAGGAAGCCCGCGTTGCGTCCCATGATCACGTCGATCTTCACACCGCCCAAGGCGCGGTTGTCCAGATCGTCGCCCTTGATCGCGCACGCCACAAACCGCGCGGCGCTGCCGTAGCCCGGCGTGTGGTCGCTCTCGCGCAGGTCGTTGTCGATCGTCTTGGGGATATGAAAACAGCAGATGCCGTACTCTTCCTTCACCGCCTCCTCGTTGATGATGTGCACGGTCTCGGCCGAATCGTTGCCGCCGATATAAAAAAAGTAGCGGACGTCCAGCTTGCGCAACACGCGAAAGATCGACTGGCAGTCTTCGGAAGTCGGCTTGCGGCGCACCGAACCTAAGGCCGACGCGGGCGTATTGGCGACGGCCTCGAGCGTCGTGCGGCTTTCCTTGCGCAAATCGATGAAGTTCTCATCCAAAATCCCCTGGATTCCGTGCAGCGCGCCGTAAATCTTGCCGACGGATTTGTTTTCTCTGGCAGCCAAAACGGCACCGACGAGACTCTGGTTGATCACCATCGAAGGACCGCCGCTCTGGGCGATCAGCATATTGCCTTTTTTCATGGTACGCTCCTATTCACCTTGTTCGCACCGTTATGATATACTGCCTTCATGCATAAAGGCAAACATCCGTTTGAAAAGCCCTCCGATTTCGAGGCCGAAGCGGCCGATTTCCGGGGGCCGCCGGATGAGGCCTCTTTCCGCACCGAGCCGAACGCCGTCCGCCGCGAACTGACGCCGCGCGACCTCGCCCGCAACCGCGGGGTCAAGGCCCTCTTCGAACACGTCATCCCCGGCCTGCCGATCGACGCCGATCCGCCGGAAACGCGCCAAGAACCCGAGCCTTTCTCGGCGCTCATCGAGAAGACGCTCAAGCGCCTCAACATCAAGGAAAGCCCCTGGCTCGACGAGTTGGTGAAAACCTGGCCAAGCCTCGTTCCTCCGGAGGTGGCCAAGGTGTCCCACCCGGGCAAATGGGACAACGGCATCCTTTACGTCTACGTGACTTCGTCCCTGCACCTCTTCGAAATCCGCCGCACCCAGCTCAAACGCATCGAACAGGCCGTGCGCGCCTTCGCCGGCGACGACCGCGTCAAGCACGTCCGCCTCATGGTCAACGCCGTGACGCTGCCGTTCGAAAAAAAATAGGTTCCTCCGCGGTCTCCCGCGAGAGGAACCGAAACGGCCCTGTCGGACGGCTCACTCCCCGACGGCGCGGAAAAACTGCGCCGAGGACGGGGCCGAGACCCGGTGGGGACTGTTCGTCGCGTCCGGAACATCCGCCCAAGAAGGCGCCGCCAGCGAGTCCGCGGACTGCAACCGGCCGAGGAAGCCGACTTCCGGTCCGGCGGCCGCGCTGTCGATGCTCACGCGGCGCCATTGCGGCTCGCCGCAGCCGGCCAGCTTCGCCTGCATCGCGGGCGTCAGCTGCTTGACCAGCTCCGCATTACACGTGTGCGAATACGTGTTGGTCAGCTCCACGCAGTTGAACACACGCAGCGCGCCGAGACCCAGGCTGACGGCCTTGTCCGCCGGCGAGCCGGCCGACGTCTCGGGATCGACGTCCGTCGTCACGATCGAGACGTTCGTGTCGCTGTTGAGAAAGACCTCCCACGAGCGGAACTGGATGGGGAAGTCCCGCAGCGACGGCGTCTCGACCTCCCAGAAACCGTACTCGGGATGATCCGGGTCGGGCGACGGGAACGGCGTCACCACGTTCTGGTGACGATGCCCGGCCATCACCATCAGGAGATTCGGGTAACGGTGCAGCGTGGCGACGAGGTTCGTCTCCACCGCGGCGTCGTAAAACTGCTTGCCCACGGTCTTGTTCGTCACCGTCAGGCTCTCTTGGGGACAGATCGGGATATGGGCCGCCAGAATCATCAGCCGGTCCTCGTCCTGGCCCTTCTGCAGCTCGTTGGTGAGCCACGCGTAGCGCGCGGCGTCCACCCAGCCCGCGCCGTAAAACGTGGCGTACATGTCCGTCTGGTTGGACTTGCAGGTGTCGTCGAGCACGATCACCCGGATCGGCACCTGGGACAGAGGCTCAAACGAGTAGCAGGCCGCCGTGCTGCCTGCGCCGTCCCGCCTGAAACCGTGCCCGGAGGGCTCGGACGTCGTCGCGAAGAATTCGCCGATGAAATTCGTGGGCGACGAGATGTCTTCCGTGATGATGTGGCGGCTCGGGTCTGGCGCGACCGTCGGCCGCACGGCATACCCGTTCGTCGAGCCCCAACAGATCACCTCCCCATAGGGCGTGGTCCCGTCGACCACCCCCACGTACGTGCCCAACCCCTCCGAAGCGTTCGGCGCCAAAGGACCCAGCGTGGGATGTGAATAGATCTCGAGCACGTTGCTGCCGACCAGCGCCTGCCGGACCTTCTCCGTCGGATAGCCGACGCCCATCCAGAACTGGTCGTGGTTGCCGATGACCGCATACCACGGGATGGAGCGGTCGAGGCCGGCGGCCTGATACGGCTTCTGATAGTCGATCGTGTCCGCGCCGAGATGCGCGCCCGAGCTGGGTTCGATGGCCTTGCCGTCCATCACGTCGATGAACCAGCGGAGCTCGTTGTGCTGCCCGGAGTTGCAGAAATCGCCGAGCGCCATGCCGAAATGGTACGGGGCCAGCCGGTGCAAAGAGTTGACGGTGCGGACCGTCGCATCGAGCAGATGGGTCGTGGCACACATGGCCGGCGAGAAGGCGGACGGGTTGAGGCTCGCGGGGCCTTGGGTTCCGAACGACGCGCTCCAGCCGAAATAGGGCACTTGGGCGGGCGACTCCTTGTCCGTGATGTGGATGTCGCTGACGGTAAAGAACGAGAGCAGGCGGGTCTGGCGCAGGGCCATCGCGTAGTCCGCCGGCATCAGGTCGAGCCGCACCCCCTGGTTCGTGCCGGCCTCCCACTGCCATTGGGCATAACCGTGGTCCACATAAGCCGCGACATTCGACGGCGCGATCGGCGTATACTCCGGAAGCTCGATGGGCACGAGCGTTCTCTGACGGGTGCCGATCTCAACCCCGGCCCCGCAGACCTGCAGGGCGAACAGACCCAACAAACATCCGAGTCCGACCCCCAGCCGAACCCCACTTCTATGTGCCACAACACGTTTCACATCGAGTCTCCTTCTTCCCCTTTTATTGCCGTCCACCCCGAATGACGAGTGGGATAGATTATCATTCCGTGAGATTCATCACAAGCGGCAAGAAAACGTGGACTATCCCCAGTTTTCAGCCTGACGCGAACAGGGGCAGTTCCGGCTGCATG
>CAZOIS010000078.1:0-19652 GCA_964579865.1 uncultured Lentisphaeraceae bacterium | reverse complement strand
GATCTGATTGTCCGCGTGACCGGCTTCACGGCTTATTTCGCCAACCTCTCGCCCGCCTTCCGGAAACTCGTTGTGGAACGGATCGTGCGTCAGGCATCCTGACGGCGGCGAACGAATAACTGCGCAAATCATGGCCCTGCAGCCATCAGGTGATTTTTTTCATAACATGAACGCCTCCATTTCGAATGACGGATCAAAAGATTATCTGATATACAAATTATAACATGCGTTAAACATTTTGATTTACTTTAAATATTAATGTTTGTGTTTACAAGTTGACACGTACATTTTTCTGTTTGCACAAGGACGCCCCGCTTCGCCACGGCAGCATTTTCGATGTCGCACGCTGGCGCAAAAGTGTACACTGCTTGATGAATGGTTTTGGTTTTCCGGGCCACGAGACAGCGGCATTCTTTCTGCCGATGACGTGCGCGCTTGGGGAGAAGCCCATCGCTTAGGACAAGATCGGATGGGTGCGGACGGGTAGCGGGGTGAGAAACATGGCGTTAAGAAGAGTGTTCCTGGGGTGGAACCGGCCGCTTTGCGAGACCGTGCCTGAGCATCTCTTGGCCGGTTCAGGCGCAGAGATGCAGGATTTGCGCGACACCGTGGCCGTCGTGCCGACGCGTCAGTCCAGCTGGCGTTTGCGCGCCGCCTTGCCTTTGGCCGCCGATGCGCGCGGCGCGGCCCTGCTGGGCCCCGAAATCGTCACCCCGCCCGTGCTGTTGAGGCCACCCCAATGCGCCGGCATCGCGACCGCCCTTCAAAGCCTGCTGGCCTGGGCCGCCGTCCTGAAAAACGTCAAGTGCGGCGAATTTGCCGTTTTTTTGGGGGCCCGGACGGACCGCCCTTCCGGCACGGCATGGGCGCTACAGCTCGCGCGCCGTCTCCAAGAGCTGCGCCAGGAGCTGGCCGATGGCGGGTTCACCATCGCGGACGTAGCCAGCCGGGGGAGCGAGTTTGAGGAAGCCGACCGATGGGCCAACATGGCGCAACTTGAAAATCGGTACAGGACGCAACTCGCGTCCTGGCAGGTGCGCGATGCGATCGACGTTATGCTCGAATACGTTCGCCGAGGCGGTCTACCCCCGGACGTCCGCAGGGTCGTCGTGGCCGCCGTGCCCGATCCGCCGAAACTCTTTATGATGCTGCTCGGACGGTGGGCGGAAGCCGGAATCGACGTCGACCTTCTGATTGCCGCTCCCGAAAGCGAAGCCGCCGCCTTCGATGAGCAGGGCCGCCCCTTGCCCGATGCCTGGCAGACACGCGAGATCGCGCTGCGCGCCGAAGACCTGTGGCTCGAATCCTCGCCCGACGATTTGGCCACCCGCATCGCCAAAGCCGTTGAGCCCAGCTTGGGAGAAAAAGCGTCGGTGTCCGCCGCTCGTCCACAGCTTGCCATCGGCGTCCCGGACCGCGAGGCCGTCGCCCCGCTCCAGCGCGCATTTGCCGCAATGGGCCTTTCCGCCTTCGATCCCCAGAACAAGCCGCTCTCCGAAACCGCGCTCTTCCGGCTCGTACAGGCGCTGCTGGCCCTGCGCGACCGGCCCGGCTACGCGGAGGTGTCCGCCCTGCTGCGACACCCGGACGTGCTGGCGTCGTTCGGCGGAGGCGCGGACCTGCTCCGCCAACTGGACCGATTCCAGACGGAGCACCTGCCCGTCACGCTGGACGATATGGTGTCGCACGGCACGCCGCCCGCGCCGCAGCCGCTGGCCGAAGCCTTAAGCCGGCTGCGCCGGTGGCAGGGATCGCTGCGCCACAGCGACCTTGCCGCCGCCCTGCGCAACGTCTTGCAGGAAATTTATGCGAAGCGCACCCTCAAGCCTCACGATCCCGAAGACGACGCCTTCCAGCAGTCCGTCTCCGCGTTCGACGCGGGGCTGCGCGAACTCGAAGCCGCCGCGAGCGCGGGAAACGCCGGGGACCACGCGGCGGAGGCGCTGCTGGCGAGGCTGCGGGATAGCAGCGTCAAATCCGAGCGGCGCGAGGAACGCCTCGACCTTGAAGGCTGGCTGGAGCTGGCGTGGAATCCCGCGCCGCTGCTCTTCGTGGCTGGGGTCAACGAGGGGTACGTGCCCGACAGCCATGTCGGAGACCTCTTTTTGCCCGACGCGCTGCGGCGTCAGCTCGACCTTCGCGACGACCGGCAGCGCGTCGCGCGCGACGCCTATGTGCTTTCGGCCCTGCTCGCCCAGCGCCGCGCCGAAGGGCGGGTGATTCTGCTGACAGGGAAAACGTCCGCCGCCGGCGATCCGCTGCGGCCGTCGCGCCTGCTCTTCCGCTGTCCCGACGCGGAGCTCGTCAACCGCGCCCGCCTGCTTTTCGGCGAACCGCCTCCTTCCCAAGCGGCCGCAGCCTTCACCGTGGGCTTCCAGCTCGATCCAGCGCGGGTGCAGCCTGCGTGCCTCAACCAGCGGCGTTCTCGCGAGTTGAGCCCGACGATTTTCCGCGACTACCTCGCCTGCCCGCTGCGGTTCTACCTGAAGCACGTGCTCGACATGGAGCCGCTGGATGACCGCGCACGCGAACCGGACGCACGCGCCTTCGGGACCCTGGTCCATGACGTGCTGGACGAGATGGCCAGCGACAAGGGACTCTGGCGTTGCGGCGACGCGAACATGTTGGCGAGGCGGCTGGACGAGCGGCTTCGCGCCCGCGCACGGGAACGCTACGGGGCCACGCCTTGGCTGGGCGTCGAGCTGGCCGTGGACAGCGCCGTCCGCCGGCTGGGGGCCTTCGCGCAAAAACAGGTCGAGTGGCACACGCAGGGCTGGGAAATCGTCAGGAATGAAACCGAACAGACGTGCGTAATCGGAGGGGTGACCGTCAAAGGCCGCATCGACCGCATCGACCGGAACGCGCGGACCGGCGCGGTGTGCGTGCTCGACTACAAGACCTCCGATAAGGCTAAAGAGCCCAAGGACGCGCACCTCGCCCCCCTGCGGGAGGAGAACGAATTCCTGGCCGGAGCCAAGGTCCCGAAGGATCTGCTCGTCGGCAGCAGATCCGACAAGCGCTGGGCCGACCTGCAGCTGCCGCTCTACCGCGAGTTCGTTCAGGAGGAGTATGGCCCGTCGGTGCAGCTCGGGTACATCTGCCTGCCCAGCGCGCTGGGCGAAACGGGTTTTCGGATTTGGGCGAACTACACGGATGATCTGCACGCCTCCGCCATGACGTGTGCGAAGGAGATCGTCGCCAAAATCAAGGCGGGCGTATTTTGGCCGCCGGGCAAACTCAAGGCAAACGCCAACGACGATTTCGCAGGTGTGCTGCTCGGCGATCCCGTGAAAACTTTCGTCCCCCCCGCATCGCCGTGGAGGGCAGGCCCATGACCTCTTTCAACAACCGTTCCATCTCCGCCTCGGCCGGCACCGGCAAAACCTACCGGCTGACCCACCGCTATCTCGGCCTGATGGCCGCCGGCATAGATCCCGATCGGATCTGCGCGCTCACCTTTTCCAGAAAAGCCGCCGGCGAAATCTTCGACAAGACCGTCGAGCACCTTTGCGCCGCGGCGACCGATGGCGCCAAACGCGCCGCGACCGCCGCCACCATCCGGATGGAAGGCCTTAAACCGCCCCCCGATCAGCCGGACGCTTACGTGTGCCTGCTGCGGAAGTTGCTGGACCACGGGCACCGTCTGCGGATCGGCACGCTGGACAGTTTCATCCTCGGCGTCGTCCGCGCCTACCCCATGGAGCTCGGCATTCCGCCCGACACCCGGCCCATGGACGGAGAAGGCGGGGAAGCCCTGGCCGCGCGCCATGCGATTCTGGCCCGGCTCTTCGACCCCTCATACCGAACGGATACGGATGGGCCCCGTGCCCTTCTGACCGAGCTTCGACAGGCCCGTTTCGGCCTTGAGACCAAGGCCCTGCTCACCGTCTTGGACAGCCTGATCCGAGACTACTACGGCTTCTACCGCCAGCACGGTTCGAAGAACTGGCAATGGGGCGATCCGAAGCGCGTCTGGAAACCTGCCGAGCGGTGGTGGGAAGACGCCGGCGCGCAAGCCGCTCTTCCGGAAGATCTGAAGGCCCAGCTGATGACGGCTTTCGGCGAAGGCGGACAGCAGGAAAAGCTTGCCGAGTCTTGCGCGGATATCGCGGCGTCCGCCCTCGGGCACGCTGCCGATAAACCTTGGCCCAAGATGAGCGAGACGGTTTTGTCGCAGCTGTTGCTGTGCGCGGCACAAAACGCGACGCCGACCATCACGTATTACAAAAAAGAATATGCCGTTCCGGACAGCGTGTGGCCCGTCCTGCGCAGCGCGTTGTGCAATTTGATCGCCGTTGAGGTGAAGCGTTCAGCCGAGCAAACCCAAGGCCTGCGCAACGTGCTGGACCGCTATGACGCGCTCTATGCCGCCGCGCAGAGCACCGAGGGACGCTTCACTTTCGACGACCTCACCCGCCTCCTCAGTGCGGAAGGACGCCCCCCCAGCCGCACGCCTGCCGCGCCCGACCGCCTCTACATCGACTACCGCCTCGACGGCAAGCTGGACCACTGGCTGCTGGACGAGTTTCAAGACACCAGCGACGCCCAGTGGGGCGCGCTGGCAAACCTTGTGGACGAAGTCGTTCAGGACCCAAATCAATCCCGCTCCTTCTTCTACGTGGGCGATGTCAAACAGTCGATCTACGGCTGGCGCGGCGGCAACTACCGGCTTTTTTCAAAGATTCTCGCGCAATACCGCGCGCTCGGCCAGCGCGCCATCCAAGCCGAATCGATCAACGAATGCCACCGCTCGCTTCCGGCAGTCATCGAAACCGTCAACCAAATTTTCGACGGGCTTTCAACCTGGGTTCCGGAGCAGGGAGAGGAAAAGGGACCGAGAAGGGAGGCCATCGATGCGTTCACCCGCTTCTGGAAGAAACACGAGAGCGCACGTCGAGGAGAAGGGGCCGGCTTTGCATCACTTCTGGAGTACACGCCCAAAAAGGCCTCGGCGGGAGCCGAAGCCGGCGATGATGCGGACGACGGGGGCGATGACGACCCCGCCGAGTTCGAGGCCGTCGCGAAGATTCTGGAGCACGTGCGCCCCACCCGGAACGGCCTCACGACGGCCGTACTTGTCCGCAGCAACAGCGCGGGACGCGCCTGCGTCGACGCGTTGCGCCGCCGGCTGCCCGACATGCCGTGCGTCCATGAAGGCAAAGGCGGCATCACGGACAGCCCCGTGGTGACGTTGCTGCTGGCCCTCGTGCGCTATGCCGCGCATCCCGGCGACACGGCGGCCCTGCGGCATCTGCAAATGAGTCCGCTGGCCGAACGCCCGGAAATATCAGACCACACCGCCCTGTCGGAAGCGATCCTGACCGCTCTGAATGCCCGCGGTTTTGCGGACACGCTGCGGGAGTGGGGCAGCCGGCTGACTGGTCTCGACGCCTTCAGCCGCCAGCGCCTGCGCGAAATGCTGGCGGCGGCGGAGCAGTTCGACGCCCGCGGCGTCTGCGATCCGGACGCCTTCGCCGACCACATCGAGGCGTACCAAGTCAAATCCAACGCCGCCGCGGGCACGATCCGCGTGATGACAGTCCATCAGGCGAAAGGCCTGGGCTTCGATCTGGTGATCGTGCCTTTTGCGGCCAACGCAAAGAGCTTCGGAAGCCCGGGCGATCCGGCGCTGCTGGCCGGCGACAGCTGGATCCTTGAGCCCCCCTGCAACCAGGCGCTGGAGGCGGCAGACGGCGCGCCGCTGCGAGCCCTCGAAGCCGCGCGCGCGGATGCGAATTTCGCCCAGCTCTGCGTGCTTTATGTGGCGCTGACGCGTGCCCAACAGGCGCTGTACATGGTCATCCCCAAAAAAGGGAAAACATCGAAGACGATCCGCGAAGCGGACCTGTTGCGGGCGCGCCTTGCGGCGGGCGCGGAGTCCTCCGAAAGCGCAGTGGGGCTCACGCAACTTTTTGCCGTTGGCGACGCCGAGTGGTTCACGCATCCGGTCAAACGCGGCGCGGGCACACAGGCCGTAGCCCCCGCGCCGGTGAATGTGGCCTATGCGGCGGGAATCGTCCGCCGCGAGCCCTCGAAGGAGCACGCCGAAGGGCGCGAACTGCCGGCGCATTGGCTCTTCAAGGCCGAGTCCGGCGACGTGCGGGCCTTCGGATCCGCCATCCACCGGTTTTTCCAAAAAATCGAGTGGATCGAGGACGCGGATATCGAGCGTATCGTTGCCGAGTGGCGGCTGGAATCCGCGGAAACGCCGGCGCTGCTGGCCGACGTGGAGAGGCAGTTCCGCAACTGCTTGGCCAACGCTGCGGTGCGCCAGTGGCTCGCCAAGCCCACACGGGCCGCACACGCCGAAGTCTGGCGCGAAGCGCCGTTCGAGTTGGCGCTGAATGTCGAGGGCGAGAAACAGCTCATGAGCGGCCGCTTCGACCGACTGGTTGTAGAGCGGGACATGTCCGGCGATCCTGTCCGGGCCACGATCATCGACTTCAAGAGCAACCGCATCACCTCTGAGAAGGATATGCAGGAGGCCGCGGACGGCTATTCCGCCCAGATGACTTACTATGCCACTGCGGCAGCCCGTCTGCTCGGGATCTCCGCCGCGCAAATCACAACCGTCTTACTCTTCACGCGCAGCGGCAAAACGTGGCCACGCTGAGGGCTGATCGCGGGGCAGATCCTGCAACAGCTGAAGCCTAAAACCTCAGCAACGAGACCAGACTGCCTTTTTCGTCGGTCGGAGACGTCATGTCGCGTATGTTTTCCCAGACCACCTCGCGGACAGAAGCTTTGCCGGGATAGCGATACGCTTTCGCCTGCCGCGTCATGAACACCCAGATCGCGCCAGACGTCACCCCGTCTTCCGCCACGCTCACGACGCCGTACGGGTGGACGCCCAGCTCCTTCGCCACCGCTTTGCAGAGGGGTAAAAGATCGATGTGCCAGTTGCTCACATGCACCGCCAAGACCCCATCCGGAGCAAGCCGGTCGAAATAGAGTCGGAACGCCTCGCGCGTCGCCAAATGGTACGGCACCGCGTCGCCGCTGTAGGCGTCGATCACGAGCGCATCATAGAGCGGATCGCCCGCCGCCTGTTCTTTTTCAAGCATCTGGCGCGCATCCCCGGGCACCAGGTCGATGGGCGACTTCGCGTCGGGCAAATATGAAAAAAACCTCCGGTCGGTCGCGACCTTAACGACCTGCGGGTTGATCTCGTAAAAGCGATAGAGATCTGACGGCCGGCCATAACAGGCCAACGTGCCCGCGCCCAACCCCACCACGCCCACCTTCATTCCCTTGCCGGCCTGATATTTCGGATGGGACAGAAGCGCGATGCCGCCGCCCGTCCGGCCGTAATACGTGGTGCCGCGCCCCTGATAAAACGGGGCGCGCACCTGGATTCCGTGCGTGGTCTGCCCGCACCACAAGTAGAAAACGGGAGCCGAGCCTTGACTTCCGAACGACTCCACGGTCTGCGTCACCCGCACACAGCCGTAGAAATTCCGTGCGCGGAAAACCGTGCGCGAGAGCGTGTGCCGCGCCGTCGCCACCGACAGCACCAGCCACGCGGCGCCGCAACACGCGGAAAAAATCATCGCGCGGGCCCTGGACCGCGCCGCAAACCGCGGTTTCGGCGCACGCCAAGCCAGAAGTGCCGCGCAGACGCAGAGGATCAGCGGATACTCCACGACGCGGTCAAAGACCACCGGCGCCACCAAGGAAGACAAGACCCCGCCCGCCGCCCCGCCCGCCGCAATCGCCAAATAGTAGCACGTCAGCCTCGACGTCTGCGGACGCTCCGCATACAGCCATCCATGCAAAACCACACCCACGCAAAAGACCGTTGCCACCGCCGCAGCCGCGTTCGGATAAAAACTCCCCGTGCCCCACAGCCCATTCGCGACCGCCAAACCGACCAGCGACAGCGCCGCCAGTCCGCACCACACGCCGCGCCGTGCTGCCCCGAACCGCGAGAACCCCGCCACATAACTCAAGAGGAAGACCGCCAGCATCACCACCCACACCAGCGGCAACGGCGTCACATCGGTGAAGAGATGCGCGATGACCGCGTTGAGAAGGAAGGTGGTGACTCCCGGCAACAAGAACCAAAGCCACCCGCGTGAACCGGCGGCGTCAGACGGGACAGGCCTGTCGGGCACGCCAATCGAACCCGGCGCGGGCGCCTGCCCGGCCATCCGCGCGATCAGCGCGGAGTATCCGGCGAAACCCGCCGCGACGGCCCACCACTGAACCGTCAGAGGCACAAACGGCTCCAGCACGAAAGGATAGATCATCAGCCCCGACAGCGAGCCGAGATTCGAGACCGCATAGAGCTGATAGACGTTACGCGACACGCCGGAGCCTGCCAGCCAGACCTGCACCAGCGTGCCGCCGGCCGCGAGCAACACATACGGCAGCCCCACGAACACCAGCACGCTGAACAGCACCGCCAGCGACGGCGCCGCAGGAAAATCAAAGACGCCATTCAGGGACAAACGCCACGCCGCAACCGCGAACGCCCACGCCGTCGCGGCGGACAGCAGAACCCGATGCGCGCGGCGCTGGAACCGCGCGGGACGCTTCGCGAGCCCGTGCGCATACGCATACCCCACGACCAGCAAAACCTGGTACGCCGCGAGGCACACGCCCCATACCGACGCGCTGCCGCCGAACACGGGCAACAGCGTGCGCCCCAGCATGGGCTGGATCAGGAACAGCAAAAACGCGCCGGAAAAAACCGCGGCCGCAGCCATCCGTTCGGGCCGGCGCGTCAGAGGCGATCCCGCTCTGTTATCCTTTCGCCACATCGTTCTCGCGGATTTCAACGCGACGGATCTTGCCGCTGATCGTCTTGGGCAACTCGGACACGAACTCCACAATGCGCGGATATTTGTAAGGCGCCGTCACATGCTTGACGTGATTCTGCAGCGCTTTGGCCAGCGCGTCAGAGGGCGTATGGCCTTTCGCCAAGACGATGGTCGCCTTGACCACCTGGCCGCGGTCGGGATCCGGCACGCCGGTGACCGCGCACTCCAGCACCGCCGGATGCTCCAGCAACGCGCTCTCGACCTCGAACGGCCCGATGCGATAACCGGAGCTTTTGATCACGTCGTCTGCACGGCCCACGAACCAGAAATAGCCGTCCTCGTCACGCCACGCCATGTCGCCCGTGTAATAGACATCGTCATGCCAAACCCGGCGGGTCAGCTCCGCGTCGCGGTAATAACCGTCAAACATGCCCAACGGACGCACGATGTCCGTACGCACCACAAGCTGCCCCTCTTCACCAACCTCGCAGGAACGCCCTTCGTGATCGAGCAGGTCCAAATCATAGCCCGGCGCCGCCCTGCCCATGGACCCCGGCTTGGGTGCCATCCACGGGAACGTGCCGGCCACCACCGTCAGTTCCGTCTGCCCGTACGCCTCGTACAGTTTCAGCCCTGTGCCCTCCAGAAATTTCTGGTACACCTCGGGATTGAGCGGCTCGCCCGCCACCACGCAGTGCGTCAGCTTGGAAAAATCGTACGCCTTGAGGTCCTCTTTGATGAAGTACCTGTACATGGTGGGCGGCGCGCAGAACGTGGTCACCCCATATTTGACGATCACATCGAGAACCGACCGCGCATGGAACTTGTCCATGTCGTACACCATCACCGCGCTGCCGCACATCCACTGTCCGTAGAGCTTGCCCCATGCGGCTTTGGCCCAGCCGGTCTCCGCGACCGTCAGGTGCAGGCCGCCCGCCCTGCAGCACTGCCAGAATTTCGCGGTGGTGAGATGCCCGAAGGGATAGAAGAAATTGTGTCGCACCATCTTCGGCATGCCCGTCGTGCCCGACGTGAAATAGAGCAGCATCGCGTCGCCCGCGCCTGTCTGTCGCGCGCAGTCGCCCTCCTCGAGCACGTCCGGCGCGCCCGCCATCAGAGCGTCGAAGTCCAGCCACGGCGTGCCATCTCCGCCGCCGTTGACCAACGCCCGCACCGCGACCGGCGCCGCCTCTGCCGCCCGGTCCACCGCCTCGCGGATCGAGGGCTCGTTCACCGACAGGACCATCTTCACGCTCGCGGCCTTCACGCGATACTCGATGTCTTTCTTCATCAGCTGGTTCGTCGCCGGGATCGCGATGGCGCCGAGCTTGCAGAGCCCCATGACCGCAAACCAGTATTCGTAACGCCGCCGCAGGATCAGCATCACCGCATCGCCGCGCCGGATGCCGAGCGACTTGAACACGTTGGCCGCCCGGTTACTCTCGCGCGCGATATCCGCCATCGTGAAGACGCGTTCGCCCCCATGGTCGTCACACCACATCAGCGCGCGCCGTTCCGGATCTTCCGCCGCGATGGCGTCCACGACATCGAACCCGAAGTTGAACGTTTCCGGCAACGCCACATGAAAATTCTTGAAAAACTCCTCTTGCGAGGCGAACGTATCTTTTTCAAGCCACCGGCATTTCATCTCTCTTTTCCCTTTCGCCTTACGCGGTAATCACAGCCAGAAAGGTGGCAGGCTCAGTGCCTTCGGCCCGCATCCCATGCGGCGTGAGGGCATCGAAATAGATGCTGTCGCCCGGGGTCAGCACCAACGTGTTCTCGCCCACGGCCAGTTTGAGCGTGCCCGAAAGCACATAGTTGAATTCTTGCCCCGGATGGCTGTTGAGGTGAAGCTCTTTCAGGGAAGGCTCCACGGTGACGACGAACGGCTCCATCGCCTTGCCCGCGAAAAGCGCGCCCAGCGCCTCGTAGTGGTACTGGTGGCGCCGCGCGACGACCGGCCCCGTCCCTTTGCGCGTCACATGGAAAACCTTGGCGTGAGCATCCCCGCCGGTCAAAATCGCCGTGACGTCCACATTGTAGAACGAGGCGAGAACCGAAAGGTAACTCATCGGCACATCCGCCTCGCCGGCCTCGTAGCGGGCATAGTCCTCTCGCGACACGCCCGTCTCTGCTGCGACGGCGTCCGACGTCAGATCCGACGCGTCCCGCAGCCCCTTGATCCGCTCAGCAATCGACTGCCTCTGGTTCGCCATACGTCCCCCTTTTTAACGGCTGATCACAACTTCAGATTCTTCTCCATCCACGCTTCCGCCTCGTTCAGCAAGATGCGGTTCTTCTCCACCAGCGCGGGCTTGTTCTTGAAACTCGCGTCAAGCGCCGCGAGCAGGTGCTCATTCTTGAGGCCCGTCACGCCGAGCTTCGCGAGGGCGGCCAGCATCATGGTGTTGGCCGCCTTCGGCACGCCCATCTTGATCGACAGGTCGATCGCCGGCATGGAGACCACACGCACCCCTTCCGGCGCCTTGACCGCGAGCGGCACGGTCGCGTCCACGATCACCGTCCCCCCCGGCCTCACGTCCTTCACGAAGCGCTCGTAGGAGGGCTGGTTCATGCAGACCAGCACGTCAGGATGATCCACCGACGGCGAACCGACCGGCCTGCCGGAAATCACGACGGAACACGCCGCCGAACCTCCGCGCTGCTCCGGGCCGTAAGACGGGAACCACGTCGTGAAGCGCTTTTCGAGGCGCGCTGCCTCCGCCACGCAGATGCCGAGGCTCAGGATGCCCTGGCCGCCAAAACCCGTGAATTTCAAGCGCAACTCGCGGGCCTTCTCGTCCACCTCTGCGGCTGGCGCCTGATGCTGCATCTCGGACTGAGCGAAGTACTCCTCGACCGTCGGTGCGGCCGCGACGGGGGCGCGCGGCACCGCCGCCGCGCTCTCATCGCGCACGCACCCCAGCGGATATTCCTTTTCCATCTGCTCCATGCAGAAGAGCGCCGCCTTGAGCGAGTCCATGCCCAAATTGGTCGGGCACGGCGAGATGAACTCCACGAACGCGTAGCCCTTGCCGTCGCGCTGGATTTCCAGCGCCTTGCGCACCGCCCGCTTGGCCTGCATGATGCGCTTGGTGTCCGCCACGGAGACGCGCTCGATGTAGACCGGCGCCTTGAGCTGGTTCAGGACTTCGCAAACGTGCAGAGGATACCCCGCGGTCAAGGGATCGCGCCCGAACGGCGACGTCGCGGTCGTCATGCCCTCCAAGGTGGTCGGCGCCATCTGCCCGCCGGTCATGCCGTAGATCGCGTTGTTCACGAAAAAGACCGCCATGTGCTCGCCGCGGCTCGCGGCCTGGAACGTGTTGTTGAAGCCGATCGCGCCGAGGTCGCCGTCGCCCTGATACGAGATGACCACGGCATCGCGCCGCACACGATTGATTGCCGTGCCCACGGCCGGCGCGCGGCCATGCGCCGCGCCCACGTTGCCGCAGTCCCAGTAGTAGTAGCCGAACACGCCGCACCCGATCGGGTTAACCATGATCGTGCGGTCCTGTATCCCCAGCTCCACCATCGCCTCGGTGATCAGCTTGTGAATGATCCCGTGGCCGCAGCCCGCGCAGTAATGGGTCGCGCGCGTCTGCTTGCCGCTGCGGCAAAAGGTCTCATACATCCCGACTGTTTTCTTCTCTGTCATTTCAACATCCTACTTCTTCATCGCCTTGCGGGCGGACTCGACCACGTCATCCACCGTCATCACCATGCCGCCCATGCGGTTGCAGAGGGTCACGGGCTGGTAACGTCCCCCTTCTTTCGCGAGGTGCATCAGCACGTCTTCGTAGAACTGCCCCGCGCTCAGCTCGACCACCATGGCCTTGCGCCCCAGCAGGGCTTCGTTCAAGGCTGCGGCGGGGAACGGGCTCAACGTGACGGGGCGGAAGACGCCGGCCTTCACGCCCTCGGCGCGCAACGTCTCGGCCGCGGTCCGCGCAATGCGGCTGGAAATGCCGTACGCGACCAGCACCAGGTCGGCGTCCTCGCACAGGTAGGCCTCGTGCCGCGCGTCCTGCGACATCGTCGCGTACTTGGCCTGCAGGCGCAGGTTGTGCGCCTCCTGCGCGGGCGCATCGAGATAGATCGAGGTGATCAGGTTCTTGCGCGTGTCCGGCGTGGCCTGCAGCGCCCACGCCGCGGTGTCGGGCTTCGGCAGCTCGCGCTCCGGCAACACCAGCGTCTCCATCATCTGGCCCTGCAACCCGTCCGCCAGCACGATCGCCGGCGTGAAATACTTGAACGACAGCTCGAACGCGCGGATGGTCAGGTCGCACATTTCCTGAACGCTGGCGGGGGCCAGCACCACGCAGCGGTAATTGCCGTGGCCGCCGCCCTTGACCGCCTGGTTGTAGTCGCCCTGTTCGGGATAGACGTTGCCGAGCCCTGGCCCCGCGCGCATGACGTTCACGATCACGCCCGGCAGATTCGCGCCCGCCATATAGGAGATGCCCTCCTGCATCAGGCTCATGCCCGGGCCGGACGTCGCGGTCATCGACAGGCGGCCCGCCGCGGCCGCACCGTATACCATGTTGATCGAAGCGGTCTCGCACTCGGCCTGCAGGAACTCGCGCCCCACGGACGGGAACCACTTGGCCGCCGCGTGCGCGATCTCGCTGGCCGGCGTGATCGGATAGCCGAAATACACATCGCAACCGGCATACAGCGCGCCGATCACCACGGCCTCATTACCCTTAACAAATTTGGTCATTTCGTCTCTCTCTCCGGGCGGACATGCGGTACCGCCGCAATCTTCCCGTTACGGTTTCTGGATCACGATCGCGTACGGTTCGGGGCAGTTGTAGAAACAAATGGCGCAGCCGGTGCACCCCTCGCCCACGTATTCGGCCGGCTTCACGCCGCGGCTGTTCAACCGGCTGGCGAGGCGCAAACACTTCTTGGGACATGCATTCACACAACGGCCACAGCTCTTGCATTCGTCGGCATCGATCACGGGACGCGGCAACGCCGGCCCTGCGATTTCTTTATCCTTGTCTGACATCCGGTCTCCTCTGCGTAACAGGTCGAAAAATAAGGGTTTATTATACCATTCGCGGCGTGTCTAAGCAAGCCGAGGCGGCACCCTGAGCCGTCTGTCGCGCCTTCGCGCGCTCCTCCGCCTTCACCGCGTCCCAGACGGCATCCATCTCCGCCAGCGTGCATTCCTTGAGCGCCCGCCCCTGCCCGCGAATGCGCCGCTCCACCTCGCGGAACCGGCGCGCAAACTTTTTGGTGGTTCCTTCCAGCGCGCTCTCCGCGTCGACGTCGAGGAACCGGCAATAATTGACGGCCGAAAACAGCAAATCGCCCATCTCTTCGGCCATCATCGCCTTGTCGCCGGCGGCGACGGCCTCTTTCAGCTCCGCGAGCTCCTCCTCGATCTTCTCCGTCGCTCCGGTCGCGTCCTCCCAGTCGAACCCCACCCGCGCGGCCTTGGACTGGATGCGCTGCGCCTTAAGGAGTGCGGGAAGCGTTCCGGGCACGCCGTCGATCGCCGACCGGTCCGGCGCCTTGCCCTTCTCGGTCTGCTTGATGGCCTCCCAGTTGCGGAGGACCTGTCCCGAGGAGTCGGCCACCACATCTCCGAACACATGGGGGTGGCGACGGACCAGTTTCTCCGCCAGCGCCTCAGCCACCCCGTCGAAAGTGAAGAGCCCCTCCTCCTCGCGGATCGCACACTGAAAGACGACCTGCAGCAGCACGTCGCCCAGCTCCTCCACGTGCAACGCGAGATCTTGACCATCCATCGCCTCCAGCAACTCGTAGGTCTCTTCCAGCAAACACGGCTTGAGCGTCTGCAGCGTCTGCTCCCTGTCCCAGGGGCACCCGCCCGGAGCGCGCAAACGCTTCATGACATCATACAACCGCTTCAAGCCGCCCAATTCGGTTCCCATTCGCGATCCTCCTGATAAAAAACACTGGCCCCGTTTCGCCGAGAAACGGGGCCGCATCCATCGTCGCTATTCTTCGCCAAGCCCGACTCACACGCGCAAGATGCGGACGACCTCATCCGCCAAGCCGGCGGAATACTCGTCGATGCGCACGTCGCACCCGCTGAAATCCTGATAGTCGGTCAGGGCATTGCCCTTGACCATCACGCCCAGGCCGGACGTCAGGGCGCCCTTGACGGAAAAGCCGCTCCCCGCCACCGCCACGCACAGCCGCTCGTGCAACTCGGTCTTGCGCGCCGCACGGCGCCAGCCGTCCCAGCTGTAGAAGCCGAATCCGTTCGACAGGTCGTGCAGCACGACGAGCTTCTCGCCTTGGACGCCGGCAAACGCGGCCTTGACCGACTCGTTGTCGGCCCGCGAGACGACGACGACCTTGATGTTCTTCGCGAGAAGCGCCTTCACGAAATCCACGAAGCCGGCGGGAACCTGAGACAGCTTCCCCTTCAGGGCCTCCGCGAACTCCGCATTGCACTCGGCGATCACCGAGGGGACGTCGATGGTTTTCTGCTGCTTGTTGCACAGCGCGTTCAGACCGGAGGAGAACGACTTCCCCCCCATGGAACGCGCCATCAATGCCGCGTCAAACTTGATGCCTTCTTTCGCAAGCCGTGCACGGCAGATGTCCATCAAAAGCGAGTGGCCCGGCAGCACCGCAAAATCGAACTCCACAATCACGCCCCGCTGCAGCTGAGCGGCAGTTGAATTACTCATCACAAACTCCTCGGTGTTCAGAATCTAATTACCCAGTCAGAAGAGGTATACTGTAGCGTTTGCGCTTCCAATCGGTCAAGCGTCCGTTCGGAAGGCAAACGCCACCACGTGAGACCCGGGGCCCGGCTCAGTGCTTGACCGCCACTTTTACGCCCCTGGGCTGGCCGATCGCCGCAAGCAGCGGGCCGAACCACGGCGCATCGAGATCGAAAGGCTTGCCGCCCTTGATCCGGGGGAACTCGCAGGCCCGCAGCTCGCCGTTCTTGTTCTCGTCCTCGCCCACCACGCCGCCGACGCCCGCCAGCGCGCACTCGACCGCCTTTTTTGCGCAGGCCTGAATCAGCTCTTTGTCTTTCGCGATGGGGGCCGCCGCACGGCTGTAATAGCCGCTTTTCTGCACCATCGTCTTCTCCGCGCCGAGCATCTCTCCGAACTGCTTGGCGAACCAGCCGCCCACGTTGACCTTGTCCAGCCGCGGGTGGCCGAATGCGTCGCGGGGGACCTCCTCACCTTTGGATTCGAGCTCGGCGATGATCGCGTCGAGGCACGCCCCCTCGGAGACGAAGATGTTGACGCAGTCGTTCTTGTCCATCACCGCGCGCAGGCGGGCCGCCTCAGCCTTGACGTCGAACGCCATCTCGGGAACGTACACGGCATGCACGTCCTCGCGCTCGCGGGACAGGCCAAACTCGGGCAGATAATGGAAACCGTCCGCCAGCTTGCGATAGGCGGCCGCCGTCGCGGCGGTCAGCCAGCCGCAGTTGCGTCCCATCACCTCGTGGACGATGAGCATGCGGGGATTGGCGGTGTTTTCTTTCACCACGTTGGCGAAGAACCGCGCGCCCTCTTCGGCCGCCGTCCAGGCACCGAGGCTCTGGCGGATCGGATACACGTCGTTGTCGATCGTCTTGGGCAACCCCACAACCGTCAGCCCGTACCCGTTCTTGGCGAGGAATGCGGCCAGATCCGCCGCCGCCGTGTTCGTGTCGTCGCCGCCGATGGTGTGCAGCACGTCCACGCCGTCCTTGACGAGCTGGTCGGCCGCGACCTTCTGGGGATCCTCGCCCTCTTTCACCAAACCGCGCTTCACACAGTCTTTCACGTTGGTGAGTTTCACGCGGCTGTTGCCGATCGGGCTGCCGCCGTGTTCGGTCATGAAAAGCGCGTGCTGACGGACTTCCGGCGTCACCTTGACGCTCTGTCCTTTCAGCAGCCCCATATACCCGTTAATATAGCCGATTATTTCAACATCGGGCGCCACGCGGGAATACTCGTCGATGAGATACCCGATCGCCGAACTCAGGCACGGGGCCAAACCACCTGCCGTCAAAATGCCAACCTTCTTCACTTGCTTGCTCATTGTCTCTCCTTAAAATTTGACTGCTTCGAAGAAAAAGAAGGCACACAGTATAAAAAAGGGGGAGTTGTTATACAAGAAAAGTCAGTTCCGATTTCGCGGAACGCAGAGAAGGGGGCGGCGGCCGCTCCCCTACACACCTAGCCTTCCGCCTTTTCCGTCTCCCCCGCTCCTCTGTCGTAACGTCCCTCGGCCCGGCGCTGCGCGGCGCGCTTGCTGATCCACGTGTCCTCGCGGACGTCGAGGCCGAGCTTGGCAATCAGCGTCTTCAGATAGCCGAGATGCGGACAGGGCGGCCCGTGGTAGCTCTCGCGGGTGATGCAGGTGGAGAGGTGCACCGCGATCTGCGCCTTGTCGATGTTTTCCTTGGCCATGGCTTTCGCGGCGAGGTTGCCGAGCTTGCGGTGCAGACCCCGGCCGCAGCAGCCGCCGCAGGTCAGGTAGAGCGTGCGGTACGGACGGTCGGCCGGATAGTCCGCAAAGCCGCCCGAGCGCTCGTGAAAGGCCTTTTCGCAGAAGTAGCCCGAACAGCGTTCCATCACGAGATCGCACTGCACGACGACGATGTAAGTCTTGTCCATTCAACGCTCCTAGCGGTGGCTGGCGACCGGCATGGGCGGCACGCGCAGCGACGGGTCGCGGCTGTAGGCCGGCCGGAAGGTCTGCCACATGTGGGGACTGCCCCGCGGGATCTGCGCCTGGATCTCGCGATACTCCCCCTCCGAGATCAGCGGGTCGACGCGCGTGGTTCGAAACTGGTGCGGCACGCCCGACGACGCGATCAGCGCCAGGCTGTCCTGGACGGCGTCCACGTCACAGCCGGACACCCCCGTCAGCGCCACGTACTTGCTCCAGGGGGCTTTGATGTCCATCGCGACGTAATCCAGCAGGCGCTCCTTCAGCAGCCGGCGCAGCACGTCCGGGCGCGAGCCGTTCGTGTCGAGCTTGACGTCCAGTCCGAACGCCTTCAGCTGGCGCAGGAAGCGCGGCAGCGCGAGCTGCAACGTGGGCTCGCCCCCCGACACGACCACGCCGCTCACACGGTTGCTCCGCTCGGCGAGCACCGCCAGGACCTGCGCCTCGCTGACGCGGTTCACCGGGTCGGGCGCAAGGGGCAAGAGGTGTCCGTTATGGCACCACGGGCATCTGAAATTACACCCCTGCGTGAAGACCACCGCCGCCACACGCCCGGGATAATCGCACAGGCTGAGCGGCAGGAACCCCGCGAGAATCATCGCGCGGCCGCCTCGGCCACCCGGTAGGTCTTGCGCTGGCTGAACTCGTGCTGCTTGCCCTCGTTCCACTGCTGGATGGGCCGAATGTACCCCACGACGCGGGAATAGACCTCGGTTTTCTTGCCGCAGCGCGGACACGCGTAGACCTCCCCCGCCAGATAGCCGTGCTCTTCGCAGATGCTGAACGTCGGCGTCAGCGTGAAATACGGCAGGCGATAGTTCTGGCAGACCATGCGTACGAACGCCTTGACGGCCTGCGGGTCGCTCACCGCCTCGCCGATGAAGGTGTGGACGACCGTGCCGCCGGTGTACTTGGTCTGGATCTCGTCTTGCAGGTCCAGCACATGGACAATGTCGTCGCTGTAATTCACGGGCAGCTGCGTCGAGTTGGAATAGAAGGGCTCGCCGCCGTCGCCGGCCGTGACGATCGCCGGGTAGAGCTTTTTGTCGAGCCGCGCGAGGCGATACGTCGTGCCCTCGGCCGGCGTGGCCTCGAGGTTGTAGAAGTTGCCGGTCTGCTCCTGGTAGTCGGCCAGGCGGGCCCGCATGAAATCCATGACCCGCAGGGCGAATTGCCGCCCCTCCGCGGTGCCGATGTCCTTGCCGAAGAGGTTGAGGCACGCCTCGTTGAGCCCCACCAGGCCGATGGTCGAGAAGTGGTTCTGCCAGTAGGTGCCGAAGCGCTGATACACCTGCCTCAAGTAAAACTTGGTGTAGGGATAGAGGTCCTCGGCCGTGAACGTCTCCAGCACCTTGCGCTTGATCTCCAGGCTGTTTCGCGCGATGGACATCAGACTGTCCAGGCGCGCGAGGAAGTCCGCCTCATCCTTCGCCAGAAAGCCCAGCCGCGGCATGTTGATGGTGACCACGCCGATCGAGCCGGTCTGAGGATTCGCGCCGAAGAGCCCGCCGCCGCGCTTGTTCAGTTCGCGCTTGTCGAGGCGCAGGCGGCAGCACATGGAGCGCGCGTCGTCCGGACTCATGTCGGAGTTGACGAAGTTCGCGAAGTACGGGATGCCGTATTTGCCGGTGACCTCCCACAGCTTCTCCAGGCCGGGACGCTCCCAGTCGAAATCCTTGGAGACGTTATACGTCGGGATCGGGAACGTGAAGACGCGGCCTTTGGCATCGCCCTGCGTCATGACCTCCAAAAACGCGTTGTTGATCATGTCCATCTCGGCCTGGAAGTCCGCATAGGTCTCGGGCATCGGCTGGCCGCCGACAATCACGTTTTCGTTCGCCAGCGTCGAAGGCGGGATCAGGTCCATGGTCACGTTCGTGAACGGCGTCTGGAACCCCACGCGCGTCGGCACGTTGACGTTGAAAATGAATTCCTGCAGCGCCTGCTTGACCTCTTTGGGGCCGAGCTTGTCGTAGCGCACGAACGGCGCGAGCAGCGTGTCGAAACTGGAGAAAGCCTGCGCGCCCGCGGCCTCGCCCTGGAGCGTGTAGAAAAAGTTGACGATCTGGCCCAACGCGGTGCGGAAATGCTTGGCCGGCAAACTCTCGGCTTTGCCCGACACGCCCTTGAAGCCGCTGCGCAACAGGTCCTGCAGATCCCAGCCCACGCAGTAGACGCTGAGCAGCCCCAGGTCGTGCAGGTGCAGCGCGCCGTTGTCGT
>CAZOIS010000077.1:0-19843 GCA_964579865.1 uncultured Lentisphaeraceae bacterium | reverse complement strand
CGTTTCCGACTCGCCGGAACGCGGAAGCCGTGTCCGATCGGAGATCACCCGGTTTTGTGCGGCAACGCTAAAACTGATATCCCACGGTAAAAATAAGGATGTCTATACCATCGTTCGGCTGCTTGATTGAACAGTTCGAGTAATGCATATATCTGCAGTTGAAGTCAATCCTGTCGATTTTGACACCGGCACCGACCCGGTCTTCAAACTGGAAACCGGTCGACATGTTACGATTCCCGATTCCCGTTTCAGAAATTGCTGCGACGCCGATCCCGCCCTCAACGTACGGCTGGACGCGATTCTTTTCATTGCCGAAGGCGTAAAAAAAAACGGGCGAAAAAGCCCCGGCATAAACGTCTTCCCGGCCTTTTCTCCAATAGTTCAGAGAGGCTTCATAATAAAGTGATAAAAAACCGGTTTGATTGGGAAGCCAACGGCAGTCCGAATCTTTCCGCAGGCCAAATCGATAGATGTCAATCTTGTCTTGGCTTTGTCCAACCCCCATTGAAAAGGAGTCGATGCGCCAATCCTCCGCTGCGTAAACAGAGATACCGATGAAACAAAAACACACCACACTCATCCATTTCATTGCGTTACCTTCCTTTCAGCCCCTGCGTGTGAAACGGGGAAAATCCTTTCATTTTTTTGCCGAGCTCACATCTCCACCTCAGCCGAAACCACCGGATCAGGAATATTATCGATGTCCTTCTTGATCCTGCGGCTCTGCGACTTGTCCGACTGACCGACCAAAACGTAAAACGCCGGGATGAAGTAAAGCGACACAACCGACGATACGAGGATGCCGCCGACCGAACCGATGCCAATACTGGCGCGCAATTCAGATCCCAGCCCCGTTCCGGTCGCCATCGGCAGCATGCCGAAAAGCGCGGCCACGCAGGACATGAGAATCGGACGGAATTTCCGTTCGGCCGCCAGTGTCAACGCATCACGTTTATGGTATCCATCGTTGCGCCGCAGCGTGTTGACCTCGTCGATCAGCAGAATCGCGGCGTTGACCACGACCCCCACAAGCATGATGCCCGCTAACAAACCGAACATGGAAAGCGATGTTTTGGAATAATAGACCGCCATATAGAGGCCTAAATAACTGAACGGGATGGTCATCAGAATGATGAACGGCTGCGTCCACGACTCCATGATCGCCGCCAGCAGCAGATACGTGAGAATGATCGCGATCAATGTCGCCAGTCCGAACTCGCTGAACGTCTCTCCCATTTTTTCTGCCATGCCGCCCACTTGCAGCGTGTAGCCCGAAGGCAGCAGTTTGCGAATGACCGCTTCCTGGTTTTTGAGTGCGGTGCCCAGGCCGTATCCCTTTGCATTGTTGGAGTAAACGATGATCGTACGGACTTTCTCGGCCCGGACAATCTGCGTTGGCTGCAATTGCTCATGCATGTCCGCAACCGATCCCAGCAAGAATGGCCGGCCGTCGGGCCCCGGCAGGTTTAGAGCCGCCACCTGTTCGATGCCGGGGATCTGCGCAAAGCGCACCCGGATGTCGTATGACCGGTCGCCCTTTTTGTAGGTGGCCGCCTCGATGCCGTCCACGCTCGCGCGCAGCGACAGCCCCAGTTCTTGCGCGCTCACGCCCAGATCGTGTAAAACAGCCCGGTTCGGGCGAATACGAACCTCGGGCCTCCCTGGACGCACGGAATGGGTGATATCGGCGCTTGCAGGATCGTTCCGGATCTGCGCGGCCGCTTCCATCCCGATTCGGTTGAGCACATCCAAGTCGGGGCCACTGACTTTCATTTCGATCGTTTGCGAGGCTCCGCCCGCAACACTCGGAATCATCACGGCCCAGATCGTGTCAGTCGCACGGTTGCAAACCGCACGGATCTCCTCCATGATGCCTTGAATCTCGGATTCAGGACGCAACACTTTTGACTTTAACACCAAGCCCAGTTCGACCAGGTACGCCCCTTCGCTCATTTGCCCGATTGACCCTTGTGTTTTACCTACCAGCAGAGTGTAACGTTGGATATACGGGGCGCCCAACGGATCTTTCAATTCCAGCAATTTCTGCGCGATCGCTCGGGCTTTCTCTTCCGAATGGGAAAGATTGTAGTCCGCAGGAAATTCGAGTTTGACCGTCAACTCGCCCTGATCAGTTTGCGGAACAAAATCCATTTGCACCTTGGGCGCATAATACCGGAAAGCGAAGCCCGTTAAGACCGTGCACGCGACGACGAAAAGCCACGGCGCTTTCAGCACCCAAACGACAGACTTCACATATCCTCTTTCTAGACGCGTATAGAACATAAGCCACGGCTTCAGCATCCACGCCAACCCCCGATTGACCCGCTCTCCAAATTGATGGGTCAACATCGCCAGAATCGGAGTCAATGTGAAACTGATGAGCAATGAGGCAAACGTCGCCGCCGTGACCGTGACCGCGAACGGAGCCAGAAAACGTCCGGTAATGCTCTTCATCGTTGTGATCGGCAGAAATACCACGATATTCGTCAGTGCACTCGCCGCCACGGCCAGCCCGACCTGCGATGTGGCGCGCTCAACCAGTTGTCCGACGTTGAACTGAGTGCCTTTACATTTGTTGAACGCAAACGCAATATTCTCAAGAACCACGATCGAATTGGCGACCAAAATGCCAACGGAGATACCTGCCGCGCTCATCGTGATCACGTTGAGCGTATATCCGAAGAGGCTGAAGGCGATCATGGCGATCACGATCGTTACCGGAATGCTGACAAACGCCACGAACGCCATCCGGATGTCAGCCAGAAACAGCAGCAAGACGATACCTGTCAGAATCACACCGTCGCGGATCGAAATCAGGCCGTCTTTAACCGTCGCGTTCACATATTCGCCGTCATCGCGCACCCAGTTCAGCACCATCCCGCCCGGCAAACCGTGTGCTGACGCATCAAACGCCTTCCGCACGCCGTCAACGACCGACACCGCATTGGCTTCGCCTTTTTTCGTGACTTTGATCACGACAGCCGGCTTGCCGTCGAAGAAAGCTTTGCTCTTCGGACGAGGCGTCCCGAATTTGAACGTCGCCACGTCCCGCAGATAGACACGCTCGCCATTCACGACGCCCAATTCCACCGTTCCGAGGTCGGATATTTCCACCGCCTCTGAATCGAACATGAGCGACACCTCGCGGGTGCCGTCATCGATTTGGCCAGAGGGGATTTTGATATTTTCGCGGCTCAGGACCTGAGCCACTTGCCCGACCGTAAGCCCACGCGCCGCCAGACGAGCGCGGTCCACCTCCACGACCACTTCGCGCTCTTCGCCGCCGACCAACTCAACTTTCGCCACGCCGGCCAGCGATGAAAAACGGTCAGCCAATTTGTCGTCGGCATAATCGTAGAGGTCATCCACTGGCAGATCACCGGTCAAGGCAAGCGTCACCACCGGCTTAGCGTTGATGTCATACTTCAGGATCTCTGGCGCTTCGGAGTCGTCGGGCAGGTCCTCGCGGATCAGATCGACTTTTTCGCGGATGTCCACCGCCGCGACGTCCACGTCGCGGCTCAATTCAAACTCCACCAGCACCTGACAAAAATTGTTCACGCAGACCGAACTGATGTGTTTTATGCCGTCGACCTGCACTACGGCATCCTCGATCTTCTTGGCAACCGTGGTTTCAATTTCGTCAGGCGAAGCACCCGGATATACCACTTGAATCGTGACAAACGGGACCTCCACCTGCGGCAGAAGATCAACGCCGACGTTGCGAAACGCCAGCAATCCGAAGATCGACAGGCAGATCAACAACGTCGTCATCGCGATGGGACGATTTATAGACGCTTTTGCTAAAAACATGTGAGCCTCTCAAAAGCTTTGCGCAAAACTATTATTTTGCGGTCCGGACCGCATCTCCCTCATTCAGCAACAGCATGCCTTCAACAACAACGTCCGCATGGGCCAATTCTTTCGGCTGTTTGATTTCACGGTGCCCCATCCAGGTGATTCCGGTTTCGACGGGAACGGAGACGACTTTGCCATCCTTCACCTCGAACACGACCGGTTTCCCGCCGCGCAGTCCCACCGCCGGTGAGGGCAAAGCCGCCGCCTCGAATCGACGGAAAACGACGGTCGCATCGCGGAGCATGCCCGGGGCCAAATCGGGGGATCGTTCTACCGTCACGCGGATCTCGAAGGTCCGCGTTGTCGGATGAACGGAAGGTGACTTGTAAGTGACGTCCGATTCTTTCCCGTCTTGAAACAGTACCCGCGTCTGCCCTGGCGTGACCCGGTCATAGTGGCTCGCATTCATGGAGAAACAGACTTCGTACACACGGGGATCGTCCATGTTGAACACCGCGCTGCCGACGTTTGCATAGTCGCCTTTGTCCAACAGCTTTTTGGTGATGACACCGTCGAACGGAGCCACGCCCTGCGAGTCGGAAAGGTTCTTCTCTGCAACGCGCAGAGCGGTCTCGGATTGCACGATACGCACCTTGGCGCTATCGATCGCCGCACGCACGCGCTCACGCGTCGCACCGGCCAATTTGAGCTGAAGGTCGGCCTTCTCCCACGCGTCTTTGGTGACCGCCTTGGCCTTTTCGTAGAGTATTTTCATGCGGGATTCATCGACTTCCGCTTTCGCGTAAGAAGCCTCCGCCTCAAGCAGCGAGGCCGCAGCCTCTTGGAGCAAGGCTTTGGACACATTCAGGTCGTCTTGCGCGATGCGCACACGATTCTCAAGTGTAGCCTTGTCCACTTGAAACAACGGCTGCCCGGCCTTGACCAGGTCGCCCTCGTCCACCATCACGGCGTCAAGTGCGCCAGATACGCGAGAGGAGACGGCTGCCGAATACTTCGTGCGAACTGAGCCTTGAACCTGTACACCGTCTGTGAACGTAAAGGAGGGCAAAAGTTTGCCGACCTTCACCAGCGGACGAAGATCCATCGCCTCAGCCCGTTGCTCTTCCTTTTTGCATCCGCCACATGTCGCGAGCACGAACAAACAAACGGCCCAGCATGCATTGCGCCTTTTCATTCGATCACTCCTGTCTCTTGAGAGTTCCATTCAGCAGACCTTTTTTGCGAAACGCTTCTGCGGCATCTTTCTCCATCGTGCGCGTCTCCTTCAGTCCGACGCCCATCGCATCGCGCAAGACGATCTCCGCCAAAGCGCAGGCGTATTCAGCGGAAACGGCGCCAACGCGAGCGCTCTCCAGTAAGGCCAGTTTGTCGAGCACCTCTGACAGCGTTGTCAGATCCTCATGGTAACGCGCCTGCGAAACTTGATAGTCCGCCTCGGCGGCCTCCAACACTTGCGCCGTCACATCGCGCTGCTCGAAGGTCCGTTGCCAGTTTTGCCAGGCCTCAAAGGCTGCGACCATCAACGCCAGCGCGCGGTCCTCTTGCGTCTGATACTCGGCCCGTCTTCTCGCCTTGGCCTCGCGATAGGAGTTGATCGTCTGAAACCCGTTAAACACGGAGAGCACGGCAGTGAGGCCACCTGCCCAATATTGGGTCGGCAATTGAAGCGATTCCGTCGTGTAGTTGCCCGAGACTGAACCGTAGAGTGTCGGCAGAAAATCCGACAACGCCCTGAGCACCTCCGTTTTGCGAATCTCGATCATTTGGTCGCCAGCCCACAATTCCTTCCGGTTGACTAACGTCTGCCACAGCAATTCTTCGGGAGAAAGGGATTTGACTTGGTCGCGGGACATGCGCAGCGCATCGCCCTTCGCGTCCGTCAGAATCCAGTCGCGCGAAAGCACAGTCTTCATGGATTCACCATCCACTTTGATTTGCTGGATCGGCCAGAAACACAGAATTTCAAAAAGCCGCGCGCGGGCCAGCGCCAGCGTGTCGTTCGCCTTGCGCAGCTGGTAGTTGTCGGAAGACAGTCGGGCCTTCGCGCGCGCCTTCTCGGCAGACAATGCGTACCCGTGTTGCGCAAGCGCGTCGATCTGTTCTGAGAGCGTACGCGTCGCATCCCGCTGTTTCATGTACGTTTTCAGCATTTCCTCAGAGACCGCCGTCTGGTAGAACAATGAGGCCACTTGGACGTCAAGCAGTTCTTCGGCGCGCGAGCGAATCAGGTCTTGCGCGCGCAGTGCTTTTTTCGCCTCAGTGAAGAGCAGCCAGGTGTTTGGCGTGAAAATCGGCTGTGTCAAAGTGATTGACGTGGTATTGACATACTGGTCGTTCAGCTGGATGGTCATGTCGCCGAGCGATCGCTCAATCGGCACATCCGTGGCCGATCGAGAGAATGTCACTTCGACTTCGGGCAAAAAGGCCGCAAAAGCCGTCGTCCGCTGGATCTTGGCGAGTTGTTCGTTTAACTGTTCCTGAGTCAGCTTCAACGTGCGCGACCTCGCCAGTTCCATCGTCTCCGACAACGTCAACGGACCACTGTTGGTCGCGAAATACGCGACGGTTTCCTCGCACAATGATCTACGGAACTTCATCGCGTCTTCCGTGCGCTCCCTGAAGCCGGGCATGCGGCACCCCGCGAAAAGTGTCAGCAACAGCATGAAGGCCACTTGATGGAATACATTCTTCATAATCTGCACTCAGTCCACTTTTCGCTGAAAGGACAGCCGGGCAAAGATTCCTGCGCAAATGTGTTCGCCCACCTTGTCCAGCCAGTCGCGGGTATCCATTTCCGGCAGGCAGAAACGTGCGAGCCACCCTCGTTTCGTCAGCGCGTAGATCACGCACTGCGCGTTGACCGAACTGGCCCACAGGTTAACCTCCGCGGGATCGTCCTCTTTCATCGCCATGCGCAACAGGCGTGCGAAACATTGACGTACGGGCTTCGCAAATTTTTCTTCGATGTCCTGCGTCAGGTCAGAAGGAACACACTCCTCCATGCCCATAAGCCGCGACAACCACAGCTCCGGCGGTTTACTCGCCGCGCAGATGGCGAGCGAGCGGCCGATCCACATCCTCATCGCATTCTTCCAGCTCTCCTGATCGTGAACCGTGTCGGGAAGCGACATGAGCGGTTTCCCGGTATCCTCGAACATCGAAGCGATGACCGCCTTGTAGAGCTCGGCTTTCGAGCGGAAATAGTAATTTACCAACGCCACATTCACCTTTGCTTCCGCGCAGATCATACGCGTGGTCGCGGCCCGAAAACCGTGCTCGGCAAACACTTTGGTTGCGGCGTAAAGGATTCTGTCTTGCGTGTTTTCTTGCGCCTTCGCGCTCTTTTTGCGTTGCTTTTTCTTGCTCATAACACCGTCCCCGCTTAAACAGATGATTAAAATATCCGTTTGATCCCTGAAAGTCAAAACGAAACTCCACGTTTTGTTTTTCCCATTACAGTTGTATCTACCACCGATCTCGCCTATCATGGCGCAATGGCGGCGGAAAGCGACAGATTCCATTATCATTGTGCGGAGGGCTCTTTGGTCGAAACGGCGCTGGTCTCGCACATCCAGCGGCACAGGCTGCTGCAGGGGGTCTCACGTCTCGGGCTCGCCGTCTCGGGCGGAGCCGACTCACTGGCCTTATTTCACCTGATGCTGCCCCTGTGCCGAGAGGCCGGCATTATCCCTGTGGTTCTCCATCTGAACCACGGCTTGCGCAAAGAATCCGATGAAGAAGAACGGTTCGTGCGCTCTTTGGCGGTTAACGCGAAGGTGCCTTTCCATTGTCATCGCGCGAAGCTTTCTTCGCACAAGCACGACGGGGTCTCTCTCGAAATGGCTGCGCGAGCCGCACGCATGGGCTTCTTCCGGCAATGCGTTAGCATGTCTGCCCTAGATGCCGTCGCTACAGGTCATCAGGCGGACGACGTCGCGGAAACTTATCTATTGCGGCTGGCACGCGGAGCTGGAGCTGGGGGGCTCGCAGGGCTGCGTCCCGTCTCGAAGACCAGAGATCTCATCCTGATCCGCCCCTTGCTGGCCATCGCTGGGGCTGCACTCCGCGACTGGCTCCGGAGTCGCGGCCTCAGCTGGTGCGAAGACGCCTCGAACCACGACGAGACGATTCCGCGCAACTATGTCCGCCACACACTCTTGCCGCATCTGGAACAGACGTGGGCCCCCGGTCTCCGCGCGCGACTGTGCCAATCCGCCGAAACCTTGCGAGAAGACGACAAACTGCTCGATGCTTTGGCCAGTCAGCAGCTGGCCTCGATGTTGTCAGACCAGGCTCAAAAAACCGACACGCCGTTGCCGGTCACCTCGTTGCTCCAACAGCCGGTCGCACTCCAGCGACGCATCTTGCGCCAATGGCTCTTCCTGAACTCACACGCCGAAGCGACGGGGTTCGATGACATTCAGGCGCTTCTGACGCACTGCCACGAGGAGTCTGGCTTATGGCAACACGCGCTGCCGGGAAGCGTTCTCGCCGTTTGCCGCGACGGGACGCTCACCGTCGCGCCGCAACGCGAAAGCCCATCACTTCCGCCGATTACCCTTCCCATTCCGTCGCGCATGCCGATACGCTGGGGAAACATCGAGATCACGGCTGTCCTTGACCATGGCATCGTCAGACAACTGAACGGGTTTGGCGTTTATCCCGCAGTCTGTTCTTTGAGCGCTGCCGCCCTTGAGGGACATACGCTCGTTGTCCGCGCGCGACGCCCCGGCGACCGCATCGCACCGGTTGGCCTACGCGGAACAAAAAAGATCCAGGACCTTTTCGTGGATGAAAAGGTCCCGGAACATCTTCGGGACTCAATACCGCTCTTCGTGTGCGACGGAGAGGTCGCCTGGGTGCCAGGTTATCGCGTAGCACGCCGTTTCTCTGTTCCGTCGTCCAACGCATCCTGCGTTCGTGTCACCCTGCAAACAGCGACTTAACCCAGATAGGCTCCCTGTTCCTGCAAGACTTTCTGGATATCGGCTGGTGGCACATCACGAGGACGAGTGCCCGCTTTGGCCGCCAGCGCCGCTGCCACCCCGGCTGCATGCCCGGTCACGATGCACACCGGAATGAGGCGCACACGATCGATCAGGTCAGACGAACAGGAGATGCAGCGTCCTGCCGCGATCACGTTGTCCACCGCCTTCGGCAAAAGTGCCCCGTACGGGATTTGAAATTCGGGTAATTTCAGCCCATCGTGTCCCGAGACTGCAATCGTGTCCGGAAATTTTGCGCCTTCGACCGCACCCTTCTTATTGATACTCGCCACGCCGTCGAGCAGACGCGTCGCGCGCACGCCGATCTGTGGCGTGGTCTGCATCAGGTACACCTCTTCATACCCGGGGGTTTTGCGAATGCGTTGCACATAGTTCCAGGCCGACTTGCGGTGCATCATCTCGATCTTTGAAAGATCCCGGATGTCCAAACCATTGCCTTTGGGTCCGAGATTGTTCACCCAACGCGCAGATTTGATCGGCTCAGCCGCGCCCAGGTTCAACTTCGCATCTTTCGGTGCTTTGCTCTTGTCGATGCGGTCATAATTACCCAGCCGATAAACAAATCCCATTGCGTGGGAAATCTGGTTGTACCCCGCGCCGGCCTGAAAACAGACATCCCCGTCGCCCGAGGCATCGATCACCACTTTCGCAAGAATCGCCTGCCGGCCCTGCTTGCTTTCGAAGACAATGCCTTGCACCGCGTTCCCGGTCTGGATCACATCCACGCCCCATGCGTGAAAGAACATGTCCACCTTAGCCTCTTGGATCATGTCATCCATAAGCACCTTGGCGGCTTCAGGATCGACCGTAGGCTGTCCGACGTTGGGGCCCAATTTGGTGACCGCACCATCGCCCATGCCCTCCAGGCGACGAAGAAACTCCTCGCAGATGCCGCGGGTCACCAACTTGAACTCGCCGTTCTCCTTGACGCCGGTACCGATGACGATCAAGACCATGCCGTTTGTGAACAGGCCGCCCAGGCTGCCGTATCGTTCCACCAGCGCGACCTTCGCGCCGGTTCGCGCCGCCGCCACCGCCGCGCTGAATCCCGCCGCACCGCCGCCGACGACAACTACGTCGGCTGTGTGAAACACTGGAATTTCCCTCGCGGGCTGTAGCACCTTACCGCCCTCTAGCCGGGCTGAGGGAACATCCTGCATCGACGGCCCGACCCGCGTAATGTTCTTCGCAAAACCCGCGTAAGCCGGATCTCCGTCAGTCGTCGAGTCAGCCAAGCCCCGTCCGGCTAACATTCCGACGCCAGCCGCCGTCCCGCCCAGCCCAAGCCGCTTCATCATTTCTCTGCGCGTAAATGCAGAACCCATCTGGACCTCCCATTTCAATTGTCAAACCGAATGGCGCTGAGTATACCTCATGGTCAGAGATTGACAATCAGATTGTTTTCCGCCGTCAATTCCGGTCTATTGTGCCGTCGGCGATTGCCCGTGGATGTGCCCTGCCATATTCGTCCTTCAGGCGCTCGATCGAGACATGCGTGTAGATCTGCGTGGTCGACAAACTCGCGTGTCCCAACATTTCTTGCACACTTCGAAGATCAGCACCGGCATCCAGCAGATGCGTCGCAAAACTGTGCCGCAACTTATGCGGCGTAATCGCGGGCGGCAGTCCTGCGGAGCGAAGCCACTTTTTCATTTGACGTTCGATTGAGCGCGTCGTCAGCGGGCCTCCCCGCGTGTTGAGAAAAAGAGGGGCCGTTCCCGATGCCGCACCGGGCCAGATTGCCGCGGCGAACGTCCGGACAGCCAGCAACGCTTTACAGGCGGGGCCACCCAACACGCACAGCCGCTGTTTTCGCCCTTTGCCCTCAACGATCGTTGTCTGCTGGTCGAACCGGACCCCCCCCCACGCCAGCGCGGCGAGTTCACTGATGCGGCACCCGGTGCTGTAGAGGACCTCGAAAATCGCCGTGTCCCGCAGAGCGGCATATTCGGCGAGCGGCGCCACCGAGCCGTGACGGGCGCGGACCGATGAAAGAGACGCCAGCGGCGCGGCCAAAAGCGACTCGATTTCTTTTACGCCCAAAACGGTCGGCAGGCGGCGGCTCAGCCGCGGGCCTCTCAACCCGATGAAAGGATTCCCGGCCACCAGCTTTTCCCGTTCCAGATAGCGGTAGAAAGAGCGGAGCGACGATAGCTTCCGTCGCGTCGTCGTCGGAGACCAGCCGTTGCGGTGAAACGCCACTAGAAAGGCCCGCGCCTGATCGCGGGACGGCACGGGCCAACAGAAAGGGGGCTTCACAGAATCCTCTGGCCACACGAACGCGGCGAACTGCCCGATGTCCTGCACATACCCGGACACGGTGAGTTCGGACGCGTTTCGTTCGGCCCGCAGATAGGTAATGAAACGGGCAACCGCCGCGTCGACCGCCGCATCGGTGCGGTTCGGGAGTAGCTCGGGGGGCTTGTCACCTGTCCGCACCTCAAGCTCGCAGAAACCGTCCCCGTCCGTTTTCATGGCTGGGTCCCTTAGGCTTTGGCCTCGTCTTTTTCGCCCTTGCCTTTTTTGTTCAAGCCCAGCTGATCCGCATATTTATCAAAATCGGCCATCTGGCTCTTGTAGCGGAAAACCATGCGCTTCATCGCGTAACGCTGGCGCGGGGAGAGCGACTTCTTGCGGTTGAACTGCTCGGAAAGGCTAGTGAAAAAGGCATGGTCGTCGAACGTCATCTTGCCGCGTGAGACGGGCTCCTGCCATTTCGTCACCTGATTGAGCATGGCCATCAGCAACGGGCTCTCATTGTCGGGCGGAGACTCCTGCTCGTCAGAAGTCAGTTTCAACTCTTGTTTGACCGCTTCGAAATCCTCAAATTGTGCCGCGTTCTGCGTGATGATCCGGTCGATTGCTGCAAGCTGCTTCTCGCTGAGTTTACGACCGCTTTGCGCCTGTTGCCTGAGCGATTCGACAAATGTGGTCTGGTTCTCAGAAAGCTGGATCTTCTGCAGGACTTCAAACCGGCGCAGCGACTCTTCGTTGCTGGGAGAGGCGAGATCACGGGCGACCTCGTCCTGAAACCCGAGCGCGTCGAGGGCTTTCTCTGACTCCGGGATCTGCTCGCGATAGCGGACCGCAATCTTCGCCAGCGCGGTCAGCTGCTTGTCGGAGACCGCTTTCTCGCCTTTCGCGATCTGTTCCCGCACCGACCCCACAAAACGCTCATCGCTGTACTTCCGTTTGCCGCGCTGCACCTCGGGCCCCCACGTCTTGACCTGGTCGAGCAAGGCCAGAACGGCAGCCACCTTATTCGCATCGGCGGGTGGTTCCTTGGCCAGATCCATCCATTGCTTAAACTGCGCGAAAAAATTGGCCATCATGTGCGTCCACTCGACCCCACCCTCTTCGACCTGATCAAGGCTCTCTTCCATTTTGGCCGTGAACCCGACATCGAACAGTTGCGCCAGTTTACTGACCAGCAGATCGTTCACTTCGAGCCCCAGCGCGGTCGGTGCCAACTGGCGCTTTTCGCGCGACGTGTAATCGCGGGAGTTGAGAGTCTCAATGATCGATGCGTAGGTCGAAGGGCGTCCGACGCCGTTCGCTTCCAGCGCGCGGATGAGCGACGCCTCACTGTAACGCGCCGGGGGCTTGGTCTCTTTCCTTTCGCTCAGCCAGTCGATCAGGACCAGCGGGTCACCGACCGCCAGCGGCGGCAGGCGGTCAACCACGTCCGCCTCTTCCTCGGAGTCGTCCTCTTCGGGTTTTTTCTTGTTAATGTCCAGGGCCATGACCTTGAGGAATCCGTCGAACAGCACCTCCGAGGCTGACACCGAAAAAATGAGACTGTGTTTCATGCCGCTCTTGACCGGCTCAATCTCCACCGTTTTCTGGGCAATTTTGGCGGAGGCCATCTGACTCGCAACGAAACGCTTCCAAATCATTTCGTACAATTTCAGCGACTGTGGGTCCAACACCTTCGTCAAACTGTCCGGCGTGCGCGACACATCCGTGGGGCGGATTGCCTCATGCGCCTCTTGGGCGCTGGCGCGACTCTTATAAAGATTCGGGGAGTCGGGATAATAAGTCTCTCCGTATGTGCCGGTGATGAAGGTCATCGCGGCAGCCTGCGCATCACGTGCCACATTCACCGAGTCGGTACGCATGTACGTGATCAAACCGACGGGGCCTCCGGCGCCCAGATCGACGCCTTCATACAGCTTCTGCGCCAAGCTCATGGTGCGGTTCGGTGAATAGCCGTACACGCTCGACGCCGCCTGCTGCAGCGTGGAGGTGATAAAGGGCGGCAAAGGACGCCGCGTGGTCTCCCGCACACGAACGTCAGAAACCCGCAAAGAGCCCCCCTCCAGATCGGACAAAAGATCCTTGGCGGACGCCTCGGACCCGACCGCAGGCTTTTCCCGGTCCACCTTCACCAATTTGATCGCGAACGGATCGGTCGGCTTGGTTTCGCGGCGCACGTTCGCGCCTAAAACCCAGTATTCCTCGATCTTAAAAGCCTGAATCTGCCGCTCGCGCTCAGCCACCAAACGCAGCGCCACGGACTGCACGCGGCCAGCGCTCAAGCCACGCTTGAGCCGACGCCACAGCATCGGGCTCACCATATATCCCACGATGCGGTCCAACACGCGACGCGCCTGCTGCGCGTCCACACGGTGCATATCGATGACACCCGGATTTTCGAATGCAGCCCGCACCGCCCGCGGCGTAATCTCGTTATACTGTACACGGTGTACAGGCTTGCCCTTCGCTGCATCCGCCAACGTCTCCTGCAAGTGCCAAGCGATCGCCTCTCCCTCGCGGTCCGGATCGGGCGCCAGGTAGATTTCGTCGCAGCTTTTCGCGGCCTTTTTCAGTTCGGCGATGACTTTCGCTTTCCCCTTTGAGAACACATACTTAGGGGCAAAGTCATGCTCAATGTCCACGCCTAACGTCCGCTCCGGTAAATCGCGGATGTGACCGACTGAGGATTTCACAACATAACTCGACCCGAGGATCTTCCCGATGGTTTTGGCCTTTGCAGGCGACTCGACAACAACCAGTTTCTTTCCCATTTTCTCTTCCTTTAAAAACACATTCCCGCATCATTCGGCGCGACGCGCGACCAATCCGCCCGGCAGGAGCCGGATCAGGCGTTTGATCTGCAAACCCACCAGAAGCGCATTCACTTTTCCAGCATCAAACCCGCTGCCGCGGACAAGCGCGTCCACGGAGGCACCATCCGTCTCGATCTGCGCGATCAAGGTCCTTTCATCTTGAGACAGGACCGCCTCAGGCCGTTTTTCCGCCGTCGGGGTCGGGGACCCACCGGCCCCATCCCGCCATCGCGCGTGGCCTCCGATCAAATCCTGCAACTCCTCGATCACCTCTTCTGCGGTGGTCACTAACCGGGCCCCCTCGCGCAACAACATGTGGCATCCTTGCGAGGCCGGAGAATCAATCCGCCCCGGGACCGCCATGACACACCTGTTTTGATCCAACGCCTGATTGACCGTAATCAGCGTGCCGCTGTTGTGGGGCGCCTCTACAACCAACACTCCTTTGCAGAGCCCGCTGACGATCCGGTTACGCATCGGGAACGTCTGCCTGTCGGGTTGCCGCCCGAAAGGGTATTCGCACACCACGGCACCGCCCAGATCAACCATTTGCCGCGCCAGACCGGCGTTCTCTTTTGGAAACAGGCAGTCCAGCGCGCCGCCGAGAACTGCAACCGTGCGCCCCTTGGCCTGTACGGCACCGGTGTGGGCTTCGGTATCAATGCCGTTTGCCAACCCGCTGACGACCGTGTAGCCTGCCCCGGCCAACTGGAACCCGAGGCGGCGGGCAGTCTCGCGACCGTAGACCGTGGGATGCCGCGTCCCGATGAGCGCAACAGCCGGCATGCTGAGCGCCTCCGCAGAACCCGCCACGTAGAGCACCAGCGGAGGGTCCGCAATCTGTTTGAGCAGCGCGGGATAACCGTCATCCACCCATGTTATCAAGCGGACGCCTTTTTTCGCAGCCCGTTCCAATTCATCCTCGGCTCGGACATGTCGCAATGCATCATAAAAAACATGGGCTTTCTCGGAGCCGATACCCTGCACATTTAGGAGCGCATGTTCTGACGCCTCAAAAACGGCCGAAAACGAACCGAACCTTTCCACCATCCGCTGTACAGTGATGGCACCTAAACCGGAAACCCGGTTCATGGCTATTAAGGCCTCTCGATCCGTCACGACGTCCTCGCTTTACACGCCTCAGCGTTCTGTTCTTTTGAAAAATGAAAAAAGGTAATTAACATATTTGGCCGGTCCTGACAAGCCGGCAACCCTTGCCGGGCCGATTAGAATAGTTTTAATGTGTTGATTGCAAGTTTGTTATGCCATTTATCCGTTCTGCGGACTGATCATTTGCCGATGTCCTGCTCACGGTGATGGCAGAAAGCGGGGGCCTCGAAATTTTGGCTGACGTTTTTTGTAACGCATCTCACCGGTCTGGTGTAACATTTATCAATGAAACTTTTTCTAATTTTGCCGTTTGTCCTGCTCTTGGGGCTTATTATCGGCGGCTGGGAGCCAAAAGAAGAGTTGCGAACGGCCCAACGGGAGATCTCAGACCTCAAGGAGAAACTGGCCCGCCGTGAAAAAGATTCACGGGGAGACGCTTTCACGCGCATGGTGCGGATTCCTGACCGAGCCCAAAAGAGCAAACGCGTGACAATGGGCGGATCCGATCCCAGCCGCATTTCCGCAACCGACGATACCCGTGCAAAAAATTCGTCAGGGAACGACCTCTCCCCGGCGGAGACAAATATAACTCGCGCGCAGACCGGTTCATCTGTAACGAACGTGACAGAACTTCCGCCCGAAGACCTTCGCGTCCGCATCGATGAAGCCAAGGAGCTGTGGAAGACGCGCGTTGACATCGCGCGCGCGCAATGGATCGACCGCCTTAAGCTTTCTCCGGAAGCGACAGCGCTGTTCGACGCCTCGATCAACGCCATGAACGAAAATCTTTACACGTCGATGCAAAACCTCGCGGCTGCGCTGGAAACCGAGAAGGATTTCACTGCGGAACTGGGCACGCGCTTCTTCAACGAAATGACGGCGTCGCTCGTCAAAACCTACGATGACCTGGCGACGTTTGTCCCCGAAACGCAGCGAGGTGAGGCCGCCAAGCTTGAGCTCACCGATTTCATCGATCCCGCCGTGGGCGAGCCGTTGATCGCAGTTCAGGATAAGCTTGGGAATCTTTCCACAAAAACTTCTGGGCATCGCGGTCCGAGGTTTTTCAGGTGAGCGGCCTGCGCCAAATGTGGCGGGTTGCCTGCTACGAGTGGTTCGACGCCTTGCGCAGCCGGCGGGCGCTGGTCGTGTTGCTGCTTTATCTGGCCGCCGCGGTCTGTAACATGCACTGGTCGATCAATCTCTTGCACAAGCTTGAGAATGAGCTCGCCACCGCGCTGCAACTCCCTCAGTCTGAGCGAGCCGGTGTGGTCTCTACGACCCTTTGGAAGTCCAAACCCTTTCAGCGCATGATGCAGCAGATGACACAGAACGACTTGGTTCTCAAGGACATCACCGGAAAACACCCCGTGGAGCTCATCTACGCCTGGTTCGCGTTCTTTTATACGCCCTTGCTGGTCGTCTTGGTCGCAGGCAGCCGCATCGCGGAGGATCTCGGTTCCGGAGCCGTCCGCTATGTGATTTTCCGTACATCCCGCGCCAGCTGGTCGCTCGGAAAATTTGTCGGCCAAACGCTGATGATCGGCCTCGCGCTTCTGCTCAGCGGCTGCGGCGCTTACGCCATCGCCAAATTCCGGCTTTCAGGATCCGGCACCCCCGATCTTTTTCTCAACATGGTCCAATGGTCGGGACGCGCCTGGATATACTCCATCCCCTATCTGGGGTTGGCCATGGGACTCTCGCACTTCACGCGGTCGGTCAGCAAAGCGACCGTCATGGGTATCATCGCCATCACAGCCTGCTTCGTTCTCTCCATCTTGATCCGACACTTTTCGGCCGAGACGGGATGGCGATCCTTTTTGCCCTATCTTGGCGAGTTGTTGCCCGACGGGCATAAGATGTATTTGTGGCGCAATGCGGCCGCGCCGCTGATAACCGGCAGTGTCTACCTGACGGCACTCGGGTTCTGTTATCTTCTGACCGGCTATGCCTTTTTCCGGAAACGCGACGTATAATCATGGAACATGCGATTGAATCAGTCGATCTGGTCAAATGCTACGGGGCAAGAAAAGCCCTGGACAGACTCACGCTCTGCGTCCCCCGCTTTGCCATGCTCGGCCTGATTGGACCGAACGGGGCGGGCAAAACCACGTGGATGATGTCGGTCGCGGGGTTCCTTCATCTCGAGTCAGGCACCGTGAACCTGTTGGGCGGCGGCCCGTTCGATCCGTCCGTCCACGCCGGCCGCATCACGATCCTGCCACAGGACTCCGAATTGCCGCTTGAAAGCCGTCCGCAGGAACTGCTTACGCACTATGGTCTGTTGCAGGGCCTCGCCCCGCAGGAGGCCGCCCGATCCGCCTCCGCCATGCTCGAAGAGGTCCATCTCGGAGACCGGCTCAACTCGCCGATCCGCTCGCTCTCGCACGGCATGCGAAAACGCGTGATGATCGCCCAATGCTTTATCGGTTATCCGGAAGTGGTGTTGCTCGATGAACCTCTCAGCGGGCTGGATCCGCGCGAGGTGGCACACATGCGCGAGTTTCTGACGCGCAGGCGCGGCCGTCAGACCCTTGTCATCAGCTCGCATAATCTGCACGACATTGAGGTCATGTGCGATCACGTTGCCTTCATCGAAAACGGGAGGACTGTACGCGTGGCCACTCTAGAAGAAATGGTCGGAAAGGCCAGCACCCTTGTTTACCTTCTGACTTCAGAACCGTCAGATTACGGAACGCTGACAAAGGTTCTGCCCGATGTGACCTTCACGTTCGACGTCGCCACATCCAGCCTGGCATGCCGCTACAATCCTCGCCACGCGACGGCCGAAGCGATCAACGGGGTGTTACTTCCGGTCCTGCTCCCGCAATGTGGCGTCATCTCCGTCATGCGCGGAGCCAGCCTCGAAACCGAATACCTCAAGAATCTTTGAAGGCCGGAAACATTCACGTCATTCGACTTCCATGACTATGCCGATCCATATCGTTCTCGTCAAACCGGAAATTCCGCACAATACCGGCGCGATCGGCCGTGTGTGCGTAGGGCTCGACTGCGCCCTGCACCTGATCCGCCCTTTGGGGTTCCATCTTTCAGACCAATATCTGCAGCGGGCTGGGCTCGACTATTGGAAACATCTCCGACTGACCGTGCACGACTCGTGGGACGATTTTCTCCAGAGCGTCAAACCTCCCCGGCTCTTCTTTCTCAGCACGCGCGGAACGCGCTCGCTCTATGACTGTGCCTTTCAGCCTGAAGACGCACTGGTCTTCGGCAACGAAGGCAGTGGTCTTCCCAAAGAATTCTATGTCCGCTACAGCGAACAGCTCTTCAAAATTCCGATGCCCGGCGAACACGCGCGCAGCATCAACCTTGCGAACGCGGTCTCCATCGCCGTCTACGAAGCTTTCAGGCAACTTTCTCCGAGATCGTCACCTCAATGACGCGCGTTTCGGGATCGTCCGTCAACGAAAACGTCACGTGTATGGCATCGGCCGGCATCAGGTCGCCGGCGCGTTCGGGCCACTCGATCGCCACCACCGCCCCGGTCTCCAGATATTCTGGATAACCGATGGTCAGCAGGTCGTCCGGCCCGGACAGACGGTATAAGTCCATATGAACCAACTTGAAAGCCGGGGTCGGATATTCCGTACACACCGTAAACGTCGGGCTTGTCACGGGGCGATGCACGCCCAACGCGAAGCCGAGCCCCTGCACAAAAGTCGTCTTACCCGCGCCCAGATCACCCTGCAACGCGATCACGGTTCCGGGCTTCAACAGCGTTGCGATTTCCGCCGCCGCCTGCCACGTTTCTTCAACCGAATGGACGGTGTAGGTTCTGGTCATAATGTGTTGTAGCCCTCACTTGTCCAGCCACTCGATCACTTCGTCGAGGAACCGGTCCATGTACACTTCCGAGAACGCCGACGAGTGCGGAAGCCTTATAAGCCCAGGCAGATTTTCTGCCAGCGGCGAAGCCTTGGTCAGGGGCTCTTGGGCGAACACGTCCAGGCAAGCCCCGCGCACCGCGCCCGACTTCAGCGCCTTGGCCAGCGCCGCCTCATCGAGGCAGTTGCCGCGCCCCACGTTATAGACCACCGCATGCCTGGGCAGCCGCGCAAGCCGCGCCGCATCGATCAGCCGGTCCGTTCCCGTGTCGGACGGCAGCACCAGAATCAGATGGTCGGCCTCGGGCAAAACCTCATCCAAACGCCCCAAAACCACCTGCTGGTCGTTTTTGCCGAACCACGGCGGTCGGCGTTTCGGCGGCGTCCGCCGGACGCCGGTCACCCGCACGCCGAACGCTTTGAGTTGCCGTGCGATCGCCGTGCCGATATGTCCGAAGCCGACGATGACCGCATGGCTGCCGCGCAGCAACCTCACGTCAGTCAGGGCGGCGCGCGGCCACAGCTCGCCAGCGAGCTGACGCCGGTAAGCCTCCAGAACACCGCGATTGAAAGCCAGCATCAGCCCCAGCACCGTTTCGGCCATCAGCGGACCGTGGAACGTGCCGTACAACATCTTTACGGGTGGCGGCGGCGTGATCGCGAAAAAGTCGCGTCCCGCGGCCGGCGTTGCCAGCCGCCGCAGCAGCGGCGCGTGCGCGAACCATTCCTGACGGAACGCCCACGTCAGCGCAATCTGGGTTTCGGGCAACGCCTTCATGAAGGCGCTCTGGCTCTGGCACCACGTCACGTGAGCTGTCGGATAGGCTGCCTGCAACCGCGCGATATGGCAGCCCTGCGCACAAAAACAGGGAATCTCGTGATTCTGGAAGACGGCAATCGACTGAATCTTCATCACATTCGGGCGAACACGGCTTCGCCCCTACTCCTTCTTCTCTTTCAACAGCGTGCCGCCCAGATTGTATTTTTGCGGCGGCTG
>CAZOIS010000076.1:0-20008 GCA_964579865.1 uncultured Lentisphaeraceae bacterium | reverse complement strand
ACTTGCCGGCGCGGCACTTCTTCTCGTCGATGTGCTCTTTGTACTCGTCCATGAAATAGCGGAGGCTGGACTGGACGGGGTTAGAGGCCGTTTGGCCGAGGCCGCACAGCGAGGCACGCGACATCGCTTCGCTGATTTCGCGCATATTCTCGATGTCTTCGTAGGTGCCCTTGCCGTCGCAGATCTTGCCGAGGTAGTTGAGCAGTTTGCGGCCGCCGATGCGGCAGGGGGCGCACTTGCCGCAGGACTCGTCGACAGTGAAGTCGAGGTAAAACTTCGCGATGTTCGGGATGCAGTCATCCTCGTCCATCACGATCAGGCCGCCCGACCCCATGATCGAGCCGATCTTTGCGAGGTTCTCGTAGTCGATCGGCGTGTCCAAAAACTGCGGCGGGATCATGCCGCCGGAGGGGCCACCGGTCTGTGCCGATTTGAAGGTCTTGCCGCCGCGAATACCACCGCCGATGTCGAAGATGATCTCGCGCAGGGTGGTGCCCATGGGCACCTCGATCAGGCCGGAGTTGTTAATTTTACCGGTGAGGGCGAAGACCTTGGTGCCTTTCGACGTTGCGGTGCCGATCTTGCTGAACCAGAGCCCACCCTTGAGCAGGATGACCGGAATGTTAGCCAGCGTTTCGACGTTGTTGATGACCGTGGGGCGCCCCCAGAGCCCTTTGACCGCCGGGAAGGGCGGGCGGGGCCGGGGCATGCCACGATTACCTTCGATTGAGGCGAGCAGCGCGGTCTCTTCGCCGCAGACAAACGCGCCGGCTCCGAGGCGGATCTCGATGTCGAAGGAGAATCCGCTGCCGAGGATGTCATCGCCGAGCAGGCCGTATTCACGGGCCTGCGCGAGCGCGGTCTCTAGGCGTTGGATCGCGAGCGGGTATTCGGCGCGGATGTAAATGAACCCCTTGTTGGCGCCGATGGCATAGCCGGCGATGGTCATGGCCTCGAGCACCGAGTGGGGGTCGCCTTCGAGCGTCGAGCGGTCCATGTAGGCCCCCGGGTCACCCTCGTCGGCGTTGCAGACCATGTACTTCTGCCCGGCGGGCTGCATGGCCGCGAACGACCACTTCTTGCCGGTGGGGAACCCCGCGCCGCCGCGCCCGCGCAGGCCGGACTTCGAGACCTCATCAACCACGTCCTGCGGCTTCATCTCGAAGAGCACCTTTTCAAGCGCCTTGTAGCCGTCGCGGGCGATGTATTCGTCGATCTTATCCGGGTCGATCACGCCGCAGTTGCGCAGCACGATGCGGAACTGTTTCTGGTAAAAGTCGATGCCTTCGATGCCGACGTTGATCTTGCTCTGGGCCTTGTCGTAGAGCAGGCGGGAGACCACGCGGCCTTTGATGATGTGCTCTTTGACGATGACCGCCGCGTCCTCGGGCTTGACTTCGACATAGAAGGTGTCCTGCGGCAGGACCTTGACGATCGGCCCCTTCTCGCAGAAGCCTAGGCAACCGGTGCGGACGACCTGCACGTCATTGACGAGTCCGTTCTCTTCGATCGCCTTTTTCAGCGCATTGAACAGTGCGATGCCTTGACTGGACTCGCAGGCCGTTCCGCCGCATACCAAGATGTACTGTTTGTAAGCCATGTTGTGTAATCCCCGCTTAGCGAACAATGTCCATTGCCGGCTTGTCGCAGATGTGGTTGTCGATGAGGTGCTTGTTGACGATGTGGTTGTTGACGATCTGCTTGCCGACCTCGGCGTTGACGTTGCCGTAGATCACGACGGGCATGTTGGGCACGATGACCTCCACGGTGGGCTCGGAGTGGCATAGGCCCATGCAGCCGGTTTGACGGACCAGCACATGCGAAATGCCCTTGCTGTCGAGCTCGTCGATGATCGCGTTGAACGTCTCTTTCGCGCCGGCGGCGATGCCGCAGGTGCCCATCCCGACGATGATCTGCGCGTCCTTGTTGGAGGGGTCGCGCTTCTCGATCGCCTTCTGTTTCTGGTCACGCAGTTTGCGTAAATCATTGAGCGTCAGCTTAGCCATCGTTCAGTTTCCTTCCTTTACGGGTTCAGATTCTCTTCCTGGGACCGGATGTAGTCGCGGGCCAGGAGCAGATTGTCAATCTCTTCGAGGTTGCCGAGCGCCTCGATCAGCTCACCACGTGAGACCGTGTACCGGTCAGTCGGCGTGGCGCGTGTCAGGGTCAGGTCGTAGGCCCCGCCGAAAGTCATCAGTCCCAGCAGCGTCACAGGCAGGTCCCCGAAGGGCGGGGTGTCCAGATGGCGCGCATCGAACGTGAAGGCCACGCAGGTCCCTTTTCCCGGCGTCGACCGGATATCCACCGAGCCATTCACTGCGGCTGCGGTCTGCATGAGCAGGGGAATGCCCAGTCCCACACGGCGTCGGGCGTGTTTGCCGGGCTCGCTGTAAAAAGGATCCTTGGCTTTTGCCAGCGTGCGTGCGTCCATGCCCTTGCCATTGTCCTGAATGCGGACCCGGATCTCCGCGGGTCCCGTCTCAACGTCAACCGCGATCCGTGTCGCGCCCGCCTCAATCGCATTCTGTACCAGATCGGCGATGATGTCGCAGACGGACGCATGCACGGGTCAGCCTTTCCTGAATTTCGCGACGATCCCCTGCAGTGATTCGGTCTTCACCTTGCCGAACACCTCGCCGTTAATGACCATCACCGGTGCCAGGCCGCAGCAGCCGAGGCAGCGGACCGCCTCCACTGAAAACTCACCGTCCGGCGTGACGGTGTTGAGGCCGACGCCCAGAATGCCTTCCAGCTCTTCGATGATGTCTTCGCCGCCCTTCAGGTAGCAGGCGGTGCCCATGCAGACCTGGATCTGGTTGCGTCCGGGTTTCTTCAGCTTGAAGAAGTTATAGAACGTAATGACGCCGTAGATTTTGGCGAGGGGCACGTCGATCAGATCGGCGACCTCAAACGCCACTTCCCGGGGAACAAACCCAAAGTGCTGCTGCACACGGTGCAGGATCATGATGAGGTTCCCAGGCTTCTCTTTCCATTCGGCAATGAAAGCTTTCAGTTCTGGAGTCAGCTTCTGAACGCCTTGCGCCGTCGTCGGTGCGGTGCTCACGGTGTTTCACCTCCGCGTTACCCGGGACCTGTACCGCTACAAGACACGGGGTGGTTCTAAAAAAGATTCAAAGAGTATCTCAAAAATGGTCTCAGCTTGCCAAGTTGAAATAGAACCTTTTTTATCGAATCAACGGTTCAACGGTTTGGCCGTTTTCCGTGTTGTTTCGCGCAGGGTGTTGCGCTACACTTTGACCCGTTTTTTTCGCTAGGATAAGGGCAAACGGTTCGCCCGGACGTGGCGGTGTCGAAAAGAGGCTTTTTTATGACGATGAGCGAGGTCGCAGAGGTGTTGAAGGCAGAGATCCTGGTCAAAGGTGACGGCCTGCAGCGGCGTGTGGGACATGTCATGGCGTCGGATCTGATGAGCGACGTGCTGCTGGTGGATGAAGAAGACATGCTGTTATTAACCTCGCTCGCCAGCGACCAGGTCTTGCGCACCGCCCAGATCGTCGGCGCGGTCGGTGTGGTGGTCGTGAACGGCAAACCCCTGCCCTCCTCGATGGTGAATGTGGCGAACGATCTTCACATGACGCTGGCCATCAGCCGCCTGTCGAAGTATGACGCCTGCGTGGCGGTGTATGCCGCCCGCCATCCGCTATGAACGCGCCTGGAAGCCAGCCCCCGGTTGCTCCGGCTGATCGGCCCGAACTCGGCGAGACGGGCAATGATCCGCTGGTGCTGCTTGAACTCATTCAGCGTCTGAAAGTGCGCGACGTCATGACGCCGGGCCTCGTGACGCTGCCGCGGGCCGCATCGATGCAGCAGGCGCAGGAGCTGATGCGGCAGAAAAAAATCAGCGGCGTGCCGGTCGAGGAGAACGGCCGCTTCTTCGGGCTTGTCAGCATCGATGACATTATCCGGGCGCTGGTTGCGGGGACGATCCACGAAGCGTGCGGACGCCACATGACGACCAAGCTGGTGGTGCTGGAAGACGACATGCCGCTCTCCTTCGCCCTGCGTTATTTCGACCGCTACCACTATGGCCGCTTCCCTGTCCTCAATCGCGATCGGCGGCTGGTCGGCATCATCTGCCAGCGCGACATCAACCGCGCCCTGCTGGTTGAACTCACGCGTGAACTGCAGCGTCTCGAGAGCGCTTCGGTGCAGCGCGGAAGCGAGGGCGATGCGGGCAGCCTCTACCTGTTGCGCGAATTTCCGATCTGCAAGTACGATTTTGAAAACGCCGGCAAGGCCGCGAATCAGATCAAGCAGGTGTTGCAGGAGAAGAAGTTCGCCTCCAAAGTCATCCGGCGGATCGCGGTGGCCGCGTATGAGTTGGAGATCAATCTGTGCGTTCACTCCGACGGCGGCGTGCTCTCGTGGCAGGTGTCGAGCGGACGCGCCGAAGTGATCGCGCGTGATGCCGGGCCTGGCATTGAAGATGTGGAATGGGCCTGCCGCGACGGCACCTCCACCGCCAACGAGTGGATCCGTTCGCTGGGTTTTGGCGCCGGCATGGGGCTGGTCAATGTGCGACGCGTGTCAGACGAGTTCGAGATCACTTCGAAAAAGGGATCAGGCACGACCGTGAAAGCGGTCATCTATATCGAGGGGGGGGCGGCATGACGTTGGGAACGCTGATCGGGGCCTGCGGATGGGAGGCGGTGCAGGTGCCGGATCTGAACGCCGAAGCGACAGGCGCGTATACCTCCGACCTCTTGAGCGATGTGATGGCGCACGGTCCGGAAGGCGCCGTGCTGATCACGGTGCAGAACCACACCAACACGGTGGCGGTTTGCACGCTGGTCGGCGCGCCCGCGATTCTGGTTGTGCACGGCCGCGAGATACCCGACGACATGCGCGCGGCTGCGGCGCGCGAAGGCATCGCTCTGTTGCGAACGAAGGACGATCAGTTCAACGCCTCGCTCAAAATCGGCCGGGCGCTTGCGGCAGGGGAACAGGGCTAGGGGATCAAGGGTGACCGTCGCGGCGGCGGGGGCCGGCGCGCCGTGTGCGTGTGTCAGTGTACAAGAAGAACGGAGGAATTATGACGCTCAAGATGGCTGTGTTGGGAATGGCGCTGCCCGTGTTGGCGTGGGCGCAAGCGGTGGACGTGCGGGCCGATCGCGAGTCTCACGTGTATGCGTGCGGCGAACCCGCGACCTTTACCGTGCGCGTGTCAGGGGCTGACCGTCAGCCGGTGACGTCGGGACAACTCCGCGTGACGCTCACGAATTTCGGGACGCAGCAGGTCGCCCACGCCGTTTTCGACCTCGCCAAAGCCAATCCGGTGACCTGCGCCGGCACGCTGCGCGAACCGGGTTTCCTCAAGTGCACGGCGGTCGCAACGCTCGGCAAGGAGATCAAAGGGCTCTCCGGCGCGGCGTATGAGCCCGAGAAGATCGTGGCCGGATCGGCGCGGCCGGCAGATTTCGATGCCTTCTGGGATGCCGCGATCGCGCGGCTGGAGGCTGAGGTGCCCTTGGATCCGCGCGTCGAGCGGTTCGATGCGTTTTGCACTGAAAAACACGAGGCTTTCAAGGTCAGCTTTGCAACGTTTGACGGCCTGCGCGTCTATGGTTTTCTCAGCGTGCCCAAGGGACAGGGGCCCTTTCCCGTCGAAATCAACGTGCCCGGGGCAGGCCCCGGCGTGATCGGCCCCAGTGTCGGCATCGCCGACCGCGGGTTTATCCATCTGGTGATGAACGTCCACCCGTTTGCGCCTGCGGCGGATGCGGCGAGCCAAAAGAACCGGTACGCCGAGCAGGACCGGCAGGTGCAGGAACGCTTCGGCGTGCAGCGCTATTGCCACGCGGCCGCGACGCAGCGTGAAACCTATTTCTACTACCGGATCATGCTGGGCATTAACCGCGCGGTCAACTGGGTGGTGGCGCGTCCGGATGCTGACAAGACGCACGTCGGCTATACGGGGTCCAGCCAGGGAGGCGGGTTTGGTTTTTATCTGCTGGGGCTCAACCGCACGTTCACGAAAGGCGTCATTCACGTGCCTGCGATCACCGATCTGCTGGGGTTTCAAAAGGGACGCGATTCCGGGTGGCCTAAGTTGATCGAAAATATGCGGCCGTCCGACAAGGCCGCCGCCCTGAAGGTCGCGCCCTATTTTGACGGCGCGCACTTCGCGCCCCGCATCACCTGTCCGGTGCGCGTGTCGGTCGGTTTTATCGACGAAACGTGCCCGCCGGCCGCCGTCTACGCCGGCTACAATGCCCTGCGCGTCGCCGACAAGCAGATCGGACATGGCATCGGTATGCCGCACAGGGTCTTCCCTGAGTTTTATGACCGCTTTGACCAGAAGTGGTTGCGACAGCGCTAGCGCGACGGCCCCCGCATATTTTTTTGTATTCGGTTAGCCACGGGGGAGTGGCATACTGATGCGAAGGGAAGAGGAATCGACGGGGTGGCTGGCCCCGTTGGTGTCCCGGCTTTAGCCGGCTGGGGCGAACCGGGCCGACTGAAGTCGGTACACCAGCCTGTGCCGCATCAGTTCCGCTTTTCCTCGCGCTTCGTCTGCCCCCCCCGTGGCTAACCGAATACTATTTTTTTGTCAGGTCCTGTTGACGGCCCGACCCGTTTCCGCTACCATTGCCCCCTAAATGAAAGCGCAAGGATACATGGTCGAGGTCGTGAACAGCCTGCCCGTTACCGGGCTGGTTGCGGACGTTTTGCTTTTGGCGGCGTGCCGTGCGGGTTCATGATGGAGCGACTGGGCAAGTGCTTTTGTGAACAAAAACCCGCCGGCGAAAACCTCGGCGGGTTTTTGCTATTCGGGACTCTAAGCAAGTGAGGCGACCATGAACGACAAGGCAGATACAGACACGTCAACCTCGGCGACGCAACCGCTCAAAACCGGCGCGCAGTGCGTGATCGACGGTTTGGTCAAGGCGGGCTGCGAGGTGCTCTTCGGGTATCCCGGGGGCGCGGTCCTCGACATTTTCAACTGTCTCTACGAGGCTCCGTTCAACTTCGTCCTCACACGCCATGAGCAGGGGGCCGTCCACATGGCGGATGGTTTTGCCCGCGCCACCGGCAAGGCGGGCTGCTGTCTGGTGACCTCAGGCCCTGGGGCCACCAACACCGTGACCGGCCTGGCCACGGCGTATATGGACGGTATCCCGCTGGTGTGCATCACCGGTCAGGTGGCTCTCAACATGATCGGTAACGACGCCTTTCAAGAGGCCGACGTGATCGGCATTACGCGCCCGGTCACCAAGCATAATTTCCTGGTGCGCAATGCCGACGAGCTGCCTGACATCATCGCCAAGGCTTTCTACATCGCCACCACCGGCAAACCCGGCCCCGTGGTGATCGACATTCCTAAGAATGTCCAGAAGCAGAAGACGGCGGCGTTGCCCCCCGAGACGGTGACCATGCGGGCCTATCACCCCGATGTGCCGATCAATGCGACGGAGATCGCGCAGTTCGCCGATCTGATCAATCGCGCGTCGCGTCCGCTGCTTTATGTGGGCGGCGGCGCGATCAGCGGCGGCGCGGCTGAAGCGCTCGCGCAGTTGGCGCACAAGGCCAACATCCCCGTGACCACGACCCTGATGGCGCTCGGCATCTTTCCTGAGACCGATCCGCTCTCGCTGCACATGCTGGGCATGCACGGCAGCGTGGCCGCCAACTACGCGGTAGACCACTGCGACCTCTTGATTTCGGCCGGTGCGCGCTTCGACGACAGGGTGACTGGAAAGATTTCTTCGTTTGCGAGTAAGGCGTCCATCGTGCATATCGACATCGACCGTTCCTCGATCAGCAAGAGCGTGCGCGCCGACTTGGGGGTGCACGGGTATGTCAAGCCGGTGCTGGAGGCGGTCCTGCCTTTCGTGAAGCCGGCCGAGCATGCCGAGTGGCTTGAACAGGTGAACCGCTGGAAAGAGCGTTTCCCGTTCGCCTACCCGCAGAGCACGGACGCGCTGATGCCGCAATACGTGATCGAACAGATCGACGCGGTCAGCGCGGGCAAGGCGGTGGTGGTGACTGACGTCGGCCAGAACCAGATGTGGGCCGCGCAGTTTTTCCGTTACACCCGCCCGCGTAACTTCATCACGTCCGGCGGCCTCGGCACGATGGGCTTCGGCCTGCCGGCCGCGATCGGCGCACAGTTCGGGCGGCACGGCGAGCCGGTGGTCTGTGTGACCGGCGACGGCGGTGTGCAGATGAACTTTCAGGAACTCGTGGTGGCGGTGGAGCACCAGATCCCGATCGTGGTGGTCATCCTCAACAACGGGTTCCTCGGCATGGTGCGCCAGTGGCAGGAGCTGTTTTACGGGCGCCGCTACTCGGGCGTGATGCTCAGCCAGCACGGCCGCGCGCCCAATGAAAAAATTCCGGAAGCGCCGGGTTACCTGCCGGACTTCGTGAAAATGGCCGAGGCGCATGGCGCGTGCGCGCGGCGGATCTTCAAGGAAGAAGAGGTCGGCCCCGCCTTGCGCGAAGCGCTGGCGAGCGGCAAGACGTGGGTGATCGAGTGCATCGTCGCCCCCGAGGCCAATGTGTTTCCCATGATTCCGCCCGGCTCGCATGTGGCGGAGATGATCAATCGCACGGTGTGAGGAGCGAAGCAGTTTCCCGAAGAGGTTTAACGTTCGAACATCCGGAAAAAGTATGAAGCATATCATCAATTGTCTGGTGGAGAATCAGCCCGGCGTGCTGGCACGCATCGTGGGCCTGATCTCAGGGCGCGGCTACAACATCGAAACGCTCAATGTGGGGCCCACGGCCGACCCGACCGTCTCCAAAATGACGATCGTGGTGCCCGGGGATAGCCACATTATTGAACAGGTGACGCATCAGTTGTCCAAACAGGTCGACGTGATCGAGGTGGTGAACATGACCAACCGCCGCCATCTGGACCGCGAATTGATCCTCGTGCGCGTCGCGACCGTGAACCATCACACGCGCGCCGAGATCGTGGATCTGGCGGCGCTCTTCATGGCGCGCGTGGTGGCTGTGCAGGAGGATTCGGTGACCATTCAGATGGTCGGCAATCAGGAGACGGTGGCCGATTTCCTGCGCCTGATGAAGCCCTACTCCATCGTGGACATCTCGCGGACCGGTGTGATCGCGGTGGGGCGAGATGCGCCCGAAGCAGCCGCAAAGAAGGGATAACTGCCCGTGCAAACGCCGCTCCGGTTTGCGTTACTCGGTCACCCGGTGAAGCACTCGCTCTCCCCGGTGATGCACGAGGCCTCGTTTCGGGCGCTCGGCCTCGATGCGTCCTATACGTGCATCGATGCCGCGCCCGAAGCCCTGGGCGCGTGCCTGGCGGCGTGCCGGGAGCAGGGGTACGCCGGGTTGAACATCACCGTGCCGCACAAAACAGCCGCGTTGGCGTGGATGGACCACCTCGATGTTTCGGCGCGCCTCTACGGGGCCGTCAACACCGTGCGCATCGATGCCGCCGGGTTCACAGGTGCCAATACCGATGCCGAGGGTTTTCTTGAAGATCTCGCCGTGAGCCACCGGCTCTCGCCCGAGACGGCGCGCGTGGTGATTCTGGGATGCGGCGGGGCCGGCCGCGCGCTGGCGATCGCGTGCGCGCATTGCGGCGCGGATGAGGTCGTGCTGGCCAACCGCACGCTGTCCAAAGCCGAGCAGGTGGCGGCGGAGATCGCTGATCGCGTGCCCGATTCTCCGGCTGAGATCCGCGTGCTCGCGCCGGAGCCTGAGGCATGGAGCGCGGCGTGCCGCGAAGCGGATCTGGTGGTGCAGTGCACGACCGCCGGCCTGTATGCTGGCGACGCGCCGTTGTTGCCGTCCGATGCGTTTCGGCGCGGCCAGTTCCTCTATGACATCGTCTACACGCAGCGCGTCACGCCCACGATGCGCTCGGCCATGGCCGCCGGTGCGGATGCGGTCAACGGCGCAGGAATGCTCGTGTATCAAGGCGCGGCGGCATTCCGCGAGTGGACCGGCCGCGACGCCGACACAGGCGCCATGCGCGCGGCTCTCGAAGCGCGGTTGTACGGCGCGAGCCGGGAATGATCCCGCCCCATGAGCTGACAAAGGAACCATTCCGCGTTGACGCTTGGTAAACACGGATGGTACAGTGACGCAGGAATTGTGATAAGAAACGCAATGGGAGGCTCACATGTCGGAAAAATTGGGACGCAGGGGCTTTATCAAGCAGGCGGCGTGGATGGGGGCGGCCTTGGCCGCAGCAGGGGAAACGGCCGGTTGCCGCACCTTGGGGCGCGGCGAGGCCTCGATGGCGGTGACCGGTTTGGTGTGCCCGCCCATGGAAACGGTGCGGGTGGGCGTCATTGGCTTGGGCGCTCGCGGGCCGGGGGCGGTGCATATCTACGCGGGGCTGCCCGGCACACAGGTGACCGCCCTCTGCGATCTCCACAAAGAGCGCGCCGAGAACCAGCAGAAGTGGCTGAAGGAGAAGGGTAAGCCCGACGCCGCTGTCTATGGCGGGTCGGAAGAGGCCTGGAAGAAGCTGTGCACATCGGACAAGGTGGATCTGGTGCACGTGACCACGCCGTGGCTGCTGCACGCGCCCATGGCGCTCCACGCCATGCGCTGCGGTAAACATGTGGCCATTGAGGTGCCGGCTGCCGTAACGGTGGACGAGTGCTGGGATCTGGTTGAGACCGCCGAAAAGACGCGCCGCCACTGCATGATGCTGGAGAACTGCTGCTACGGCGAGAGCGAAATGTTCGCGTTCATGCTCTGCCGCATGGGTGTGCTCGGCGACCTGATCCATGGCGAGGGCGCGTATCTGCACGATCTGGCCTCCTACAAATTCAACAAGAACGGCTACCAGGGCATGTGGCGGCTGAACTTCAGCAAGCAGCACACCGGCAATCCCTACCCGATGCACGGCATGGGGCCGATCTGTCAGTACATGGATATCAACCGCGGTGACACTTTTGACTTCCTGACCTCGGTCAGCTCGGATCAGCGCGGGCTGACGCAGTTCGCGGTCGATAAGTTCGGCAAAGAGAGTGCCGAAGCGAAAGAGACCTATCGGCTGGGCGACATGAACACCACGATGATCCGGACCCGCCGCGGCCGCACGATCATGGTGCAGCATAACACCACCAACCCGCGTCCGTACAGCCGGATCAACACGATCACCGGCACCCAGGGCACGCTGGCGGATTATCCGCTGCGCGTGGCGCTGGGCGACAAAGCGCACGGCTGGATGAGCGACGCCGAGCTGGCCGCGCTCAAGGCCAAATATGTGCACCCGCTGTGGGACAAGAAGGGCGAGGCCGCGCGAAAGTCAGGCGGCCACGGCGGTATGGATTATCTATTGCTGCTGCGTCTCTGCCACTGCTTGAACAAAGGGCTGCCGCTGGACATCAGCGTCTACGACACCGCGCTCTGGAGCAGCGTCGTGGAACTGTCGGAGCGTTCGGTCCTGAAGCGCGGCGCGTCAGTCGATGTGCCGGACTTTACGCGCGGCGGCTGGAAGCGTGCCGCGCCGCTCGGCATCGTGGACGTCGGCTGAGGTAATCGGTTAGCGACAGGGGTCGTGGCAGGTGTGCGCGAGGGGAATCGGAAGAATGGCATAGCCGGACGCCGGCCTCACGGACTGCGGGTCGTTCGCCTCGCTCCGCAGGACGCGCAGAGCAGGGGGAGGGACGGCGGCCTCGCCGTCCAGCCTCTGATCATGACATGGGATTGTCGGCTGGGTTGATCCCCGGGCAAGCCGACGCTTGCCCCTCCCGGCGCTTCGCGGGCCCGGTCGCAGCCTTGCCAGATTTAAGCCTGCGGGCCCGAACCCCCATCCGGCGCACCTCGCATCAGACTGCCTCCCCCCCTGTCACTAGCCGATTACTCGGCTGAGCGCTCGGGCGCTTGACAGGCACACCGGGAAGCGGCACACTGGGAGCATGAAACTGTCACGTGTGTGCTGCTGCGCGGGGTTGGTGGTCTTGGCCACTGGGCTGGGTTGGTCGTCTGAAGCCGTTGCGCTGGTTGATTTCGCGAAACCCGGACATGGCTGGAAGGGGAACCCTCGTACACGTCCTGCCGCCGAGGGGCTGGGCTTTTGCGTGGAGCTGACGGGTGAGGAAGATCCCTGGCTGGAGGGCCCGTCCGTCGCGGTGCCGAGTGCGGATGATGCGCAGCGGGTGGCGCTGGAACTGGATGCCGTGTGCGCCCGGTCGGGCGACGTTCAGGTGTTTTTCGCGGCGGAGGGGAAGCCTTTCACGGCTGAGCAGTCGGCCTGGCTGAGCCGTTCGGATACGGCGGGCGGGGCATACTGCGGCGTGGTTCCGTTGCTCGGACAGCGGATGCGCTTCCGGCTGGATCCGCCGGGCAGCGAGGGCCGTGTCTGTCTGCGTGCGCTGCGGGCGCGTCCGCTGGTGCCGCTCGCGACGCTCGCTTGCGAGCGTCCGGTCCGGGTGGCGTTACCGGCCGCGCCGCTGCGTGCGGAAGCAGGCGTCGTCACTGTGGAGCATGATCCCGCGCGTTGGAATACGTTCGTTTGTAGCGTCAAGGGACGCGCCTTCGCCGAATCTAATCCAGCCGAGACGCTCGCTTATGTCGCCGACAAGCAGGTGGTGAAGGTCTCTCTTGCGGCGGCCGCTGTGGCTGTCGAGCGGCACGCGGACGGGTTCACCGTCAGCGCGCGCGTGCGGGATGCCGGCGGCGCGGAGTGGAGGCTGACGCGGCGGTTTTCTCCTTGCCGGGACGGTGTGCGCATTGACGGCTCGCTCGCGGTCGACCAGCCGCGTGAGGCGGTGCATGTGCCCTGGGTCACGCTGTTTGCCGGGTGCGGCAGCTTTGGTGCCGGCAAGAACCAGGCGCTGCTGCCGGGTGTGGAATATCTTGAGAACGAACCCTCCAGCAATGAAAAAGAGATCTTGGGCGAGGCGGCGAACCGGCGGCTGGTGGCGCCGTACAAGGTCTGTTATCCGTTGATGGCGCTGACGGCAGACGGGAGGTGGTTCTCCCTGTCGTGGCAGACCGGCGGGGTGGCAGCCAGCCCGCTCTTTGATTCGCCAGACCGCGTGTTCCACTCGGGTGGTCATGTCATGGGCGTCTGGTCGCCTGCCGCCGGCGAGGCGCGGTTTGAGAGTGAATTCGCGGTGTACCGCGGCGTGAAACTGGAGGCGGGGCACACGTATGGCTATTCCATCACGGTGAGCGGCGGCGACGGCGCGGCAGTGACCGAGGCGGTCGGCGCGTATGTCGCGCGCGGCGGCTTGCCGCAGGTCCCTGTGTTCGAGGGCGGGTTCGATGCCGCAGTTCGGTTGCTTGCGGCCGGTTGGCTGGATTCCGCCGCGCGACAGGGGTTGACGTGGCGGCACGCGGTCTGGGGCGCACATTTTCCGCCGGTGCCGCATGCCGAGGATGTGCCCGCCTATCTGCTCTGGCTGGCGGCGCAGACGACGGATCGTGCGCTCAAGACTCGCCTGGCGGATACGGCGCGCGAGGTGATCGCCAACCTTCCGCCCGGGTGCTATGGCGTGGGCGGCATCTCGCATGTCAAGCGGCCGGTTGGTGCCTTGCTCTACGGCCATCTCGAGGGGCTGGTCAGTCAGGCCGGCCCGCGTGCCGCGCGCATGGCGGCGTCGATGCCGGAAGGACGGCTGCGCTACGTGCCGCAGCCCGGCAAGCCGGATTACGGCTCGACGCTGGGGAGCGACCACTGCAACGGGTTCACGGTCATGACGGCAGAAGAGATGCTGGCGCAGGCGTCGCTGAGCGGCGACGAGGAGGCGATTGCTGCGGCGCTTGCTGTGTTGGACAAACTGACCGCGAACTATGCCGGTCAGGTGCCGCGCGGCGCGCAGCCGTGGGAGATGCCGTTGCACACGCCGGACATTGTCGCGGCGGGCAGGCTGGTGCACGCCTATGTACTGGGTTATCTGCTGAGCGGCAGGGACGCTTACCTTGAGCAGGCGCGCTATTGGGCCTGGACCGGTGTCACCATGCTTTATCTGGCGCCGCCGACCGAAGGGCCGGTCGGCCTGTACGCCACGATCGGCGTGATCGGCGCGACCAACTGGAAGGCCCCCAACTGGATCGGCCAGCCCGTCCAATGGTGCGGTCTGGTTTACCGCTCGGCGCTTGAGGACCTCGCGCGTGTGGACCGCGTGCAGCCTGAACTGTGGCGCACGCTGGCGCGCGGCATGACGGTCGCCGGGCTGCAGATGTGTTTTCCGCTGGACGATGCGGAACGGCGCTGCGGGCTTTTGCCTGATTATTTCTTGCTTCAGCCGCAGCGACGCGACGGCCCTGCCATCAATCCCGGAACCCTTCAGGCCCATCTGGCGGAGGCGTACGGGAAGGTGCCGTTCTATTCTACGACCCGTCTCGCAGCGGGATCGCTGGTGCATGTGCCCGGCGAGGCTCGGCCCGTCGATGGGCGTGACGGCACGACGGCGTTGACGATCGCCGCCTGGCCTGAAGCGGACTACCGCGTGCTGGTGACGCGGGTTGGACGTCCGCCGCAACGTGTGCTGTGGAACGGCCGGCCGGTTGATTTCCGCTATTTGGAGGCAGCGCGTGTCCTCTGGGTCACCGTGTCCGGCAGCGGCCGTTTGGATGTGGTGGAGGCTCCGTGAGCGTGAGGCCACGTCGGTAACTTCAACGTTCGGCGTTCAAAGTTACCTGCATCGTTTGTTCCCGCTCCGCGGGCGGGGCCTTGCCGGTCGTACAGGCCATTGGCGCATGACTGCGGCCCAAACACCCACGAGTTCCTCACATCGAGGTTCCTGCGTGACGTTCGGCCTAATTTTTTGTATCATCACGAGCTGTTTTGAGAATACTTAAGGAGTTGGTATGGAAGCGAAAAATACGCGGAAGCGGAGTCGCGATTGCCGTGTGGAGATGAGTGTCGAGGGACTGAAGGCGGATTTCGCCTGGCATTTGCGTTACACGCAGGCTCGCACGATGGAAATGGCGACGCCGCGCGACCTGTACACCGCGTTTGCGTTCTGCGTGCGGGACCGGCTGATTGAGCGGTGGATTGAAACCCGTTCAACCTATCACGCCACGAATGCGAAGTATGTCTATTACCTCTCGCTCGAATTTTTGATCGGACGGTTGCTCGGCAACAATGTCATCAACATGCGGATGGATGAGTTGTGCCACGAAGCCTTGGAGGCGGAGGGAATCGACTGGAACTCCCTGCGCGATTACGAGGTGGACGCCGGGTTGGGAAATGGGGGCCTGGGGCGGCTGGCCGCGTGTTTTCTCGACTCGCTCTCCACGCTGAATCTGGCGGCGATGGGTTACGGTCTGCGTTACGATTATGGGATTTTCAAGCAGCGCATTGTCGACGGCCAGCAGGTTGAGGAGCCGGATCACTGGCTGAAAGACGGTACGCCGTGGGAAGTCGCCCGGCCTGAGCACACCCAAGTTGTCCACTTCGGCGGGCGTGTCGAGTGCATCACCAATGGGCGTGTCGAATGGCGCTGGGTGGAGACCGACAAGGTGCTGGGGATGCCGTATGATCTGCCGATCGTGGGCTACAGCCAGGCGGTGAATATCCTGCGGCTCTGGTCTGCCAAAGCCGATGATGAGTTTCACCTCGATGATTTCAACAAGGGTTCGTATGTCGACGCGGTGGAAAACAAGGTGCTCGCCGAAAACTTGACCAAAGTCCTCTATCCGAACGACAATGTGCTTGCGGGCAAAGAACTGCGCCTGCGTCAGCAGTATTTCTTTGTTTCCTGCTCGCTGCAGGATATCCTGCGGCGTTTCCGTCAGCGCAACAACGACTGGACGGCACTGCCCTCGAAAGCGTTCGTCCAGCTCAACGAAACGCATCCGGCGTTGGTCATCCCGGAACTGATGCGGCTCCTGGTGGACCGCGAGGGGGTCGATTGGGAGACCGCGTGGTCCATCACGCGGGCGTGCACGGGGTACACGAATCACACCATTCTGCCTGAAGCGCTGGAGCGCTGGAGTGTGTCGATGATGGAGCGGTTGCTGCCGCGCCACATGCAGCTCATCTACGAGATCAACGGCCGTTTCCTGCGCCAGGTGGCGGCGATGTGGCCGGGGGATGAGGCGCGCCTCTCGCGCATGAGCGTGATCGACGAGCGCGGCGAGCGGTCGGTCCGCATGGCGAATCTCGCGATCATCGGCACCAGCGCGGTCAACGGCGTCGCGCAACTCCACACCACGATCTTGAAGGAGTCGCTGTTCAAGGATTTCTACGAGATGTATCCCACCCACTTTTCGAACAAGACGAATGGGATCACGCCGCGCCGCTGGCTGTTGAAGGCCAATCCTCAGCTTGCGGAGTTGATTACGGAGGCGATCGGCCCGGAGTGGGTCACCGAATTGGACAACCTGCGGAAGCTGGAGGCGTTCGTGGATGACACGGCGTTTCTCACGCGCTTCCGCGCGGTTAAACAGGCGAACAAGGTGCGCTTGGCCGAGCACATCCGGTCAGCGATCGGGGTCGTGGTTTCACCGGAGTCGATCTTCGATGTCCAGGTCAAGCGCCTGCATGAGTACAAACGTCAGTTGCTGCTGGCGCTCTACATCATCGTGATCTATAACCGTCTCGTGGCGGATGCGTCATACGACCCGTTGCCGCGCACCTTTATTTTCGCGGCCAAGGCCGCGCCCGGGTACACGATGGCGAAGTTGATCATCCGGTTGATTCACGGGATCGCAGAGGTGGTCAATGGCAATCCCCGCATGAAGGACAAGCTGAGTGTGGTCTTTCTGCCCGATTACCGCGTCTCCCTGGCCGAGCGGATCATTCCCGCCGCGAACGTCAGCGAGCAGATTTCGCTGGCCGGCACCGAGGCCTCGGGCACCGGAAACATGAAGATGATGTTGAACGGCGCACTGACGCTCGGCACGCTGGACGGTGCCAATGTCGAAATCCATCAGGAGGTAGGTGACGAGAACATCTTCCTCTTCGGGCTGCGCGCGGAGGAGGTCAAAGCCCTGCGCCCGACCTATTCGGCGCGCCAGGTCTACCACACGGATCCCGAGATCCGCCAGGCGGTCGACATGATCCGGCGCAATGTGTTCTGTCTGCTCACGCCGGGCCTGCTGGATCCGATCGTGCGCTCACTGCTGGACTTTAACGACCACTATCTGCTGCTGGCCGATTTGCGTGACTACATGGACACGCAGGACCGGGTGGAGGCCCTCTACCGCGAGCCGTTGCAGTGGGACCGCAAAGCGCTGGTGAATGTGGCGCGCGCGGGACGGTTCTCGTCGGACCGCACGATTCGTGAGTACGCGCGCGACATTTGGCATGTGGCGCCTGTCGATCTCTCGCATCTGCATCTTTGAGGGGAGGGTTGCACATGGGTCGTGTGGCACTCGTGACCGGTGGCGCGCGCGGCATCGGTCTGGGCATCTCCGAGGCTTTGGCGCGCGAGGGTTTTGCGCTGGCCGTGTGCGGAACGCGGCCTGCCGACGTGGCCAGCCCTCAGCTTGAGGCGTTGCAGCGATACGGCGGCGAGATCCTCTACATTCAGGCCGATGTCGCGCAGGCGGCCGATCGGTCGCGGTTGCTCGATGCCGTGCGCGCCCGGTTCGGCGCGCTCCATGTGCTGGTCAACAACGCCGGTGTCGCGCCGCGGGTGCGCGCGGACTTGCTTGAGGCGACCGAAGAGAGTTTTGAGCGCGTCATGCGGATCAACCTGCAAGGCCCCTATTTTTTGACGCAGGCGGCCGCGCGCTGGATGGTCGAGCAGCGCCGTGCGGATGCCGCATTCGGCGGGTGCATCGTGAATATCGGTTCCGTGTCGGCGGAGGTGGCGTCGGTTTCGCGCGGCGAGTACTGCGTGGCCAAAGCCGGGGTGGCCATGATGACGCGCTTGTTCGCGAGCCGTCTGGGCCGGGATGGCTTGCCTGTGTACGAGGTGCGACCCGGAATCATCCGCAGCGATATGACGGGGCCGGTTCAGGCCAAATACGACGCGCTCATCGCAGACAGTGATCTGTTGATCCAGAAACGCTGGGGCGAACCTGAGGATGTCGGGCGCGCGGTTGCGGTGCTGGCGCGCGGGGAGTTTCCCTATTCGACCGGCCAGATCGTGTTTGTGGATGGGGGACTCTCTGTGCAGCGGCTGTGAGCAGACTCTCATGAAACTGACGAAGTGCCATACGCTGGTGATCGGTTCGGGGGCTGCGGGGCTTCACGCCGCCGTGCAGCTCCGGCGGCGCGGGATCGACACGCTGATCGTCACGGAGGGGCTGCGAAAAGGCACATCGATCAATACCGGCAGTGACAAGCAGACTTATTATAAGCTCGGACTATGCGGCGCCGAGCCGGATTCCGTTTTCGCCATGGCCGCAGCCTTGTCGGCGGCGGGCGGCATGCACGGTGATCTGGCCGTGGCCGAAGCGGCCGGCTCGGTGCAGGCCTTCGCGCATCTGGTGTCGCTTGGCGTGCCTTTCCCGCACGATGACTATGGCCAGTTTCCCGGGTACAAGACCGACCATGATCCGGCGCGGCGCGCCACGTCGACGGGGCCTTACACCTCGCGGGACATGTGCGTGGCGCTGCTTCGCGAAGTCCGGCGACTGGGTGTGCGGATCCATGAACGGCGGTCGGTCACCTCGCTGCTGGTGAGCGGTTCAGGCACGCGCCGGCGCGTCTGCGGGGCGCTGGCCCTTGAGGCTTCCGGCGGCTGGCAGGCCTACCGGGCCGAAAACGTGGTGTTCGCGGTCGGCGGTTTCGGCGGGTTGTATGCGGCCAGCGCCTATCCCGCCTGTCATCTTGGGGGCATCGGACTGGCGTTCCGCGCGGGCGCGGCGGGGCGCAACCTGCCGGATTCCCAGTACGGGCTGGCTTCGATCCGTCCGCGCTGGAACGTGTCAGGGAGCTACATGCAGGTGGTGCCGCGCCTGATATCGACGACCGCTGACGGCCGTTCCGATGAGCGCGAGTTTTTGCTGGATGCGTGTGCGGATCCGGCGCAGGCTTACAGCCTCTTGTTCCTGAAAGGCTATCAGTGGCCCTTTGACGCGCGCAGGGCGGAGGCCGGGTCTTCGTGGATCGACCGGATGGTCTATGACGAGCGCGAGGTCAAGGGGCGCCGCGTGTTTCTCGACTACCGCCGCAATCCCGCCGGTTTTCGTTTTGACGCGCTGTCCGAGGAGGCGCGCGGCTATTTGGCCCGTTCCGGCGCGACGGGGCGCACGCCACTCGCCCGCCTGTTGAAGCTGAACCCCGGCGCGGTCGCCTTCTATCGCGAACGGGGCGTGGACGTGGCCGGGCAGCCGTTGGAGATCGCGCTCTGCGCACAGCACAACAACGGCGGATTGGCCGCCTCGCTCTGGTGGGAATCGGTCAATCTGGCGCATTTTTTTCCGGTGGGAGAAGTCAACGGGTCGCACGGCGTGGGGCGTCCTGGCGGCGCTGCGCTCAATGCGGGACAGGTCGGCGGCATGCGGGCCGCGGAGTTCATTGCCGCGCGCTACGCCGGCGCAACGCTTGCGGACGATGCGTTCGCGGCGTCATGGGTGCCCGCGCTCGAGGCGGAGCGTGAGTATGCCGCGCGGTGCCGGTGCTCGGGGTGGTCGTGGCGCGCGTGCCGACACGAGTTTCAGCAGCGCATGAGCCGGTACGGCGCGCATCTGCGCCACGCCGCCGCGCTGGAGCGGGCGGTTGCGGAGGCTCAGGCCCAGGTGCGGCGGCTTGAACGCGAAGGGTGCCGCGCGGCGGGGCCGCTGGAGCTGATCAAAGCTTTTGAAAACCGCCAGCTCTGCACGGCGCATGCGGGTTATCTCTCGGCGCTGGCCTACAGTGTCCGGTCGGGCGTGGGCAGCCGCGGGTCGTCGCTGGTGATTGATGGGCAGGGTGCGCGGGTCCCGGAAGATCCGGTCTTTCGCGCTCAGGTGCTGGAAACGCGGTGCAACAAGGGGCACGGCTTCCGGCACCGCTGGCAGCCGTGTCGGCCGCTGCCGGCTGCCGAGTTCTGGTTCGAGACGGCGTGGGAAGCGTTCAGGCGCGGTGCGATCCCCGCGCAGACGTGAAACGGCCGTATTCGGTTAGCGTCGGGGGGGGGGCAGACGAAGCGCGAGGGAAAGCGGAACT
>CAZOIS010000075.1:0-20408 GCA_964579865.1 uncultured Lentisphaeraceae bacterium | reverse complement strand
TCATCCAGTTCATGTTGCCGCGCAACGTGTTGATCTCGCCGTTGTGGCTGATGAAACGGAACGGCTGAGCCAGCGGCCAAGCCGGAAACGTGTTGGTGCTATAGCGCTGATGCACCAGCGCCAATGCGGAGGACACCAGCGGGCTCTCCAGATCCGGATAGAACTGGGCCACGCGGAAGGAGCGCATCAGCCCCTTGTACACGATGAGCTTCGAAGAGAAACTGGGCAGATAAAACTGTTCGCAGCCATCCAGCCCGCTGGAGCGGATTTCGTTCTCCGCCAGTTTGCGCGCGATGAACAGGTGGCGGTCCAAGTGTTCCGGCGCAACCTTGCCGCGCGTCACAAACACCTGGCGGATGAACGGCATGGTTCCGCGCCCCAGTTCGCCGATCGCCTCGGGCCGAACCGGGACATCGCGCCACGCGTGGATCTTCAGCCCTTCCGCCTTCACGTGCTGTTCGAGAGCCGCTTCGCAAACCTTCCGGCTCTGTCCGTTCTGCGGCAGAAACACCATGCCCACGCCGTACGAGCCTTCCGCGGGAAGGTCTTTCAAAACGGAGCTGAAGAACGCGTGCGGCACCTGAAGCAGAATGCCCGCGCCGTCGCCGGTTTCGGGGTCGTACCCCGTCGCGCCGCGATGCTCGAGGTTCGCCAAGACCTGCAGCGCCTTGGCCACAATGTCGTGGGATTTCTCGCCCCTCAGGCTGCACACCATCCCCACGCCACACGCATCCTTTTCGAAGGCGGGGTCATACAAACCTTGCGATTCCGGATAATAACCTGCGCTGTTCTTTTTCATGCCAACCTCAAATCTCCACACGGTCATCGCCTCGTTGCCGGAGCGCCTCTCCGAGACGTCCTTTGAAGCGTCGGGGAACCATCCCCTATTGCATCATCACACCATAGCGATGGTGGCGGTCTTCCAGATTGTCGGGACCGGAACGCTCCAAAGCGTGTTTGCACACCACGTGTTCGGTCGCGCACACATAGTGCCCGTTGAAGCAGCCGAAACAGAAATGCGCGGGGCTGTCCAGGACCGAACGCAGCCCGTCGAGACTCAAGTATCCCACGGAGTCCGCGCCGCACAACCGGCAGATCTGGTCTTCGGTCCGCCCCGAAGCCACCAGCTCGGAGGCCTCGGGAAAATCGATCCCGAAAAAGCACGGATGGCGCGTCGGCGGGCACGCGATCCGCACATGCACCTCTTTCGCGCCCGCCCGCCGCAGAACGTCGATGCGCTTCTGGATCGTGGTCCCCCGGATGATCGAGTCGTCCACCAGCACCACACGTTTGCCGTTCACCACCTCGGGAACGACCGCCAACTTCAAATCCACACTGTTCTTGCGCGACCGTTGGGTCGGCATGATGAACGTGCGGCCCACGTAGTGGTTGCGGATAAAACCCATTTCGAAAGGAATGCCGCTCTGGTGCGAATACCCCAGCGCCGACAAGACGCCGCTGTCCGGGATCGGCACCACCACGTCCGCATCGACCGGGTGTTCTTGCGCCAGCGTCCGGCCGATCGCCGTGCGGACCAAATACACGCTCTGGCCGAAAACGTGGCTGTTCGGGCGCGCGAAATAGATGTGCTCGAACACGCACTGCCCGTAGCCGCCGGAAGGCACGTCCGCAAAGCGCAGGCTTTTGATGCCGTTGTCGTCCAACTTCACCAGTTCACCGGGATTCACGTCGCGCAGGTATTCCGCGCCGACCTGCTGCATGGCGCAGGTCTCGCTGGCCACCATGTACCCCTTGCCGAGACGGCCGATTGAAAGCGGGCGGATTCCCCACGGGTCGCGCGCCGCATAAACACAGTTCGGACGGGCGATCACGAACGCGAAGGAGCCACAGAGTTCAGACAGAGCCGACCGGATGCGGTCCTTCTGGTTGAAAAAAGCCGGATCGGCCAGCTGGTGAAGCAGGATTTCGCTATCCGTCGTCGTCTGGAAAATGGATCCCTGCTTCTGATAGCGGTCGCGCAGCTCGCCCGCGTTGACCAGATTCCCGTTGTGGGCGATCGCCCACATGCCGTCTCGGCATTCCGCCAGAAACGGCTGCACGTTCGCGGAACGCGAAGCGCCTGTGGTCGAGTAACGCACATGGCCAATGCCGATCTTGCCCGGCAAATGCTCCGTGAAATCGCCCGTGAACACCTCGCTGACAAGTCCCATCCCCTTACAGAAATGAAGGATCTTGCCATCGCTGACCACCATCCCCGCGCCTTCCTGCCCGCGATGCTGCAGGGCAAAAAGGCCGTTATAAATCGTCAGCGCGGCGTTCTCCACGCCATACACCGCCACCACGCCGCAATGTTCACGCGGACCGTCAGCATCCGGCACATCGTCAAAAATGTTTTTCGCTTCACGCATACGGCCACACTTTCAGCACTCCCCATGCCAAGCAACGTTTACGTTGCCGCATCAGGGTGAGATCCCGCAGCCCGTCGGTCCGAAACCGCATTCGAAACATTGACTTTAAGTCAAACCGCACAAAAGCGGAAGCAGGAAAACGATCCCCGCGTGGTCGAAATCACCCCGTCCCCGGCATATTCCGCCGTCGGGAAACGACAAAAAAGTCATTTTATCACATTTTTGTTGCGGACTGTGCGGTCGGTTGCCCTATATAAAAAAACGGCCACGCGTCCTGCCCGCAGGAAGCGTGGCCGTTCAGGCCAGATGACGCGGCACAATCGGGCCGCGCTGTAAAGCCTTCAGCGCACTTTTTAAAGGGTTCCCGCGACCAGATCGCCGACTTGCGTCGTCGAGAACCCCATCTGGTTGGCCATCTGGCTCTTCATTTTAGGCGTGGTCTTCGCAATCGCCGCCTCGATGGCCGCGCCGGCCGCCTCTTCGCCCAGTGCCGTCAGCATCATCGCTCCCGCGCCGATGGCCGCCAGCGGGTTGATGGCGTTCTTGCCGGTCCACATGGGCGCCGTCCCGCCGATCGGTTCAAACATGCTCACGCCCGTGGGATTGATGTTGCCGCCCGCCGCCACGCCGAGTCCGCCCTGCGTGATTGCCGCAAGGTCGGTGATGATGTCGCCGAACATGTTCTCGGTGACGATCACATCGAACATCTCGGGGCTCGACACCATGTAGAGGCAGGTCGCATCCACGTGGTAATACTCGCGTTTCACGTCCGGATATTCCACGCCGACTTCGGCGAAAACGCGGTTCCACAGCTCGTACATATAGGTCAGCACGTTGGACTTGCCGACCAGCGCCAACGTGTTCGACTCGCCGAGGCCGCGCGCCTTCTTGCCGTACTTGCGGGCATATTCGAACGCGTAGCGCAGACAGCGTTCCACCTGGTCGTACGTGTACATCATCTGCTGAACGGCGACCTCGTCCTTGGTGCCCTTGCGAGACAGACCGCCGATGCCTGTATAGAGGCCCCCGCTGTTCTCGCGGACCACGCAGTAGTCGATCTCTTTGGGCCCCTTGCCTTTGAGGGGGCTCTCGACGCCGGGGTAGAGCTTCACCGGCCGCAGATTGATGTACTGGTCCAGCTCAAAACGCAAGCGGAGGAGCACCCCCTTCTCGAGAACGCCAGGCTTCACGTCGGGATGGCCGATCGCGCCAAGATAGATGGCGTCGAAGCCACGCAGTTCGTCAAGGACCGAGTCCGTCAGCGTCTCGCCTGTCTTGAGATAGCGGGTGCCTCCCAGGTCATACGGCACCTTTTCCAACTGAAAGCCAAATTTGTGAGCGGCGGCGTCCAAAACCTTACACCCTTCACCGATGACTTCCGGTCCGGTTCCGTCGCCAGGCAACACCGCGATCTTATACGTCTTGCGCATGTACACTCCTTTTGCAAATGGGGGCCATTTTAGCGGACGGCTCCGCATCACGCAAGCGCAGGAAACAGTCCTTTCTTTCGTGCGCTCACTCGTGCCGCAAGGCCTCGATGGGATCGAGCGCAGCCGCGCGCATGGCCGGATAGAGGCCGAAAACGATGCCGATCCCCACGCTGATGCCGAAAGCCAAGACCAGGCTGTACGGCTGAACGACCGTCGGCATTGCCGTGAACGCCGTAATCAGCAGCGGAATGCTGACGCCCAGAAGGAGCCCCACCAGCCCGCCGCCAATCGACAGCACGCAGGTGTTAATCAAAAACTGCACAACGATGCGGCTGCGCCGGGCGCCGATCGCGCGGCGGATGCCGATCTCCTTGGTGCGCTCGGTCACCGAAGCCAGCATGATGTTCATGATGCCGATTCCGCCCACCAGCAGACTGATTCCGGCGATCGCGCCCAAAACGATATTGTAGGTCCGCTTGGTGCGCTCGGCCTCGCGCAGCAGCGTCAACGGCACGTCGATGCGGAAATCTTTCTTTTTGTGAAACCTGTTCAGCACCGCCTCAATCGCTTGGCTGCCCGGCTCGACGGCCGGCGTGTCGGCCATCTTGACGATGATCTGGCTCAGCTCGACCTTCTCGCCTTCCATCCCGCCCGCCGAGTAGCGGATGTTCGCCTCGCCAAAAAGCCGGGTCCCCGTCGTAATCGGAATGTAGGCATCGGCCTCGCTGTCCGGCGCACGGACGGTGCCTCCGGTCTCATTTTTGACGATGCCGATCACCTCGAACACGCCCGACGCAATGCGGATGCGCTGACCCGTCATCTCTTCGGCCGCCAACAGCCGCCGCACGCCATGCTCCGTCAGCACGCAGACATTCGCCCGCATCTGCAGGTCGTTGGCCGACAACACGCGTCCGGCCAACACGGGGCGCTGCACCACATCGAACCACTCCGTCACGGTTTCCACGACGCGCATCTCGAGCTGTCGCTCGCCCAGGCGCGCGGTGCGCCGCGTCATGCGTGCCGGCACCGTCAAAACCACGCCCGGCACCGTTTCTTTGATGCGGTTCTCGTCGTCGTAAAGCAGCCCGTAAACCGCGAGCCTGCCGCGTTGGGCCCCCGTGCTGGAGCCCTCGTCCTCGCTGGGTTTCACCGACATCACCATGATGTTTTCGCTGCCCAAACGCTTGATCGAATCCAGTGCCTGCTGACTGGCACCCTCTCCCACCGCCAGCATGGCGATCACGCTGCCCACGCCGAAAACCATCCCCAGCATGGTCAAGAACGAACGCGTCTTATGCCGCCACACATCGGTCAAGCCCAACTTGATGAACGGCCAGAAATAAAGGATCTGGTTCACCGTCCGCCCTCCGTGATTGACAGGATCCGGCCATCCTTCAGAACGATGCTGCCCTTCGCGTAGGCGGCGATATCGGGCTCATGGGTGACAACGATCACGGTCTTCCCTTGCTCGTAGAGCTCCTGGAACAGCGCCATGATCTGCACGCTGGTCGCGCTGTCCAGGTTTCCGGTCGGTTCGTCGGCCAGCAAAACCGCCGGGTCATTGGCCAGCGCGCGGGCCACCGCCACGCGCTGCCGCTGGCCGCCGGAAAGCTCGGACGGCAGATGGCGCAGGCGATGCGACATGCCGACCCGCTCCGCCAGCACTTCGGCCCGACGTCTCCGCTCGGACTGGGACAAGCCCAAATAAAGCATGGGGACTTCGATGTTCTCGCTGACGGTCAGCTGCGGGATCAGATGGAAACTCTGGAACACGAACCCCAAGTTGCGCAACCGATGGTCACTCAAATCGTTGTCGTCCATCTCCGCGACATTGACGCCGTTCAGCCAATACGCGCCCGCCGAAGGGCGGTCCAGACACCCGAGGATGTTCAGCATGGTGCTCTTGCCGGAGCCGCTCGGCCCCATGATTGCCCAGTAAGAGCCTTTGCGGATCGAAAACGAAACGCCGTCCAGCGCGCGCACCGTTTCATCACCGACCATATAGTGCCGCATCACATCGTCCAGCCGGACCACCTCATCGGCCTGGGGCCGCGAATGCTCTGTCATCTGGACGATCATGCCGGGCCGCCGCCTTCAGCCACGGCCGCACGCTTCTTGGCCGGCGGAGTCTTCCGGCCCTCATTTTCCTCCGCCGGAGTTGCCTTGCGGTTTCCCGAAGGAAGTTTCACTCCGTTTGCGCCGCCGCGCCGCGGTGGCCGCGACTCGCCTTTTGCCTCGCTCTTCTGCTCCTTGACCGGAGGCGCCAACATCACCTCTTCGCCAGGGCGCACGCCCTCGAGCACGTGGATCATGCGATTGTTGTCCAGTCCTACACGCACAATCCGCGGCACCCACTCGCCGTGGTCGTTGACATACACGCGCGGCACCCCCTCGACGCGCACCACGCACTGCACAGGCACGTACAACGCCGATTCATACGCTTCTTTGACAAGCTCGACATCGCAGCTCATCCCCGGCCGGATCACAACGTCCTTGAAATCGCACTCGATTTCGCACTTGTACAACTTCAAATCGGGGTTCAGCTGCGAGCTCTGGCCATCCGGCAAGATGCCGATTTTCACCAGCTTGCCGTCGAAGACGCGCCCCGGGAAGGCGTCGATTTTCACCCTGGCCGGCATGCCGTTGTCAATCTTGTTCAGGCTGGCCTCGGGGATCATCACCTCCACGACCATGCCGGACTCGATCGGGATATAAATCAGCTCCTGCCGTTCGACGGCCGTGGCACCGACCGACAGCGGCTTGATCCACCACTGACGCCGCGAGATGAGAACCGTCGAGGTGTACAACACGATGCCGTTGGTGGGCGCGTAAATCTTGCTCTTCGAAATCTGGAAATTCAGCTCCTCCAGCCGGTTGGTGGAGCGGTCGCGTTCGCGCTGGCGCGCCCGCAGCTCCGTCTCGACCTGTCGCAACGTGGATTTGTTCTGCCAGGTCGTGCGCGCCATGGCGCGATCCGCCTTGCGGCGCGCGCTTTCCAACGTCGCCCGCTGCTGCACGACCGTGAAATTGGTCAGCACGTTCATCTTCGTCTGGGCCATCTCGAGGTCGAGCTGTTTCCGCTGCAGTGCCAGTTCGTCAGCCTGCAGCTCCGTCCGGGTCAGAAAGCCTTCCTTAGCCAGCCGCTGCGACCATTCCAGCTTTTCCGCCGCACGCTTCAGCTCCTCGTCAGCCAAGGCGATGTCCGCCTCATTTTTCCTGACCTCCTGGGGATAGTCGCCGTCTTGATATTTTTCGAATGCCATCTTCGCAAGCATCAGGTCCACCTCGCGGTCCAGCAGCGCCGCCTCGCAGTCGCCCTCCGTGATGCCCAACTTCTCCTGCGCGATAATCAGGTTGGCCTCGGCATTGGCCACCGCAATCTCCTGCTCGTTCCTTTTTTCGACGAGGTCGCTGGCGTCGAACTCGAGCAACAGGTCGCCGCTCTGCACATTCGTGCCCTCATCAATCACCCAGATGACCGTGTTGTTCCCTTCCAGCTCGCTGGAGATCACGACCTTGTCGCGACTCTGGATCGAGCCGGCCGAGGTCACCGCGATCGTCAGCGGCCCCTGCTGCACGGCAAACACAGGCACCGGCTCGCTCTTCTTGCCGCCGCCGCGCGTCACGAGCCAAGCCCCCAGCAACACGGCCGCCACGAGGCCGGCAAAAATCAGCTTCTTTTTGGACCGCTTCTTAACCATTGTTCTCCCCATTCGCTTCGAGCCACATCCCCGCTTCAGAAATCTTCAACACGCCCATATCGCGGCGCAACTCCAAGTCGCTCACCTGCCAATCGATCAGCGCGGAACACAGCGCGTTTCGGGCGTCCAGAAGGGATTCCTCCGCCTCGAGCACATCGCGCATCGACGAACGGCCCGACTGCAAGAACAGCGTATTGCTTTCAACCCGCAGGCGCGCCACCTTGACCGCCTCGATCTGGTTCATGTAGGAGGCCCTTGCCGAACGCAGGTTGCGCAGCCCGCTCCGCACCGACTGTTTGACCGCGTCTTCCCTCTCGTCCAGCGTCCGTTTGGCCTGTTCCAGCGCGATCAGCTGCTTCCTGAACGCGTTCCGCTCTTTTCTCCGGTTCCACGGGAGGTCGGTCGTCAGCCCCGCGTTCCACGCCTCATCGCCCTCGAACCCGTTCTCGCCCGTTTCGCGAACGCGATCGAAGTCCGCGCTCCCCTTGAGCGTCAGGTCCGCCCGCAGCGCGTCCGCGGCGATCTTGACGGCGCGCGTCTCGTCCTCCAGCTCACAGCGCGTCACGAACAGGTCGTGCCGCTCCATCAGCGCGATCCGGCAGGCCTCGGCCTCGTCCGGAAACGCCGCGACCGCGCTCGTCTCATCGTGCGCCAGCCGCGCCATCTTCCGCTCCAGACGCCCCACCTCGTCGAAATCCAGCGCGATCTTCGCTTCGGGCGGGAGTCCGAGTTTCACTTTCAGGGAATCGAGTTTCGTCTCATAGCTCTTCAGGGTCGCGATCACGCTTTCATTCGCGTCAAGCAAATCGGTCCGTGCCTGATCGACCTGAATTCTTTGCATGCGCCCGGCCGCGAACATCATTTCCGCCCGCCTGCTGTTTTCGGACAGGTTCCGTTCGTTGTCCATCGCGTTCCGCACGCGCTGCGAGTACTCCATCACGTCGAAGTACGAAGTGGCGACAGATACCGCGTACGTCTGCCGATAGTGCTCGAACGTCCGGATGGCATAGATGAGGTTCCGCTCCGCCTGCGTCAGCGGCTCGCGGACGATCTCGCGGCCGGCGCCCCTCAAAAGCGGCAGCGACATCGTGAGATCGCCCGTGAGGCCCAACGAACGCCAGTCGTCCCGCAACAGGCTCACCACATCCAAGGCAAGTTTTCCGGCGAGCTCCGCCCCGTTCTCGAGTTTGCGCTCGAAGCCTGCCGATCCCTGCCCCGTGGCCTTTTCGACCGAAGGTTCCCCCGACAACAGAGCCAACATCGCCCCGCTGAAAGAAGTGTCGAACTGATACTGCTGATAGTCCAGATCCAGCGCGGCCGAGAAGATCGACTCCTTCAGCTTCTGATATGCGCGGTCGTTCCGCGCCGCCACACACATGGCATGGGACAGCGAAAGCGTGAGTATACCGTTCGACGCCGTCAGGGAATCCGCATAGGGAATCGAGGGAAAGACGACCGTCTGATCGCCGCGCGCGGCCGCCAGCAGCGCGATCCGCAACGTCAGGGCATCGGCCGGACGGTGCACGTCGAAAACATTGGTGCTGCCGGTCTGCTGCTGCCAGAACTCGGTCGCCAGCCGCGTGCCGGTCTCATTGCCTTCCTTGACGGCCCGGTCCGGCGTCATGCAGGCCATCGGCACAAATAAACACCATGCCACCAACCCCGCACATGCGCACATGTGCCGCTGCCACTTTTTCCGCAGGCATTTTCCTGCCCAAACCATAAAACGCATCCCCCCTCCAAACAAAAACGATCCCACTCACAAGTGTCCGGGCTTCCCCCCAGTCCCCCGGACACCGTTACGGGGGCTCCTGAGGGACGCCCCCTGAACCACGTCAAGCAACGTCAAACCTGCTTTGACCGATAAGACTCAACCTCCCAGTTTTCGATGAATCCACGGGACCGGTCGCTCAAATACTGAATTCCGCCGAACGCCCGCGACAACTGATTCACCGCAGCGCCGTCCATCGCCAGCTCCAACGCCAGCCGCGCGTTCTTCTCATTCGAGCCGACGCCCATCACGGCTTCCCCGGCAACCACCACGCGCGGAGCATACCCCCGGGCCTCCTTGAAGGCGCACAGGTTGTCCGCCGTCAGGACCCCGTCGAACGGATAGGACTTGGCATACACGATGTGATCGGGCGAGATCGGCCCGCGGCCGGTTTCGAACGGACCGGAGACCGCCACAGCCGCGGCATCGGCGCCCAGCGCCGATGCCAAGATCTTCCGCCACCCCGCGACCAGGTTCTCTGGCGGAAGCGCGCCGACGCGGACGTCAGCCGTGACGCCCGCCTCGGCATATGCCTTTCTCAGCGTGGTCATCACGCGCGCGTACGTCGCGCGGATCGCCTCCGCCGTGTCGCCCGACACGAAAACGCCGTGGTTTTCCAAGAACAGCAGCGACGGCTCGACACCGCGCTCCGCCTGGTAAACGTGGATCGCCTTCCGCACCGCCATGCACAGCGTGTACCCGGGGTCCACATAAGGCACCCACAGCGCGTCAGGGAAAAGTCTGGCGGCCGCCGCCCGCCCGCCCACCGCGCATGTCAGCCCGTTGACGGCGGCCGGATGCGTATGCACCACATAGCGGGCAGAAATCGAATCGTGCAGCGGGGCCTCGACCGACGCGCGCCCGGGCGTCTCCGGCTTAACCGCCGCGGCCATCATGTTTTTGACCAGCTCTTCGCGGTCAGCGGGACACGCAGGCGTCTCCGCATCATACAGCCGCGACAGCAGCGAGCGGTCCATCGCCACGAACGTCTCGGGCTTCAGTCCCGCGAGGGTGGTGCCGGAAGGCTTAACCCACAGCGTATCGTCCGTCTTGCAGGACGTGTTGCCCCCGCCCGCCCTGACATACTCCGCGGTTCCGAACTCGTGCGACAACTCCGTGATGGTCTCGAGAATACCCATGATTTATGGCTTCCAAACCGGAATGCGGAACAGAGATGGGGGGGCGCCTTTCGCGGCGCGGCCCCCGCTTCCACTATTCCGTCACTCCATTTTCCTTACCGTTTAGCCAGCACGTTAGCCTCGTAGGACTTCACGTCCTTCAGCCACGCCGTATCCAGCGGCACATCCTCGTCCGTGCAGAACTTGTCCCAGACCGCGCCGAAAGGCATCGTCTTGGCGTTCTCGGTCCAAGCCAAGCGCGAGGTCAGATCGCCGCACACTTCCGCGCCCTGCATCAGCTTCAGCGGCTCGAGCAACGCGTAGAGTAGGGCCTTCTGCATGGCCCGCACGCCGATCACCCACGCCGCGATGCGGTTGATGCTCGCATCGAAGTAGTCGAGGCCGATGTGCACGCGCTTGAACTGATCCAGGCGCACCAGTTCCTGCGCGATCGCGATCAGGTCGTCGTTCACGATCACCACGTGGTCGCTGTCCCAGCGCACGCCGCGGCTCACGTGCAGGAGGATTTCCGGAACGAACAGCAGGCAGGACGAGAGCTTGTCGGAGATCGTCTCGGTCGGATGGAAATGGCCCGCGTCGAGCGTCAGCACCTTCTGGTTCTTCACGGCATAGCCCATGTAGAACTCGTGCGAGCCGACCGTGTAGCTCTCGCCGCCGATGCCGAACAGCTTGGACTCCACGGCGTCGAGCATGTGCTTAGGATCGAACTTCTCGGCGAAGCAGGCGTCCAACGAATCGTTCAGGATCTTACGGGGCGTCTCGCGGTCAGCGGGGATGTCCTTGTAGCTATCCGGGATCCAGACGTTGTTGACGCAAGGCGTGCCCAGCGCCTTGCCGATGGCGGCTGCGATGCGGCGCGTGGCGATCGTGTGTTTGATCCAGAAATTGCGGATCTTCTTGTCGCGGCTGGAGAGCGAGAAGCCGTTGAACATCGGGTGCGAAAAGAGCGTGGGGTTGAAGTCCATGCCCAGTTTGTTCTTTTTGGCCCACGCGATCCAGTTTTTCATGTGCTCGGGCTGAAGCTCGTCGCGGTCCACCTTCTTGCCCTTCTCGAACTCCGCGTAGCAGGCATGCACATTCACGCGGTGCGAGCCGCCGACCATCGAAAGCACGAACTCGATATCGCTGCGCAGCTCCTGCGGATTGCGGGCGCGGCCGGGATAATTGCCCGTCGCCTGAATGCCGCCCGTCAGATCGCCTTCGGGATTCTCAAAACCGCGCACATCGTCGCCCTGCCAACAATGCAGCGACACGGGGATCTTCAACAGCTTCTTCAGCGCGGCGTCAACGTCGACCCCCAGCTCCGCATACCGTTCGCACGCGAGTTTATACGCCGCATCGATGTTTTTTTTGCTCATGGAATGCCTTGCTCCTCTTCTTGTTCCCGGCCAACCGGAAACGGTTACCCCTCGCCCCCGGCCGCGGGCTTTTCCCATCCGCCCCGTCAGCCGAAAACAAAATAAACAGTTGTGTTAGAATACACCAAACGCAGGACGCACTCCAGCCGGATTTTCTCGCGGCTACACGCCGAACAACTCACGGTAACGCGGCGCCCAGTAAGACAGGAACAGGTCCGCGCCGGCCCGGTCGAGCGCCATCAGCGACTCGCGCGCCATCCCGCCCAGATCGCCCCACCCGCGCTCCGCGGCCGCGATGAGCATGCTGTACTCGCCGCTCACGTTGTACGCCGCCACCGGCAGATCGGTGCGTTCGCGCAGTTTCGCCAGCACGTCCAGATAGAAGAGCGCGGGCTTAACCATCAGGATGTCCGCGCCCTCGTGCTCGTCGAAATCCGACTCGCGCAACGCCGCGCGCAGATTGCCGTATGACGCCTGATAGCCTTTGCGGTCTCCCGACGACGGGGCGGAATTCTCGGCGTCCCGGAAGGGGCCGTACATCGACGACGCGAACTTGGTCGAGTACGCCATCAGCAGCGTCTGATCCAGCGCGTTCGCGTCGAGCGCCTCACGGATCGCGGCAACCTGGCCGTCCATCATCGCGCTCGGGGCCACCACATCGGCGCCGGCCGCCGCGTGCGACACCGCGACGCGCGCCAGCAGGCCGATCGCCGCGTCGTTGTCGACCTGCCCCTGCCGGTCGAGCGGCCCGCAGTGCCCGTGCGCCGTGTACGCGCAGAGGCACACGTCCGTCATCACCACCAGTCCGGGGAAGGCGCGCTTGATCGCAGGCACGGCGCGCTGCACGACGCCCCGCTCATCGAACGCGCCGCTGCCGCCCGCGTCCTTGGCGCCTTCCGTCTGGCCGAAAAGCAGCACCCCGCCGATGCCCTGTTCAGCCACGGGCTCCAAGGCGCGCAGCAGCGCGTCGATGCTCAGACGGCTCTGCCCCGGCATGGAGGCGATCGGCTCGCATTTTTTTTCGCCCTCCACGACAAACACCGGCCAAACAAACTTTGCCGGCGGCGGCACCGGCGCGTCGAACAGCCGCCGGATCGCGGGCGTGCGCCGCAAGCGGCGCAGACGGACTTCAGGAAAACGCATACGCACCTCAATCGGGAATGAAAAGAACCTGGCCCACACGGATAGACGAAGGATTGGAGATCTTGTTGGCCTTCATGATCGCATCCATACTCTTGCCATAGCCCCGCGCGATCTCGGAAAGCGTCTGGCCGCGCTCGACCTTGTGCTCGTAGCCGCCCCCCCGCGCGGAAGCCGCGGTCCGCGCCGGCGCGGAGGAAACGGCGCGCGCCGCGTTGATCTCGGCCTGCTGCCGCGCGGCGATTTTCTCGATGCGGCCCGCCAGATCGTCCGTGATCTCCCGCTTCAGCGTCTCGCGTTCCGAACGGATCATTTGGAGGTCCCGCCGCAGCGCGACGATGTCGTCCTGCGATTTGGGCGCCGCGTTCACCTGCGCCTCCAGCCGGGCCAGGCGCGCATCCAGCTGCTCCTGGTTATGGTTCAACACCGCCACCTGCTCGGACAACTGCCGGAAATCGAGCCCCATCTGCTGCGAGTTGGTCACCACCCGAGCCACCTCAGGATTGCTCCGGGGCTGCTGCTCAAAAATAGTGCCCTCGAACATGGGGCCCGTGCACCCGGACATCAGGCCCGCGCCGAACAACAGAAAAAGTATCTTCCTCACCTTCATTTCCACCTCCATAAGCCTATGCGCAGGGCAGAAAATAAAACACCAGCCAGACGGCGAAGGCCACACAGAGAAAAACCAGAAACGAGCGGCGGCGGTCCTCGACGATGTCGTCCGCCGAGGTCCGCCGCAGCTGCCGCAAGCCGCCCGCCGCGATGTAGTGGAACAGCTTGTATCTGCCGCGCTCCACGCCTGGGCGTCTTCTCTTGCGGAAGAAATGCGAGTTGCCGCCCGCGTCTTCCCGCACGTCCAGACGCCACGTCACGGAAGCAAACCCCGTCCGGCCACCGACGAAAACGCTCGATGTCCCCGGCTTCAAAATTCGTTTGCCCGCTTTCGCCAACATATCTCCTCCGACCCCCTTTACGGAACGGAGATAATCTGACCGGCCCGGATACGGCCGTCAGGATCGATCCGGGTCCGGTTCGCGTCACGGATCTTCCTCCACTTCGTGGAGTCGCCGTAGAACTTCTCGGACACGCGGAACAGCGTGTCGCCGGGCTGCACGACATAGGTCCGCATTTCGCCGGCCGTTTTGCTCGGCTTCTCTTTTTTGTCGCCTTTGCCGAACAGCGACAGCGAATTCAACACCGACTTGTCGGGCTTGTCGGCCGGTTTTTCGGCCGGCGGGATTGCGGCGGACTCGGGTTCTCCCGCAAGATGCGTCTGCACCTTTTGGAGCATCGTCTCTGTCGACGGCACATCGACCAAGGGTTTGCGCGTTTCCGTCTTGCCGCCGCCTTCGGAAATGGCCGAAGCCTCATCCCGCAGGGCGCGCAACGCCTTCGGGTCAGGCTTTGCCGCCTTCTCGCCCTCGGCCGATTGCACGGCGGCCTCCACCCGTTTCAGCAACGACTCGGACGGCCCGGACGCCTCTTCGCTGACGCGCATCTTGGAGAGAATCTGGCGGAGCCTTTCGTTGTCGCCCTTGAGCCGGGCCAGCTCCGTTTCCGCCGTCGCCTTGCCTTCGTTCAGCACTGATTTTTCACCCTCGAGCGTCGTGATGATGCGGTTCAGCCGCTCGTTCTCTTTCAGCAGATGCGCCTGGGAGATACCTTGCACAGAATCGCCCACTTTGCGCAAAATCTGCGGCGCGAGCAACTGCTCGGCGATCCGGATACGCTCTTGCGCCAGCGTGCTTTTTTCCGCGTCCGGGCGCAGATACAGGTATTGCTTGTAGTGGTAAATCGCGCCCACGTAATCTTCCGCATGGTCCTGCAGAAGCGTCGCGAGCTGAAAATGCGCGGAAAACGAGTGCGGCTCTTCGATCAGCACCTTGTTGAACAGGCGGATGGCCTCTTTGATGTCGCCGGACTGCTCCGCCGCGAAGGCCTTGCGATACAGCGCCGACCCGCGCTCGCTATTTTCACTCTTCGCGATGTCGGACTCGCCGCCGCAGCCTGACACCCAAACGGCAAGACAAACGGCAAAAAGAATTGACTCTACTCGAACCATGTAAGAAACCCCTGAAAATGAAAAGCATTTTCACTCATTTTTCGTTTGGTTTACACGCTGGGCTCGCTTATCATCTTGGACCGGTTCGACAATCGGTCCAAGAATCCAACGGTACCGCAATGGCCGAAAAAGAATAACGCTCTATTTTACTTATCTCCTGAAGAATGACCACTGAAAACGGCAAAAATCTTTGGTTCTCCGCGCAGGCCTGTCTGGGGAAGTCAGGAGAACTGAGCGTCATTATGCCCGCCTACGGACTGGAGGCGGTGATCGAGCGCAACATCGCGACCGTCTGTTCGCTTTTGCGCGGCAACATCCCCTTCGAAGTCGTGCCCGTCGACGACGGCAGCCAGGACCAGACCGCGGCGGCGATCCGCCGCGCCGCGGCCCAAGATCCGGAGCACGTGCACCCCGTCTACGTGCAAGTCAACTCCGGCAAGGGCAACGCCCTCAAACGCGGTTTCGCAGCCTCGCGCGGTTCCCACGTCCTGTTGCTCGACGGCGACCTTGACCTGTCGCCCTCACGCATCACGACCTTTTTCGACATCATGGCCGAGAAACGGGCCGCCATCGTCATTGGCTCTAAGCGCCACCCGGCTTCGGTCATCGACTATCCGTGGCACCGCCGCCTGGCCAGCGGCATTTACTACGCGCTCGTCCGGCTGCTGGTCGGGCTGCCGGTGTCCGACACCCAGACCGGCATGAAGCTGTTCACGCGCGAAGCGCTTGCCTGGTCCTTCGACCGCATGCTGGTCAAGGCATTCGCCTTCGACCTCGAAGTCCTCTCCATCGCCCACGCCAAGGGCTTCGTCGTGGCCGAAGCCCCCATCGAGATGCATTTCGGCGAGAAGGTCGGATGCCTTTCCTGGAGCAACGTGAAACAGGTGATGAACGACACCCTGGCCATCTTCTACCGCCTGCGCGTCCTGCGCTACTACGGCAGTGTCGAGGTCGCCCCGCCCGCCGAGAAACCGCTGTTCGTTTCTGTGGTGATCGCCTGCCCCGCGCCCAGCCCTTATCTCACCGAATGCCTGGACGCGCTCGCGCACCAGACCTATCCCCACTTCGAGGCCATCGTCTTGCCCGATGCCCCGTGCGATCTCGGCGCCTACCCGTTCGAGCTCCACGTGATTCCGACGGGGAAGACGCGTCCCGCCGAAAAGCGCAACGAGGGGATCAGCCGAGCCAAAGGCGAGATCGTCGCCTTCCTGGACGACGATGCCTACCCCGTCCCCAACTGGCTCGAGCACGCCGTCAAATACTTCACCCTGCCCGACGTCGGCGGCGTGGGCGGCCCCGGCGTGACCCCGCCCGGCGACCCTTTCATGGGACAGGCCGGCGGGCGGGTCTATGCGAATCTCTTCGTGTCCGGCAACTTCAGATACCGCTACATCGGCGACCGCGTACGCGCCACCGTCGACGACTTCCCGAGCTGCAACCTCTTCGCGCGGACCGACGTGCTCAAGGCCATCGATGGCTACCGCACCGACTTCTGGCCCGGCGAGGACACCATCCTCTGCGCGGACATCGTGCTCGGACAAAAGAAACGCATCATGTATGACCCGTGGGTCCAGGTCTTCCATCACCGCCGCCCGCTCTTCGGCCCGCACCTGCGGCAGATCGGACGCTACGCCCTGCACCGCGGCCATTTCGCGAAACGTTTTCCGGCCACGTCGCTACGCCTGAGCTATCTGATTCCCTCCTTTTTCGTGGCGGGACTTGTGGCCGGCGCTTTGGCGGCGTGCCTCCACCCCTGGCTCCGCATCGCCTACCTGACCGCGCTCGCCTGCTACGGCGTGCTGACGTTCCTCTCCACCGCCTCGCTCAGCCCGAAACTCTGGCTGGTGACCTGGCTGGGGGTCATCGCGACGCACCTCGTCTACGGCGTTCGGTTTGCGCAAGGCCTGCTCTCTCGGCGCATGCCCTGCGAAGTCGCGACGTTCGACCATCCCGCCGAAAAGAAGGAGCAACCGCCATGCGCCTAATCGCCGTATCCTCCGTTCTCAGCCTGGGGCTCGCCGTCACCCTCCTGCATGCCGAAGCCCTTATCCCTGCGGAAAAGACCGCGCTGCAGACAGTGGCCGAAGCGGTCAGGAAAGCCGACAAGCGGCACCCATCGCTTTTCGGTGACGCGCAGACCTTTGCCACCCTGCGCGAGCAGGCCGGCATTCCCGGGACCGTCAAGCAGGCGAACGACCGGATCCTGTTCGACGCCGACCAGATGCTGGGGTTCCCGCCCTGCGCACGCGAAATGGAAGGGCGCCGTCTGCTCGGCGTCTCTCGCCGGGCGTTACACCGCATCTCGACGCTGGCCATGGCCTACCGGCTCTCCGGCAAGCCCGCCTATCTCGAGCGCTGCGCCGCGGAAATGCGTGCCGTCGCCGGTTTTACCGACTGGAATCCCTCGCACTTCCTCGACGTCGCCGAGATGACCCTCGCGATGGCCGTGGGCTACGACTGGCTCTACAACGACATGGACGAGGCCACCCGCAAGGCCGTCGCGGACGCGATCCTCGAAAAAGGCCTGCGCACCTCGCTCAAACACACGGGCTGGGTCAAGGCCTCCAACAACTGGGGACAGGTCTGCCACGCCGGCATGCTCGCCGGGGCGCTCGCCCTGATGGACCAGCAGGAAGCCCTCGCGGCAGAAATCGCCCACCGCGCCATTACCAACCTGCCGCGCCCGATGCACGCTTTCGCACCCAAAGGCTGCTATCCCGAAGGGCCCGGATACTGGTCCTACGGCACCGATTTCAACGTGCTGGCGATCGCCCTGCTCGAGGGCATACTGAAATCGGACTACGGGCTGACCACCCTGCCGGGGTTCGCCGCGACAGCCGACTATCCCGACCTCGTCACCGGCCCCTCCGGCCTGACCTTCAACTACGCGGACGGCGGCATGGGCCGCGGCACCGACTGCGCCTCGTGGTGGTTCGCCAAGCGCTTCAACCGCCCCGACGTCCTCGCCTATTTCGAGCGCGACGCATTCCTCGCGTATTGCGCCGACCGGCCCAAGAAGGCCGCGTCCCAGAAGGGCAACCGGCTCTTCGCCTTCACGCTCTTCTGGCTGCAGCCGTTGCCCGCAGACCTCGCCACGAAAGCGCCGCTCGCGTGGTCGTCAGAAGGCCCCGTGCCAATCACGATCCAGCGCACATCGTGGGACAACGGCAAGGCCCTCTTCATCGGGCTGAAAGCCGGATCCCCCTCGGCTCCGCACGGACACATGGACGCGGGATCTTTCGTCCTCGACGCGGAGGGCGTGCGCTGGGCCTACGACATCGGCGCAGAAAGTTACCACCGCATCGAAACGCGCAAGATGGACTTGTGGAGTTCCAAGCAGAACGCCGATCGCTGGCGCATCTTCCGCCTGAGCAGCCTCAGCCACAACACGCTGGTGATCGACGGCCAGCTCCAGTTCGCGAAAGGCACCGCCAAAGTGCTCTCGTTCCACGAAAGCCCTGAGTCTGAAGCCGTGCTCGATCTTTCGCCGGTCTACACCAACGCCGCGCAGGTCATCCGCACGGGCACCCTGCTGGCCGGCGGCGAATACCGGATGACCGATACGCTCAAAGGCCTGCGCCCCGGCTCCGTCGTGCGCTGGGCGATGGCGACAAAGGCGACGCCCGACACGTCGCGCACGGGACGCCTCGTGCTGCGCGAAGCGGGCAGGCAGTTGATCCTCAGCGCGCTTCACGACCCTTCCACGGCGTGGAAAACATACGAGGCCGCCCGCACGGAAAACGAGTGGGACTCCGAAAATCCGGGCATGAAGCTCGTCGGGTTCGAAGCCGCGGCGCCGTCCTCCGGCGAATTGACCCTCACGGTGCGCTTCACGCCCGGCAACGCCCTGAAGATCGAGGGGCAATAGTCCCTTTCCACGCGGACGGCCAAAACGAAACGGCTGACCGGCAAAAAAAAGACGGCCGCCGTGAAGCGTCCGTCTTTTTCGCATTTACGCGTGTCGCGGCGCGTTACGCCTTCTTGGCCTTGGCCTTCGCCTTTTTCTCTTCAGGCTTCTTCTCTTCTTCGGCGGCCGGCGCGGGTGCCGGCTCGCTGACAGCCTCAACCTTGGCCGGCAGAACGACCCACTGCAGCAGGCACATTTCCGATCCGTCGCTGCGGCGTTGGCCGAGCTTCAGAATGCGGGTGTAGCCACCTTTACGGCCGTCCATCGAGGGCACAACGCGATCGAACAACTCCTGCAACGCAACCGGGCTTTGCAGCCGGGAAGCCGCCAAACGGCGCGCCGCCAGCGTGCCCTTGCGGGCCAGCGTGACGATCTTCTCGGCGTCCCGACGAGCCTGCTTCGCCTTAGGCAGCGTCGTCTTGATGCTGCTTTGGAGAATCAGGTTCGTCACCAGGCTGCTCATGAGCGCCTTGCGGTGTGACGTGGACCGTCCGAATTTCTTGACAATTCTGTGATGACGCATGTCTTAAACCTCAAACAGTTTACTTGTTTCCTTCGAGCAGGTCGGGATCGAACTTATAGCCCAGATAGAGCCCCAACTCGGTCAGCTTATCCTTGATCTCGTTAAGCGACTTCTTGCCGAAGTTACGATACTTCAACATGTCCGCTTCCGTCTTCATCGCCAGCTCGCCGACGGTCGTGATGTTGGCGTTGTTCAGGCAGTTGGCGGCACGGACGCTGAGTTCGATCTCGTTCACGCTCATGTTCAGAATACGGCGCAGGCGGTCACGCTCCTCGTCCACCTTCTTCTCCGACTCCTCGAACTCCAGCACTTCCTCGCTGTAGTCGACAAAGACGTCGAGATGGTGGCGCAACACAGCCGCCGCGGTCTTGACCGCCTCGTCCGGCGAAACGCGCCCATCGGTCCACACATCGAGAATCAGCTTCTCGTAGTCGGTCCGCTGGCCGACGCGGGTGTTCTCCACGAGGAAGTTCACGCGCGAAACCGGCGAAAAGATGCTGTCGATCGGAATGCGTCCGATCTCCTGCTCATCGGTCTTGTTCCCCTCGGCCGGGCAGAACCCGCGTCCCGTGCGGATCTCAGCCTCCATGGCCAGCGTGCCGTCCACGTCGAGCGTGGCGATATGCTGGGTGGGGTTGAGGACTTCGACCGAATTCTCTTCGGCGAAATCGGCCGCCGTCACAACACAGGGGCCCTTCTTGTTCAACTTGAGCCAAACGGGATTCCGGCTGAAACTCTTGAGGAGCACGCGTTTGAGGTTGAGGATGATGTCCGTGACGTCCTCGCTCACGCCGGGCAGCGCGCAAAACTCGTGGTTTGCGCCGCTGATCCTGATCGAAGTAATCGCGACACCTTCAATCGAAGACAGCAGAACACGGCGAAGAGAGTTGCCGACGGTGCGGGCGTACCCCACCTCAAACGGCTCCGCGATGAAACGCGAATAAGTTGCCGTTGCGGTGTTCTCTTCCTTCTGCACGCGCCGGGGCATTTCAAAACGACTCAAACGAA
>CAZOIS010000074.1:0-20565 GCA_964579865.1 uncultured Lentisphaeraceae bacterium | reverse complement strand
ACCGCGAGGTCTCCGGCCCCCTTCTTTTTTTGCGCGCCGCTCCCCGGCGCACGCCGCCTTGAAACGAAAACGGACACCGGCCGTCCGCCGTGAAATTCCTTTTTTTATTATATGATTCACTTCGTTCTGTTGACAGAACAGGATTATCCTGATAGCTTAAAACTTACGTGTTGTGTAGGAAAAAGATGATGATCAGGAGAGGGGAATCTCCCGATCGGTTGTTCGGAGGTCGGCGATGCGGGGTTGTCAGGGTTGGATGGCGGGGGTGTCGGTTTTTTCATTTGGCGGGAAATCGATGGGGGAGTCGGGCGGTCTGTCGCGGTTGGGTCGCTCCGTGTGGCGGACGGTGACGGTGGCCGCGGCTTTTCTTCTCTTGTCGCAGTCGCCTCTGGCGGCACGAGCCGCCGACGGGGCGGGCGATATCGCGTTCGCCGGTGTGGTTTCTGGCCCCCGCACGAACATCGTGATCACCCTCGCCGACAGCGGGCCGGGAAGCCTGCGGCAAGCGGTGACCGATTCTTCCGGCGGCGATACCGTCATGTTTGATCCCATGCTTGCGGGCGGCACCATCATCTTGGCCACCGGCCAGATTCTGATCGACAAAAATCTGTCTGTGGCGGGGTTGGGGGGCGCGGGCGTGACGGTCAGCGGCAATAACAATTCCCGCGTTTTCGAGATCGCGGCAGGCGTGACCGCGGTTCTCGAGGGACTGACGATCGCAGACGGACGGGCTACCGGCGATCCGGCGAAGGGCGGCGGGGTTCTCAACAACGGAACCCTGACGCTCCGGAGAATGATGTTTGTCAACAACGCTGCGGTCGGCGGCTCCGCCTATGGGGGCGGCCTTTACAATGTCGGCCCCGTCACGGTGGACCGCTGCACCTTCCTCAATAACTCGGCAAGAGGCGGGGGCAATTTCGGTTGCGAAGGACGCGGTGGTGCAATCTGTGTTGCTGTGAACCAGACTCTGGTCGCCTGCGACTCCACGTTCACCGGGAACAGCGCTCTCGGCGGGACAGGGGGAGGGGGAGTCGGCAGGGGCGGGGCGATCTGTGACGGCTGTATGATGCCGGACTCGGGGACAAAACTGCTGAGGAATTGTACGCTCAGCGGCAACACGGCCAGTGGTGAAATCGGCCGCGGTGGCGGGTGCCACATGACGCATCAAGCCGTCTATGACCACGTGACCATCGTTGGAAACAGTGCTGCACAAGGCGGAGGTGTCTACTCGGCGAACAGTTCGAACCCCTCGTACGTCAATCCGCTGCTCCGGAACAGCATCATCGCCACCAATACGGCGGGTTACGGACCTGATCTCTGTAACGCGTTCCAGTCTGGCGGTTTCAATCTCATCCAACGCACGAACGCCTGGATTCAGTCCGGCTTCATGACCGGCAACCTTTACGGGGCAAATCCGCTGCTGGGCCCCTTGGCTGACAACGGCGGGCCGACCTTCACCTGCCTGCCGCTGGCGGGAAGTCCGGTGATCGACGCGATCAGCCCCGCTTCCGATTCGACCGCGACCGATCAGCGCGGCATGCTCCGTCCCCAAGGCGCGGCTGTCGATATCGGCGCCGTGGACGTGGAAAAACGACTTTTGGTGATCCCGAACGCCGGACCTTTTGCGGGCGGGAACGACGTGACGATCACCAACGGCCTTTTCGGCTCGATCACGAATGTGCTGGTCGGCGGCGTGGGCGCGGCGATTCAGGCCTCTGGCGACAATTGGTTTACGATCATGATGCCGCCGGCCGCGGCGACGGGCGCGGTGGACATCGTGGTGCAGACTTCCGGCAACGGCGACATCCCCTTGGCGGGGGCGTATCGCTACAACCCGGCGGGCAAGCTGGGCGGGATGGTGCTCGATGGCTTCACCTGGGCCAACATGGCGCAGGGCTTCGGAGATACGGTCTATGCCTTGCACGCCTCGACCGGCGGGGTTCTCTATGCTGGCGGCGCGTTTACCAGCGCCGTGGATGGCGCGAGCATGCCCCGCATCGCGAAATGGGACGGAGCGGCGTGGACGAACGTGGGGATCGGATTCAACAACAGAGTGCGGGATATCCAGGCGGATTCGGACGGGACGCTGTATGCGGTGGGCGATTTCAACGGGACGTTCGGGAAAAGTCAGAACTGCCGGCGCATCGGGCGTTGGAATGGCGAGAGCTGGACGAATATGGGCGCGGGAGTTAGCTCGGCCGGCTATACGGTGACGTTCGACACCCACGACGTGCCGTATTTCGGGGGTGGCTTCACGAGCGATGGATATTTGCACTACTTCGGCTACGTCGCGAAATGGAATGGCGCGAGCTGGACGAACATCTACGAGTCGGCCCTCAACGACGTAGCCAGTCCCATTGGCTTCAACAGCTCCGTTTGGACGTCGGTTCGGGGACCGGACGGGACGCTGTATTTCGGGGGTGATTTCACCAATGCCATCACGCCGACCGGGTCGGTGGCCATGTCATGCGTGGCGATGTGGGATGGGACGGCGTTGCGTCCGATGGGGGCGGGATTCAACAATCGCGTCAATAAACTGGTAGTGGACTCCCATGGGACGCTGTATGCCGGCGGATCTTTCACGGCGTCGGGCGCGCAAAGCATTAGCCGTGTGGCCCGTTGGGACGGGGAGAACTGGACGAACGTGGGCAGCGGAATGAACAACTCTGTCTACGCCTTGGGCTTCGATGCGCAGGGAAAGCTGTATGCCGGTGGATCGTTCACGTCGCCGGGGAACCGTCTGGCGATGTGGGATGGGGCGATGTGGCATGATGCCGGCGGGGTCGGCGGAATCAACAGTTCAGTCTGGGCGCTCGCCTGCGTCAGCAATGAGACGATGGTGGTCGGCGGCGAGTTCACGTCGGCAGGCGGGGTGGCCACGAACCGGATTGGACAGGTTTGGCCCAACCGGGTGTACAATTCCGGGACGACCCCGAGCCGCGGATCGTTGGCGGGCGGCTACACGGTGGCGATCATGGGAGAAAACATCGGGAATGGCCATGATATCACGCGCGTGACCTTGTGCGGCATCCAGGCGACGATCCAGAGCCAGAGTGTGGACCGGGTCTGGGTGACGGCCGGGACGGCGGCGGCGGCGGGCGCGGGCGACGTGGTGGTGCAATCGACGAGCTACGGGGAGACGGTCGGCACGAACGCGTTCACGTACTCCGCGCCGGGCATGAAGGTGTTGGGGACGAACGGGGCGGTGGTGGCCAGCGGGAACGCGGCGCAAGCGGCGAACGGAACGAAGTTCGTGTCGCTGCTCGCGGGCGCTTCGTGGACAAACACGTTTACGATCGCGAACGACGGCACGGAAACGCTGAACATCTCTGGATTTGGGATTTCGGACTCGCGCTTTAAGATTGCCGGTCTTCCGGCGACGGTGGCGGCGGGAACGGCAAGTACCTTCACGGTCCGGTTTGCGCCAGATGCGGCGGGGAGTTACGCGGGGATGCTGACGATCAGCAACAACGCGTCGACGGCGGTGTACGTGATGAATCTGGCGGGGTCGTGCTTTACGTTGTCAACGGATGCGGGGCCGCTGGGCGGCGGGAACATGGTCACGATCACCAACGGCCTTTTCGGCACGATCACGAACGTGCTGGTCGGCGGAGTTGCCGCGGCGATTCAGGCCTCGGGCGCGAATTGGGTGACCATCACCGTCCCGGCGATCGGATCGGCGGGCGCGGTGGACATCGTGGTGCAGACTTCCGACAACGGCGACACCACGTTCGCCGGTGTCTACACGGTGAATCCGGCGGGCCGGATTGGCGTGGAGCCGGACTGGAGCCAGTGGGTGGAGGTGGCGGCGTTGCCGACGTCGAGATTCGGCATGTCCGCCGCCGCGGTGAGCAACCGGATCTATGCGGTGGGCGGGGCGAACATGTACGGCACCTGCAAGACGAACGTCTATTGCTACGACGGGACGGGCTGGACGGAAGTGCCGGGGCTGCCGGCGGGGCGGCGTAATGCGGTCGCCGGCGAGGTGAACGGAGCGCTGATCCTGGCAGGCGGGGCGCCGGGCCCCGCGGGTGTGTCCACGAATGTGTATCGGTTCACGGGTGCGGGCTGGCAGGAAGTGGCCGCGTTGCCCGCCAAGATCGCGAACATGGCGGGGGCGACATACAACGGCGCGTTCTATGTGATCGGGGGAAGAAATTCTGATTCCGGCTCCACGATGACGAACGTGTACCGTTTTGACGGGACGACGTGGGCGGAGGTGGCGGGACTGCCGGCGGCCCGCTACGACATGGGGGCGGCCGCGTGCGGGGGCTATCTCTACGCGGTGGGCGGTGTGGATTCGCCGTTTGGAGGAAACGCCTGCACCAACGTGTACCGTTACGACGGGACGGGCTGGACGGAGGTGGCGGGGTTGCCGGCGCCGCGGGGGACCCCGGGGGTAGCCGCGCGGGATGGCGCCTTGTACGTGGTCGGCGGGCAAACGGAAGAGGAAAGCGGCATGGGGATGCCGATGAGCGTCCCGCACAACAACGTCTATCGCTTCGACGGGACCGCCTGGACGGAGATGGCGGCGGGACTTCCGCAAGCCTGGTACAACGTGCAGCTGGCCAATCCGGATGGCGTCCTGTACGCGTTTGACGGCACGACGATGGCCACCAACGTCTATCGATATCCCGCCACGGCCGGCTCTTCAGGCGTCGAGCCGGCCAGCGGTTCGTGGACCGGCGGCTACGAGGTGGTCATCCGCGGCACGAACCTCTGTAACGGCGCCGACGCGACCAACGTGACGTTGTGCGGGGTGAGTGCGGCGATTCAGAGCCAGAGCGCGACGCAGATCGTCGTCACCGCCGGTGCGGTGACGGCGCCGGGAGTCGGCGACGTGCGGGTGTTCTCGACGAGCTTTGGCGAGACCGTGAAGTTCAACGCCTTCGAGTATCTGTGCCAACAGCAGGCCTCGCTGGTGTTCAATCCGGCAAGTCCCCAGGCGTATCTCACGACTAACGCGCTTGCCGTCTCCGGCGGTTCGGGGACGGGCGCGGTGAGCTACGCTGTTCTCGATGGTCCCGGCGCGATCGTCGACGGCACGAACCTCGCCGTCACCGCCGGCAGCGGAACGGTCCGGGTCTGTGCGACCAAGGCCGGTGATGCCCTGTACTTGCCGGTTGCGGTGACGTCGGTCGTGGCTGCGGTCCAAGGAGGACAAGTCATCGACTTCCCGCCGGTCGCCGACCAGCTGGCCACCAACGTCGTGGCGCTGGGCGCCAGCGCCTCGAGCGGGCTGGCTGTGACGTTCTCGGTCGCGGGCGGGCCGGCTTCTCTGGACGGCCATGTCCTGCGGTTCACCGGCGCCGGAACCGTGAGCGTCGTGGCGAGCCAGCCCGGCGACGCGAACTGGTCCGCCGCGCCGGAAAGGACGAACAGCTTCGAGGTGGTCAAGGCGGGGGCAACGGTCGCGCTGACCAATCTGTTCCAGACCTATGACGGCACGCCGCGCGCGGTGGCGGCCACGACGGTTCCCGAGGGACTAGCGGTCAGCTTCCGCTACGGTGAACGGCAAAGCCTCGGCGTGGCCGGTTCCGGCGACGCCCCGGTCCTGGCCGGGAGCTACGCGGTGAGCGGCACCGTCATCGACGACTTCTACTCGGGCACGGCGACCGGCACGCTGGTGGTCGCGAAAGCCGGCCAGACGATCGATTTCCCGCCGGTCGCCGATCAGCTGGCCACCAACGTCGTGACGCTGGGCGCCAGCGCCTCGAGCGGGCTGGCCGTGACGTTCTCGGTCGCGGGCGGGCCGGCTTCCCTGGACGGCCATGTCCTGCGGTTTACCGGTGCCGGAACCGTGAGCGTCGTAGCGAGCCAGCCTGGCGACGCGAACTGGTCCGCCGCGCCGGAAAGGACGAACAGCTTCGAGGTGGTCAAGGCGGGGGCAACGGTCGCGCTGACCAATCTGTTCCAGACCTATGACGGCACGCCGCGCGCGGTGGCGGCCACGACGGTTCCCGAGGGACTAGCGGTCAGCTTCGTTTACGGTAGCCGGCAAAGCCTCGGCGCGGGTGGCTCCGGTGTCGCTCCGGTCCCGGCCGGGAGCTACGCGGTGAGCGGCACCGTCATCGACGACTTCTACTCGGGCATGGCGACCGGCACGCTGGTGGTCGCGAAAGCCGATCAGGCGATCGACTTCCCGCCGGTCGCCCCGCAGGCCGTGACCTCGGTCGTTGCGCTGGCCGCCACGGGCGGTGCGTCCGGCAATCCGGTCACGTTCAGCGTGGTTTCCGGCCCCGGTGCCATTGACGGGACAAGCCTGAGCTTCAGCGCTGCCGGCGAGGTCGCCGTCGTGGCGAGCCAGGCCGGCACGGAGAACTACAATGCGGCTCCGGATGTCACCCATGTCGTGTCCGTGTTCGGCGTGGTGACGTCGGTGATGCCGAAGCACGGCATTGAAGCGGGTGGCGATGAAGTCCGGATCGATGGTCTCTGGCTTGGCGACGGGACCAACATCACGTCGGTGACGCTGTGCGGTGTCGAGGCGACAATCGTCTCCCAGGCGGTCCACTCCGTATGGGTGCTGAGCGGTGCCACCAACATCACGGCGGATCTGACCGGCCCGGCGCATGTCGTGTCGGGCTTCGGCGATGCCGCGCTCGAGGACGCCTTCATGTATCACGTCTTGACGCCGCCGACCGCTCTGCCGGCGACGCAAATCTCTACTTCGGCGTTCAAGGCGCATTGGTCGCTTGTGCCGGAGGCTGACCACTACGTGATCGACGTTTCCACGACGAGCAACTTTACCGACTTCGTGGCCGGCTACAGCAACCAGTTCGTGGGAGCTGTCGACAACGCTTGGGTCAACGGTTTGGCGGACGGGACATGGCACTGGTATCGTCTGCGCGCCTGCACCTCGAACGATGTGCAGAGCCTGAACTCCAATGTGATCGGCGTGCCGACGGGCGGGACGGTGCCGTGGGTGGCCGTTTCGAACATGACCGGCACGGCCAGCGGCGGCGGCACTCAGGAGTTTCCGCTGAACCTGATCTTCGCGGGGGCAGGGCTCTCCTTCTCCGCGACATCCGAGGCGCCGGCAATCGTTACGGCCCAGATCGACGCGGGCACGGGCGTGTTGCGCCTGACGTATCCCGGCGCCTCGGGCACGGCGACGGTCACCGTTACCGCGACGCATTTGGAGACGGGATACGAGGTCAGCTATTCCTTTGCGGTCACGATCATCGGCGCGCCGGGCTACGGGGTCGGCGCCCTCAAGAGTTCGTCCATGGAGGTCTATCAGATCGTCACGGTCACGAACACGGCCAACGTGGCGGCCGAGGGCGTCATGGTGACCGTGGGCGGCCTGGACGACACGGCGTATGTCTTAAACCGGACCTCGGTCAACGGGCGCGGCGAGGCGGTGATCGAGTATCCGCACAGCCTGGCTCCGGGGGCGTCGGCCGCGATCAAGGTGGTCTATGCCCGAGCCTACGGCGCGCAGGTGTTGCAGGGCAGACCGGCCACGGTCGAGGCGCATCTGGTGCTGTCGCCCTTGCGCGAGGCACCTCCCGCGGAGGCTGTCGCGAGTGCGGTGGTGGGTGCATGGAGTCGTGCGGACGGGTGTATGGTCATCGCCTTCCGCACCGTGCCCGGCGCTGAATACATGATCCAGTACCGCGACTCGATGTCCGAGGCGTGGAAGAACGTCTATCCCGCTGTCACAGCGTCCGGGACCGTCACCTACTGGGTGGATTCTGGGCAGCCCGTGACGGAGGCGCACCCGAACGACGTGCCGGCCCGCTTCTATCAGATTTTGAGTTATCCCAACAACTGAGGACTATCATGCGCTACGCATTGCTCGCTTTCGTTTCAGCTTGGTCGGTCCTTTCGGCGTGCGCCGAAGGGTGGTATGTGGAGGGCGGCGCGGTTTACCGCAAAAGTCTGAACATCGAGATGCGCTCCGATTCCTACGCGCGGCAGTACGGGCTGCAGGCGGCGCAGGAGGTGGACGACCGTCCCGCGCTCCGCACGCCGGACACTCCGCTGCTGGCGGATGATCTCTCGGGGACGTCGCGGACGTTCAGCGACGGGGCGGTGTGGACAGACGCCTCGACGCCGCTATTCGGCAACACCGAGAACTGGAGTTTCAGCGATCTATCGCAGTACAACGCGGAACAGGGCACACTGACGTATCATGTCTCGAGCGAGCAGTGGCAGAGCACGGGGCAAGGGCTGCGCCAGACAGTCGCGACGGACCGGTCCGATGTGCTGCGCAAAGAGGACGACGACGGCGCGGCGGGCGCGAGCATTCGGGGCGGCTATGTCATGCTGGAGCGCGAGTCGTTTTGGCTTTCCCTCCAGATGGGGCTTAACGTGTACGGGGAGAACGAGGCCTCGCTGAGCGGCACGCCTTATGCGCAGACCGTGACAACGGAGCGGTATGAAACCACGCGGACGGTCCAGGAGCACTGGTCATATACCTACGACGCCGGGTTCGACGGGGCGGGGCTGGTGGACGTGCGCGCGCCGGGCACGACGGGGTCGCCCTATCTGCCCGTGACGCCGACGGGGCGCCTGCTCGACTCGGTCGACGACGTCACGACAACGGAACTTCTCTCGCGCGACGTGACGGGCGCCGCGTCCCATACGGATCTCGATGTGGATCTGCAGCTCACGCAGCTAGCCTTGGGGCCGCGGCTGGAGTGGAAGCTTCACCGCCGGGTGTCCGCCGGGCTGCAGGCCTATCTGAGCGCGAATTTGATCGATTTCTCCGCCAGCCGAGACGAGGCCTTCTCGATGAACAATGGCCCTACGCTCGCCGCCTGGCACGACCGCCAGTCGGAAACGACCGTCGCGCCGGGCGGCGGCGCAGAAGTGTCGCTGACGCTCCACGTGACCGACCGCGTCTATCTGACGGTGCAGGGCGGGTATGACGCCATCTTCGACGAGCCCGGCTGGTCAGTCGGCCCCGACGAGGTCAAGGCTGATTTGGACAGCTGGACCCTCGGTGCGCATGTGGGTGTGAGGTTGTAAAAAGGGCCGCGCGAAAAACGCGGAACCGGCGGGGCGCAAGAGAAGTTTTCCCGGAAGAATCGGCGTTCTGGTGCCGGAGGGGAAACTCGGGCCCCATACGGGCTTAACCCCTGCAGGCCTCAAGCGGAGACCCCCGTTTTTTCCGCAGGTCGGCGAAGCGCCGGTGCGCTCGCACGGAGGCGCAGTCCGGTGCCGCCGCGCACGGATTCTTTTTTAACGGATTTTTAAGATCCGTCAGCCCGGCCGCGCAGTTGACAAACTGACGGCGCTTATGTAGCTTAATATAAAACTTGAACGTGTCGTGGTTCGGCTGGTTTCAGGAGGAGTCACTAGAGGTCGCTTGTTTCATATTGAATCGTGCCGCATGATCTTGATGCGCGACAGACCCTGTGTCTGGCGCTTGGAAACGGAGGGTGCGATGAGGATGAAGAACGCGGGTTTGGCGGGGAGCGTCATCATGGCGCTGCTCGCGGGCGTTGTTGGCGCGGCGCCTGTGGTGAGCGACGTGCGGCTGGCGCAGCGGACAGATTCGCGCACGGTGGATATATTTTACCGCCTCACGGGTGATAACGCCTACATTACGGTCGCCATTGAGACGAATGCCTTGGCCGCGCCGGAATGGGCGGGCGTCAAGATCCCGGACTCGCGGGTAACGCGACTGAGCGGGGACGTGTCGCGCCTGATCGCCGCCGACGCGGCGAACGACAAGCGGATCGTCTGGAACGCGGGCGCGGAGCTGCCCGGAGCGGAAATCGGTGAGGCGCGCGCAGTCGTCACCGCGTGGGCCACGAACTTCCCGCCTCAGGTTCTGGTGTTCGATCTGGGCGGCGACTATCAGGGCGGCGATTACTATTCCGTGCACACCATTACTCCCTTCGCTTACCCCAGTCTGGAAGCGCTGCCTCACGGAGGGCTGACGAACGACATCTACCGCACCAGCCTGCTTGTGATGAAGCGGCTTGACGCGGGCGCGTTCGTCATGGGCTCGCCCTACGCCGAATTGGGGCGCAATGCGAACGAAAACCTCCATCTGGTGACTCTCTCGCATGCCTTCTACATCGGCGTTTTCGAACTCACCAAGGGTCAGTGGCGGCGGATCAAGTATGCGGGGCCCACCTCCATCCTCGGCAATCCTGCGGACAGCGAGACCTACGACAACCTCCGCGGCGGCTCGTGGCCGGACACCAACGACGGCATTGCCGCCAACTCGCTCATCGGCACGCTGCGCAGCCGCTGCGCCAACGCCTTTGCCTTCGACCTGCCGACCGAGGCGCAGTGGGAGTACGCCTGCCGGGCCGGAAACCAGACCGCGCTCCACAACGGCAAGGACCTGACCTCGGTCACGAGCGCCTGCCCGAACCGGGCGGAGATCGCCTGGGACGCTTTCAATTCGGGCTACCAGCACCACCGGGTCGGCGAGAAGCAGCCGAACGCATGGGGCCTTTACGACATGATCGGCAACGTCTACGAGGTCGTGCGCGACCGGTATGAGGACCAGCTCGGGAACATGAGTGTGGTTGATCCGGTCGGCTCGCTGACAAGCACCAACCGTGTCCAGAAGGGCGGTGCCTGCAACGGCAAGGTCGATCCCCGTTGCGGCTACCGTGGCATTTATGCGTCGGGAGGGACCGGCGGTCTGCGTCTGGCGATCCGCCCGTTAGAGGGAACGCCCGTGCCCCCCGAAAATTGACGCGGCCGCGTATACGAAAGGGTGTGGAGATGACACGGATTGAACAATGCTGTTGCTGCGGGTTGGCCGCCGCCCTCGTCGCCGGAGCCGTCCTCGCAAGTCCGCAGGTGAGCGACGTGCGCCTCGTGCCGCGCCAGAATTCGCGCAAGGTGGACATCTATTACCGGCTCACCGGCGCCAACGCCTTCATCACGGTCAGCATCGAGACGAATGCCGCCGTTGCGCCGGCGTGGTCCGGCGTCAAAATCCCAGACCGGTTTGTGAAGAGCGTGTCCGGCGACGTGTCGGTGCTGGTTTCGGCGGACGCGGTGAACGAGAAGCACGTCGTCTGGGACGCGCGCGCCGACTGGCCGGACCAGAAGGTCGACGGGGCGCGCGCCAAGATCGAGGCCTGGACGCGGGACAACCCGCCGCTCTATCTCGTTTTGGATCTCGGTGCTGCCTATGACGCGAACGCGACGTATCCGCTCCGCGCCTACCTCAGCGAGGAGGCGTTGCCGGACGGCGGCCTCACGAACGAGCTCTACCGCACGAACCGGCTGGCGTTGCGACGCATCCCGAGCGGCTGCTTCTACATGGGCTCGCCGACGAACGAGCTGGGCAAGGCGGGTTCGGAAGCGGCCAGCGGCGCCAAAGAACGGCTCCACCTCGTGACCCACACGCACGACTATTACGTCGGCGTCTTCGAGGTGACGCAGGGGCAGTGGCAGCGGGTGATGAACAACAATCCGTCGTCCGACACGACCAACGGCGACGCGCGTCCGGTCGAGTCCGTGACCTTCTCGACGCTCCGCGGCGGAACCTGGCCGCTGGCCGGCGACGCCGTGGACGCGAACTCTTTTATCGGACGGGTGCGCGCGAAGAGCGGCGGGTTCCTGTTCGACCTGCCGACCGAGGCGCAGTGGGAGTGCGCCTGCCGGGCCGGCACGCTGACCGCCCTCCACAACGGGCTGAACCTGACTACAACGACCCAGCTCTGCCCCAACCGCGACCCGATCGCGTGGGACGCTTTCAACTCGACCAGCCAGCACCACCGGGTCGGCGAGAAGCTGCCGAACGCGTGGGGCCTCTACGACATGATCGGCAACGTCTGCGAAATCGTGCGCGACCGCTTCTCCGTCTCGCTCGGCTACGGCTGGGCCATCGACCCCATCGGCGGAAACATCGAGACCGACACCGACCGCGTGCGCAAAGGCGGAGGTTACAACAACCAGGCGGACCCGCGCTCGGCGGTGCGCTACCGCATCGGTGCCGCCGCGGCGGTGAACAACACCGGCTTCCGCCTCGCGTTACCGTTGGAAGGGACGCCCGCGAATTGAAAGGAGTGGCAAATGGATAAACTACGGAATCGCCTTTGCGCGTGTTGCCTCTCGGCCTTTTTCTTCGCTGGCATGGCTTCTGCCAGCCCGGAGATGGCTGCGGCAGCGGAAGACACATCATCCGTTTCTACGGCGTTGAGCCTTCAGAATGTCCAAAGCCTTCCGGCGAGTGCTTCTGAGCCGCTCGATCTGGCCGGGCTCTTCGTCGCCTGTTCCGAGGTGATCCGGCTCAACACCTGTCCGTTCGTCGGGCTGTTGGTCAGATTGTTTTAAGAAAGGCGGAAAAGATGACGAGCCGAATAAAAATACTGTCTGCCGGTCTTTCGCTGGGCTTGACCGCGCTGGCGGCCCAGGCTGCCCCGCAGGTGAGCGGCGTGCGCATGGTGCCGCGGCCGGACTCGTACACGGTGGACATCTATTACAAGCTGACGGGCGGCGACGCCTACGTCACCGTGTCGATCGAGACCAACAGCTTGGCGGCGCCGGCGTGGTCGGGCGTCAAGATTCCCGACCGGTGCGTCACCCGCCTGACCGGCGACGTGTCGGCCCTGATCGCGGCGGACGACGCGAACGAGAAGCATATCGTCTGGAACGCGGGCGAGGACTGGCCGGGCCAGAACGTCAGCGAGGCGCGCGCCAAGGTTGCGGCCTGGTCGCCGGACAACCCGCCGCGCTATCTGGTGCTGGATCTGGGCTTCGCGTACTACACGAACGTGGTCCGGACGCTGGCGTACACCAGCGCCGAGGCGTTGCCGTACGGGGGGCTCTCGAACGACGTCTATCGCTCCAGCCTGCTGGCCATGCGGCGCATCGACAAGGGCACGTTCTGGATGGGCTCGCCGGGCTCGGAGGTATGGCACCAATCGAACGAGGACTGGCACGAGGTCACGCTGACCAACGACTTTTATATCGGGGTGTTCGAAGTGACGCAGGGCCAGTGGTTTCGGGTCATGAACACATATCCTTCAGGAAACCTCAACTCTTCCGGGCAGTACGACAAGCCGCTGCGCCCGGTCGAGAATGTCACCTATGACTTGATCCGCGGTGGCACGTGGCCGCAAGCCGGGGACACGGTTGCCTCCAGCACCTTTGTGGGCGCGCTGCGGCAGAAGACCGGCCTGCGCTTCGACCTGCCCACTGAGGCGCAGTGGGAGTACGCCTGCCGGGCCGGCACGCAGACCGCGCTTTATAACGGGCTGCCTCTGCTCACCACGTCCGCGCTCGACACGAACCGCTTGCCGATCGCGTGGGACGCGTTCAACTCGGGCGCGACGCTCGGCGTCAACGATCCCAACTCGCGTCGGCACCACCGGGTCGGTGAGAAACAGCCGAACGCGTGGGGCCTGTACGACATGATCGGAAACGTGAACGAGAACGTGCGCGACTGGTACACCAACAACCTCTACACGGCCTCTGTGACCGAGCCGGCCGGCCCGAAAAACCGGATCATGGGAACGGGAAACAACGACGCCCGCGTCAGGAAGGGCGGCGCGTACGACGGCCAGCGCGATCCGCGGTCCGGCTATCGGATGAACACCGGCCTGAGCTATTCGACCGGCTTCCGCCTGGCGCTGGTGCCGTGGGAGACGGAGCCGTAGGGGTTCGCGATCGTGCGGGCGGAGCCGCAAACCGTTTGGGACACGGGAATATCGGATGCGCGGGATGGGATCAGGCAGACGGATGAGACGAAGAGGGCATCGGGGTGTTGTTGGGGCGTTCGCGGTTCTCATCTCCAGTCATGCGCTGTTTGTCGGAGGGGCGCAGTGGTACCGCGGCCAGATGCACATGCACTCCTATTGGTCGGACGATCTGTATGTCAGGGCGTGGGTGGAGTCCAGCCTGCCGGGCAAGTTCACCCGCAACTTTTATCCGGCCGTTCAGACCGCTTGGACACAGCCGTACGCCGTGGCTGAACCTGTCGGCTTGACGCCCGCGTCCGCGTCCTCCTCCGCATCGCCGTCGTCTCTGAATAGGCAGACGCGGCTGGACCGGCAAGGCGCCTCAGGCGCGGCGCTCGGTCTCGTCGGGTATTCGGTGGCGTGGACTGACACGGCGTCGTTCAGCACGAAACGGCTGTTCGGATTGAGGTTCCTGTGCCTGTAAAGGGGAAGCGTGAAACATGATGCGTAACGAACGGGTCAAAGAAGTTGAGACACATCCCTTGCCAAGATGTTTCTGGCGGAACGTCTGGGCCGTTGCCGCCTGGGCCGCAGTTTGGTCTGGCGGCGCGGTCGCGCAAGAGCAACCTATGGCGCTGCGTGTCGAAAGCGAGTCGGTGCGGCTGGCCGTCGGTGCGGACGCGAGGACGGCGGAGTTCGCCGATAAAACCTCCGGCATCAATTACTGTGTCCCCGAGTCCGGCGCGGCGTTTGCGGCCGTGAAAAAGGCCGGTAAACGGTTTCCCGCGCGGAAAGCGGTCCTGGCCGACGGCCGGCTGCACTTGGACTTCGGCGACGCGGGCGTTTCTGCCGCGCTCGCGATCGCAGGCGGCCGGAACAGCATCGTGGTCGAGGTGGTGTCGGTCTCGGGCGAAGGCGTTGAAGAATTCACCTTCGTGTCTCTTCCGCTGGCGCTGAAAGGCGCATCCGACGAGCCGTTCGCGGCGTGCGCGCTGGCGCTGAACCTGCAGACGCGCGTGGACCGCATGCCGGGCGCGTCCAGCGCGCTGGACGCGCGCTGCTACCCTCGCTTCGGCTTTGCGGGCGCGAAAGTCGCGCTGGTTGGCTGCCCGCAAGCGGGGCTGCGCCGCGCGCTGCAGGAGGTTGTCAAGGCCGCGCCGGAGCTGCCGCAGTCGCCGATCGGCGGTCCGTGGGCGCTCGACGCCGAAATCAACCGCGGCTCCTATCTGTTCGCCCCCATCTCTGAGAAAACGGCGGACGACTGGATCAAGCTGGCCCTGGATCTGGGCATCAACCAGATCGATTTCGACGGCATGTCCCGCTACGGCGACGCCGAGCCGCTTCCGTCGCTCTATCCGAATGGGCGCGCCGGCCTCAAGGCGGTGGTCGATAAGGTTCACGCCGCAGGTCTCAAGGCGGGCCTGCACTCCTATTCGTTCTTCATCAACAAGGGCTGTCCGTGGGTTTCGCCGGTGCCGGACGCGCGGCTGGGCAAAGACGTGACGTTCACCTTGGCGGGCGCGCTCGACGCGGCGGGCCAGACGGTCACCGTGGTTGAGCCGAACACCAACCTGTCTGCCGTCACCGGATTTTTCGTGCGCAACAGTGCGACGCTGCAGGTGGACGACGAGCTGATCGTTTACTCCGAGGTGAGCAAAAATGCGCCCTACACCTTCGCGAAGTGCCGGCGCGGCGCGTGCGGCACGCGGGCCGCGCCGCACGCGCCGGGGGCGAAGGTGCACCACCTGAAAGAGTGCTTCGGGCATTTCACGCCCGATCCCGACTCGACGCTGTTGGCGGAAGTTGCGGCGCGGCAGGCGCAGACGGCCAACGCGTGCGGCTTCGACATGATGTATCTCGACGCGCTCGACGGCGAGGACATCCTGGGCGGTTCGGTAAACGGCTGGCACTATGGCTCCAAGTTCGTCTTTGAGCTTTGGCGGCGGTTCGAGCATCCCGTGCTTCTGGAGATGAGTACCATGCACCACCATCTGTGGACGGTGCGGTCGCGCATGGGGGCGTGGGACCATCCGACCCGCAGCCACAAGCGTTTCATCGACATGCACGTCGCCGCGAATGCGAACGGCGGCCGCATGTTCTTGCCCATGCACCTCGGCTGGTGGGCGGTCAAGACCTGGTCCGGTCCGCAGGGCGAGCCGACCTTCTCCGACGACATCGAGTACCTGTGTTGCAAGGCGATCGGTAACGATGTCGGATTCTCGCTCATGGGCGTGAACCCGGCGAATTATGCGGCGAGTCCTACGCTGCAGCGCCTCGGCGCCATTACGCACAGCTACGAGGCCTTGCGCTACGCCAACGTTATTCCCGAATCCGTGAAAGCCCGCATGAAGGTGCCGGGCGACGAGTTCATTCTCGATGAGCCCGCTGCGGGAAAGTGGCGGCTGAAACCCGCGCGCTACGACCGGCACAAGGTGACGGGCCTTCCGGGCGGCGGAGACGCGTGGGTGGTGACGAACGCGTTTGCGCCACAGCCCCTGCGCATGCGGCTGGAGGTGCTGATGTCGGCGGCACCTTACGATGACACCAATGCCGTCACGCTGGCGGAGTTCGCGGCGTCGGGCGAGTTCGCGGCGCGAAATCAGGCGAAGGGCGTTGCGGCGGCCCTGACGCCGACGGCGGAGCTGGTCAAGGCCGGCGGGGCGAGCGGCCTGCTGGTTGCGACGAACGCGTTGGCCGCGCGCAGCGCGACGTGGGCCTTGTTCGGCAAGACCTTCACTCCGCCGCTGAACCTCGGCAGCGAGCGGGCGATGGGCGTGTGGGTGCACGGCGACGGGCAGGGCGAGGTGCTGAACTTCCAGCTGCGCTGCCCGCGCCATGTGGTCGCGGGCCTCGGCGAGCATTACGTCGTGGTGGACTTCACGGGTTGGCGGTATTTCGAACTGGTCGAGTCCGAGGGCGAGCGCCATGCGGACTACGTCTGGCCCTATGGCGGCATTTATGACATTTATCGCGAGAAGGTAGACTTCAAACAGATTGAGCAGCTGACGGTGTGGGTCAACAACCTTCCCCCTCAAGGCACGGCGAAGTGCGCCCTCAGCCCGGTCCGCGCCGTGCCGCTGGCGAAAGCCAAGATCCGCAATCCGCGCGTGACCGTGGGCGGCCATACGCTGGCGATCCCCGCAGAACTGGAAAGCGGCGACTATCTGGAGTTCGGGCCGCAGGGCGTTTACCGCGTGTTCGGGCCGGACGGCAAACTCGTCCGCGAGGCGAGCGTCGCGGGCTCCGTGCCGGAGCTGTCGGCCGGAGCCAACCGCATGCGCTTCGACTGTGACGCGACGCCGGGCCTGAATCCGCGGGTGCGGTTCACGACGGTCACGACGGGCACGCCGCTGTTCGAAGGGCGATGAGTCGCGCGCGGCTTGTCATGCGGCAGAACGCGCGGAGGGAATGCGCCTGCCGACTCCGAAAAGGAGCGCCAAGGCGGCGGCCGGGCAGAAGATGAAATAGGTCCAGCCGGGAAACCCCATCGCGACGGCGATGTAACCCGTTGCCGCGATCCCCATCACGGTGAACGCGTAGGGGAGTTGCGTGGCCACGTGGTCGAGGTGGTCGCAACCCGAGGAAAGGGACGACAGGATGGTCGTGTCGCTGATCGGGCTGCAGTGATCCCCGAAGATCGCGCCGTCCATCACGGCCGCCGCGGCCAGCCAGAAGACGGCCCGGTTCGGCTCCTCATAGGCGCCCAACGCATGCGCGAGGGGCAGGACCATCGGTATGAGGATGCCCATCGTCCCGAAACTGGTTCCGGTCGCAAAGGACATCCCCGACGCCACCAGGAAAACCAGCAGGGGAAACGCGGCCAGCGGAACGTGTCCTCCCATCAGCGAGATCAGATAGGTGTCGGTGTGGACGCCCACGGTGCAGATCTTGCTCATGCCCCAAGACATGATCAGGATGAAAGACGCCATGCCCAGCGCGGGGACGGTGCGCGCGTAACAGAATCCGATCCGGCGCCACGTGAGCAGGTTCTGCGCGCGGGACAGGAGGATGGCCGTCAGGCCGCCGGCCAGCGATGCGGCGAACAGCACTTTCATCGCCCCGCCGGGAAAGACGGCGGGATTCGTGACCATGCCCATGGCGGCCCGCCAGTCGGACATCTTGAGCCACGCGAACCCCTGTCCCGCCGCCAGCAGCTTGGCACGGCCCAGCACCAGGATGGCACCCAAGGTGCCCAGCACGACCACGGCGATCGGCAGCGCCGCATTGATCCACCGGCAGGGAGTCCCTTCCGCGGGGGACGGGAGCGCGGCGTTTCCGCCGGTCAGGAAATGCGCCCCGTCCCGATAGACCTTGCCCTCCAATGCGGCCCTGCATTCGGCTTTATACATGGGGCCGAAGTCCCGGCCCGTAATCGACGTCAGCAGGACCAGCAGCAGGGTGCCGTAACAATAGAAGCGGAAGGGGAGCATGGCGAGGAACATCGCATATCCGTCAAGGGGCAGTTTGATCCCGGCGGCGGCGTCGCTGAGAAGGAAGATCTCGAACGCGATCCAGGTTGAGAACACCGCTACGCCTGCAACCGGGGCGGACGTGGAATCGACGATGTAGGCGAGTTTCTCGCGGGAGACGCGCCAGCGGTCCGTGAGCCCCCGCATGGTCGCGCCGACCACGATCGTGTTCGAGTAATCGTCGAAGAATACCACGAGCCCCGCACACAGCGCGCTGACGCACGTCGACCGCGGCCCCTTGGCGACCCGTTCGACGAGACGGACAAGGCCATGGATGCCGCCCGAGCAGTAGGCCACGTGGATCAAGCCGATGAGGGCGGCCAGGAAGCCGAAAATGTACAGGTTGAACTGTTGCCGGAAGTTGACCCAGACGAAGTCCCGTATGCCCAGCGGCAGCGCCATCAGCACGTTCGGCCAGTAGGACAGAAAGCACCCCAGCGCGAGTCCCGTCGTCAAGGCGCCCACCAAGGAGCGGAAACAGACCGCGACGATGATGGTGATGAGCGGCGGAAGGACCGACGACCAGTGGCCCACGGGACGATTTCCCAACAGGGCGGGCGGCGAGGTCGGGAGCGAGGCGAACACGAGGCAGGTGAGGCCCGACAGGAGGGCGAACAGCAGCCACCGTTTCGGGTTGCGCCAACTTGTGTTCACGGGGCCTCCGTCCATCTCCGGTTGCTTCCTTTGGGTAAGCCGGTCGTTTGACGCCGGCGGCTGTGCCCGGCATCCGCAGGACTATTTTGCCTTTTGCCTGAAGATGAGCAGGTAACGCTGCGGGATAATCTGGTGGCTGCTCTCCAGTTCAAAGCCGTAGTGGGCGAGTTGTCCCACGATCAGCTCTTTGGAGATGTAGGGGCCGTGATACGGCAGCTTGTCCTTGTCGACGGGGCCGTTGTCGACGACGACGAAACGTCCTCCGGGACGGATGGCCTTGGCGATGCTGGTCAGGAACTTGTGGCGCTCCGGCTCCGACGAGACGCCGTAGATGATGTGGTACAGGGAACACATGTAGGCGCAGTCGACCGGCCCCTTGACTTGGATGTCGTCGATGACAGATTTCACCGTCGTGATGTTCTTCATGTTCTGGCTGAGGGCATAGGCGCTGAGGAAATCCAAATGTTCGTACTTGGTGTCGATCGCGTAGACGCGGCCCGTCGGACCGACCGCTTTTGACATGAGGACCGAAAAGAACCCGGGCCCCGATCCGATGTCGGCGATCACTTCGCCCGGTTGCGCGTTGACGAGCTTCAGGATCTCATCCGTCTTCTCCCAGGAGCCGCGTCTCGGATTGTTGAACAGGATGAAGTCCTCGAGCAGCGCGCGGCGCGTCCGGCCCACCTCGCGCCGTTCATCCGGCGTTGCGCCATCCGTCAGTTTCTGGCCTTCGAGCTTGTACTTGTGGCTGACGTAATCCACGAGATTGCTGTGGTTGCCGTCGGCCAGATTGTGGTAGAACGCGGCGACGAAGGGGTCGGCGATCATCTGGCGGCGCTCGGCCTCGGAGCTGGCCCAATAGTCGCAGAACCATTGCAGGGCCGTATACTCGCCGCCGAAATTCTCGTTCGGGATCAGTTTCGCATACGCGGCGGAGGCCTGCCGGGCGGTCTCGGGGTTGGCGGTCTTGAGGGCGTCAAGCAAGAGTTTCGCGGCGGCGATGCCGGGCTCTGTGATATCGAACGAGTCCAGGCTTCCGATATGCACGATGCTTTTCGGCGAGGTGACGCGCAGCTCGAGCGCCGGCCCGTCCGATCCGTCGCCGGGCACCGTGAGATGGTCCAGCTTGCCGGGCTCGTTCTTGAAGATCATGAGGTAGCGCCGGTCGGTGACGTCGACGCAGCGTTCCAGCGTGAATCCGTAGTAGTGCAGCTGCGCCTGGACGAGCTCCCGGTTCACATAGCAGTTGTGGAGCTCGTTCCCGTCGGCGAACGTGTTGTCGGCGATCACCAGATAACCGCCGGGACGCAGCGCGCGCTTGATGCTCTTCAAGAAAGAGGTCTGGTTCTTTTCGGGCGACCACGTGTAGATGATGTGGTAGAGCGAGCAGATGAAGGCCACGTCGGCGGGCGTGTCGACGACGATGTCATCCGCGCGGGAGACGACGGGGAGCACGTTGTCGATTTTGTGTTTGCGGGTGAGCCCCCGCACGAAATCGATGACCGGCTCGGCGATATCGATCGCGTAGACGCGTCCGCCCGCCCCCGTCGCTTTTGCAAACCGGTACGAGTAGTAGCCGAAACTGCATCCGACGTCGAGCACGACGTCCCCCTTTTGGATGGGGACGTTGCGGGCCAATTCATCGCAGTGCTCCCACTCTTCGCGCTTGGGGTTCCCGAACATCATCAAGTCTTCAAGGAAAGAACATCTGTCGTTGAAGCCTTGCGGGTCCATCTGCTCGGTGCGGTCTCCGACGCCATACTTGAGTTGCAGGTAGTCCCGTAAATTTTTGCACTGATTCGCCGAAAAATAGGTGAAGAATTCTTCCGTCAGAGGCG
>CAZOIS010000073.1:0-21368 GCA_964579865.1 uncultured Lentisphaeraceae bacterium | reverse complement strand
CTATCGGCCCCAAGGTGAATCCGTTCAAAGAGCGTTACTGGAAACAATTCGGAGGTGGACCCACACCGGAAGAGCTGGCGCAGATGGATCCTCTTCGCATCGACATCGGCGGGGCGTCGCAACAGGGCGCGAAAAATAGCAGGATTCAAAAATCAGCGACACCTTGAAAACAGATGGAGCCTTTCTATGATTTGGATAAGGACAGTGAATAACGCAATTGGAGGACAGCGACCATGAGAGTGAGGTTCGGATGGGTGGCCGCTTGTGGCCTGATGGGAACACTGTGTGTTCGGGGTGACGAAATGGTGCTCGCTGATTTCGAGGGCAACACCTACGGCGAGTGGACAGCCGAGGGGCAGGCGTTCGGCAAGGGGCCCGCCCGCGGCACGCTGCCGCGTCAGGGACGGGTCGAAGGTTTTGAAGGCAAAGGGCTGGTCAATTCCTATCTGGGCGGCGACGGCACAACCGGCACGCTGACCTCGCCGGCGTTCACGGTCGAACGTCCGTATATCCGTTTCCTGATCGGAGGGGGCGGCTGGAAAGAGACGACCTGCATGAACCTGCTGGTGGACGGCCAGGTCGTGCGCACGGCGACGGGACCCAATGTGGTGCCCGGCGGCAGCGAGGCGCTCGAGCCCGCGTCGTGGGACGTCACGGATCTGACCGGCAGGACCGCGCGCATCCAGATCGTGGACCGCGCGACGGGAGGCTGGGGCCACATCAACGTCGACCGGATCGTCGCGTGCGACCGCTTGCCGCCTCCGCCGCAGAAGAACGTGACGCGCGAACTGGCGGCGGACAAGCGCTGGCTGCAGCTTCCGGTCAAAAACGGCGGCAAGAAGTGCAAGATGGAGGTCCGCGCCGGAACGGAGGTGCTACGTTTCTTCGACATCGAGTTGGCCGAGGGCGAGCCGGACTGGTGGGCGCCGCTCGACGTGGGCGCGTGGCGGGGCAAGACCCTGACGCTCTGGGCGGACAAGCTGTCCGCCAGCTCGAAAGGGGTGTCGAATGTCCGTCTGTCGGACGAGGCGTTGCCGCAGGACGGGCTCTACCGCGAGCCGCTGCGGCCGCAGCTCCACTTCTCGCCGCGGCGCGGCTGGAACAACGACCCGAACGGTCTGGTTTTATTTAACGGCGAGTACCACCTTTTTTTTCAGCACAACCCGTACGGCGTGAACTGGGGCAACATGCACTGGGGCCACGCGGTCAGCAAGGACCTCGTGCGCTGGACGGAGCTCGAGGAGGCACTCTATCCCGACGCGCTGGGGCCGATGTTCAGCGGCAGCGCGGTGGTGGACCCTCACAACACGAGCGGTTTCGGCAAGGACGGAAAGCCGCCGCTGGTGCTGGTCTACACGGCGGCGGGCAATCCCGCCACGCAGTGTCTCGCCTACAGCCTCGACGGCCGCACCTTCACCAAGTATGGCGGCAATCCGGTGGTCAAAAACATCTCGGGCGGCAACCGCGACCCGAAGGTCATTTGGCACGCGCCGACCCAGCGCTGGATCATGGCGCTCTACGTCGGCTGGGACGGGGAACGCCACACCGTGCAGTTCCTCTCCTCGCCGAATCTGCGCGAGTGGAGCGTGCTCTCGACCATCGAGGGCGACCGCGACGGCGGCCGTTTCCTCTATGAGTGTCCTGACTTCTTCGAGCTGCCGGTCGCCGGCGGGACGGGTAGCCGTTGGGTACTCTCTGCGGCGGACGGCCAGTACGCGGTCGGCACGTTTGACGGCAAAACCTTTGTGCCCGAGGCGGAACGGCTGAAAGGACATTGCGGCCGCGCGTATTACGCGGCGCAGACCTTCAGTGACCTGCCGGACGGACGTCGCGTGCTGATCGGCTGGCTCCAGGCGCCTTCGCCGGACATGCCGTTCAACCAAGGCATGACGCTGCCGCAGGAGCTGGGGTTGGCCGCGACGCCGGAAGGCGTGCGCCTCACGCACCGGCCGGTCAAGGAGCTGGACACGTTGCGGGAGCGGATGCAGCGGTTCGGGCCGGCCGACGTATCCGCAGGCGGTCCGGATTTGCTGGCGGGCTTCGAGGCGGACGCCTTGGAGCTGCGTGTGACGGGCGAATTGTCCGCGGACGCGATGGTCAGCCTGTCGCTGCGCGGTGTGCCGCTGCGCTACGATGCGGCCACTCAAGAGCTGACGATTGCGGGGCACAAGGCGGCGTGGCCGGCGAAGGACGGCAAGCTGGGACTGGTCGTTTACGTGGATCGGACCTGCGTCGAGGTCTTCTCGCAGGACGGCCTGCACTATGCGCCCGTGGCCGTGATCCCGGGGGCGGCTGAGAAGCGTGTCTCGGTGACGGTCGAAAAAGGGGCGGTCAAGGCGTTGCGCGGCGAAGCCTATGCGCTGAAATCGGTTTGGAGGTAGACGCGTTTTTGGCATGAGAAACGCCTCGATGGCGGACGCGTGTGATTTCTGATACGTTTGTGCACATCAAAGGGACGGCAAGATGTTGGATCTGGTAGCGTTCGGCGAAATCCTGTGGGATGTGATCGACGGCGAGTCGCACATCGGCGGGGCGCCGTTCAATCTGGCGGCGCACGCGGTGCGCTGCGGTCTGCGCGCGGCCGTGGTCTCGTGTGTCGGCGACGACAACTTGGGACGAGCCGCCTTGGCCGAGATGGGCCGTTTGGATGTGGACCGGCGCTGGACAACGGTGGACGCACACCATCCGACCGGCACAGTTACCGTCCGACTCGTGGACGGCCAGCCGAACTATACGATCCACACGGATGTCGCTTGGGATTTCATTCAAGCATCCGAAGAGGCGCTTCAGACACTGGCCGAAGAACGGCCACGCGTTTTTTGTTTCGGCACGTTGGCGCAACGGAACGATGTGTCGCGGACCACGCTTTTCCGTTTGTTGGATCGGCGGGCGTTTGCGGAAGTCTTTTACGATGTTAACTTGCGGCAGAATTTCTGGTCGGGTCGTGCGGTCGAGGCGGGATTGGAACGGGCGACACTCGTTAAAGTCAACGATGATGAGGCGCGCGTGCTGGGCGGGCTCCTGTTGGATGGCGCATGTGCGCCTGAAGCCTTTTCGAGAGCCTTGTTGGCCCGGTATCGGGCACGGGCTGTGATTGTGACTTTCGGTGCGTCTGGGTGCTTGGTTTGTGAACGGGGCCGGGACTCGGTACGGGTTCCCGGTGTCAAAGTCGGTCTGGTGGATGCGGTGGGGGCGGGCGACGCCTTCTCGGCCGCGTTTTTGTCGGCCTGGCTCAAAGGGGCCGGTGCGGCCGAGGCGGCGCTGGCGGGCAATCGGCGCGGCGCATGGGTGGCTTCGCGCCGGGGCGCGGTGCCGGAAGAAGACGGTGCGGGGAGGTTGTGTGGACACGGGAACTCTTCTCGTTGATGCGTTTATAGCGGGAGTCAAAGCCGTCAGGCCCGATCGATTGATCAGGGACTGCGTGAGTTTCTCACGCAACAGGTTGACAGTTTGCGGAAGCGTGTTCCCGATCAATGAAAAGGGAAGGCTCTGGGTCGTCGGTGCCGGCAAAGCTTCGGCGCTCATGGCGCTGGAGCTCGAGGAGATGCTGGGCGACCGCATTTCTGGCGGGACGGCGGTGGTGAAGTACGGCCATGCGGCGCCGTGCGGCCGTGTTGAGATTCTGGAAGCAGGGCATCCCTATCCCGATTTGGCGGGGGCCGAGGCGACGCGCCGGATTGTCCGGCTGTGCCAAGAGGCGGGCGAGGACGATCTGGTGCTTTTTCTGCTTTCGGGCGGCGGCTCGGCGTTGCTGGCCGATTATCCCGAAGAGAGTTCGTTGGATGAGGTGACCGCACTCTCGAAGTTGCTCGTCAATTCCGGCGCGGATATTCGCGAAATCAATGCGGTCCGGAAGCACCTGAGCGGCGTCAAGGGCGGACAGCTCGCACGATTGGCCTATCCTGCGCGTGTGGTGAGTTTGATTCTTTCAGATGTGGTCGGTGATCCTTTGGACGTGATCGCTTCCGGCCCTACGGTTGCCGACGCGTCAACGTTTGCGGACGCGGTCGAGGTTTGCCGCCGCTATGGAATCGCGCCGCATGCGCCACCCGCGTTGATGCGGCGTTTGTCGAACGGCGTCGCAGGGCTTTTGCCCGAAACGCCGAAAGACGGCGATCCCGGACTCTCCCGGACTGTGAACTTTTTGATCGGCGCGAACCGTAAGGCGTTGGAGGCCTCGCTGGCTTTTCTCCATGCCCGGGGCGTCGCGGGTGAGATCGTTACGGACCGTCTCACGGGCGGCACCGAGGCGGCTGCGGAACAGATCGTGGCAATGGCGGTTGGGCGGTCGGCTCAAAAGTGTATCGGTTCCAAGCCCTATGCCATGCTGTTCGGCGGCGAGACGACGCTGACGGTGACGGGGAACGGACTGGGCGGACGTAATCAGCATCTCGCGTTGAAGGCGGCGCAGCTGCTGAATGGCCGGCACGGCGTGACATTTCTCGCGGCTGGGACCGACGGGACGGACGGCCCGACCGACATGGCTGGGGGCGTCGTGGACGGCGAGACGTGGGCGCGGGCGCAGTCCCAGGGCGTGGACGCGGCAGAGAAACTTCGTTCATTCGACTCGTATTCGTTCTTCCTCTCGGTCGGCGGCCACGTTTATACTGGCCCTACGTTGACGAATGTCATGGATCTGGTGTTTGTTTTGGTTCACTGACCGTCTTGGGGGCCGTCGTGGTGTACGAATCCCCAGAGGAAGAGGTGAGGCGATGAGGCGACTCTGTGTGGTGGCGAGCTTTTGCGGGATCTGTGCCTTTGCGTCGGCGGCGGTGACGGAGCCGAAGCGGACACTGCCTCTTGTGCAGGACGTGGATGTGGTGGTGGTCGGCGGTTCATGCGGTGCTGTGGCCGCGGCCGAGTCCGCTGCCAGCGCCGGAGCGAAGGTCTTTCTCGTGACTTCCTATGCGAGCCTCGGCGAGGACCTGTCCGGTACGTTGCGGGTGTGGGCGACGGATGCGGAAGTCCAATCGTCCGCGCTGATGGGCGCAATGTTCAGCGGTTCCCCGGCCGCCGCGGGCATGATCTACACGACGCCGCTGCAGGTCAAGAAGGCGCTGGACCAGGCGCTGCTCAAGGCGGGCGTCGTCTTCCTGACCGGATCTTATGCGACGGATGTTTTGACCGACGACCACGGTCTTGTGTCGGGCGTGGTTATGGCGAACCGCAGTGGCCGGCAGGCGGTCCGGGCCAAGGTCGTGATCGACGCGGGCAGCCGTGCCTCGCTGGCGCGCGCGGCGGGCGCGGAGACGACCCCTTTCCCCGCGGGCGAGTACACCGTTACGCGGGTCACGGTCGGCGACAAAGCGCCGTCGTGCGGCGGCAACGTGATCAGGCATGCGGAGTGGAATCCGGATACGGAAGAGGTTTTTGCGCTGTCAGGCAAGACCAAGATCACGCCGGCTCTGTTCGAGAGCACGCTGACCGTCAAGATGACAGACCGTTCGGTGCGGTCGTCTGCCGAAATGGAACAGGCCGTGCGCGACATGACGTTTACGGAGCTGCAGCTCGATGCGGCAGACCGCGTCACGTTTGTGCCGCCGGACCACATTAAGGCGAAGAGCCCCGTGGCGGGTGCATGGTCGGGGGGCGAGGCTTTCGATCTCGGCGCGTTGCGGCCGGACAAGGTTCCGCACGTCTATGTGTTGGGCGCGATGGCGGATGTGCCCCGCGAGACGGCCGCTGAGCTGATCAAGCCCGCTGTCGCCATCGCGGTGGGGGCGCGCTTGGGTCGGCTGGCGGCTGAGGAGGCGAAGGCGCGTGGGACGTTGTCCGGCGTCAAACTCGGCGGCGCTGTGGCCGGCATCGCGGCCGACGATGTGCGCGAAGTCCGGGGTGCGTTGACCAAGCCTTACGTGTCGGGCTCGGGCGTCGTGAGTTGTGACGCCCGTGCGTTGCCGGTGTTGGCAGAGACTGATCTGGTGGTGGCCGGCGGCGGGACGACGGGCGGACCCGCGGCGGTGGGCGCTGTGCGCAACGGCATCAAGACGTTGCTGATCGAACAGCTCTATGAGCTTGGCGGCGTGCAGACGGCGGGGATGATTTGCGGGTACTACTACGGCAACCAGCGCGGTTTCACCAAGGTGATCGACGAGGAGGTCAAGGCGACGGGGCGCTACAAGTCACAGGCCAAGGCGGAGTGGTATCGCGCGGCGGTGCGCAAGGGCGGCGGCGAGATCTGGTTCGGTTGCATGGCGGTCGGCGCGGTCATGGAGGACAAGAAACTGCGTGGGCTGGTGGTGGTCACGCCGGACGGACAGCGCGGTGTCGTCTTGGCCAAGGCGGTGATCGATGCGTCGGGCAATGCTGATGTGGCGGCCGCGGCGGGAGAACCCACGGAGTTCTATCGTCCGGACGAGCTGGCCGGTCAGGGCGTGGGCATGGCTGTGATCCGCTTGGGCGAGGGCGGGCACAACAACGATTTCTCGTTTGTGGACGATACGGACGCGTCGGACCTCTGTTTCTTTGGCTTGCGCACGCGGCTGGGGACGGAAGCGGGATGGGACGTGTCACAATTGGTCAACTCGCGCGAACGCCGCAGGCTGGTCGGCGTCTACCAGATGACGGCGCTGGATTATCTGACGGGACGGACGTTCCCGGACACGGTCGTCCAATACCGCAGCCGATTCGATCTGCACGGCTGGGCGAGCGGCGATTTCTTCTGGACGAAGAACATCCGCACGGCGAACCACGTGACGCTGGACGCGTACGGCCCTTACCGAGCCTTGTTGCCGAAAACGACCGACGGGCTGCTGGTTGTCGGTCTTGGAATGAGCGCTGATCGCGACGCGATGTCCATCCTGCGCATGCAGCCCGACCTGCAGAATCAGGGTTATGTGGCGGCCTATGCGGTCTATCTTGCGCTACAGGGCAAATGCGAGGTGCGCGATATTTCCGTGAGGACGTTGCAACGGCATCTCGTCGAAAAACGCATCTTGCCCGACGCCGTGCTGTCGGAGCAGGACTCGTATCCGATCGCTGATACGCAGCTGAGACTGGCTGCGCACGACGTCATGTTCGGCTACAGCGGCCTTCCCTATCTGTTCGCCGATCCGGCGCGGGCCAAACCGCTATTGCAGGAAAAATACCGGGAGCTGTCCACGCACAGCAGCGGACGCGACCCGGAGGTGAGTCTGGTGTACGCGCATATCTTGGCGGTGCTGGGCGATCCCGAGGGCGAGGACGAGCTGATCGCGTGGGTCAAGTCCAACAGTTGGCAAGCGAAATGGAAAGAGGGTTTGGGGTCTGGTGCGAACCGCATGGAGGCCTATCTTTTGGCGTTGGGGCGTGCCCGGTCAAAAAAAGCGGTTCCCGTGGTCGCCGAAAAGATCCGCGCGCTGGCCGTTGAGCCGAAACCGGCCAACACCGCATTCCGCATCGTGGCCATGGTGAGCCAGATGCTCGGGGACCCTGCGCTTGCCAACCCGTTGGCCGACCTGCTGGCGCGGCCGAACATCAGCGGGCATGCGATCCGGATGGGGCGTGAGATCCCGCCGGTGCCAGGATATGACAGCCGGAGCAGCTATAGCCAGAAAGAGAAAAACGAGGCTCTGCGCGAAGTCAATCTGGCGGCCGCGCTGTACCGGATCGGCGACCACAATGGGAAGGGCGCGTCGATCCTCAAGGCCTATGCGGAAGATCCGCGCGGCTTCTATTCGAACTATGCCCGCCGCGTGTTGGCCGAGGTCTCGGGTCGGCAATAGACCTCTCTGAAGGATGAAGAGGGCGCGTGGGCGCGTCGGGCTTTTTTCGCCGAAGGCGAAAACGCAATGCGGTGATCCGACAAGTTTAAAAAAATAGGGATTGCGGAAGTCCGGTTCGGACGTTACCTTTTTTGACATGAAAACGATAACGGTTTTTTTGACACTGGCGCTGGCCAGCGCGTTCGGGCTTGCGGCGGAATTGCCGCAGGTGACCTGTGACGTCGTGGTGGTCGGCGGGGGTGCGGCGGGCATCTGTGCGGCAGTGCAGAGCGGGCGGGCGGGCGCGAAAACGGTTCTTGTTGAGGCCGCGCATCAGGTCGGCGGGAACACGACCACGGGCGGCGTGAATTTTCCGGGTCTTTTTCACGCGTGGGGGCGGCAGGTGGTCGCGGGCGTGGGATGGGATCTCGTCACCAACACGGTCGGAACGGCTGGCGACGCCCTGCCGGATTTCGCGCAGCCGACGGGCAAGGCGCACTGGAAGCATCAGGTGACGGTCAATGTTCCGCTGTATGTCGCGCTGGCGGAAGAGATGCTGCAAGGTGCCGGCGTGACGATCCAGTACCACGCCGCGCCGATGAGGGTTGAGAAGGCCGGCGAGGGCTGGCGCATCGTTACGGCGGCGGCGGGCGACACGCGCACGATCCTGTGCAAGCAGATCGTCGACTGCACAGGCAACGGCGCGGTGGCGGGACTGTTGGGGCTGGAACGGCTGCGCGAGGAAGAGCGGATGCCCGGTTCGTTCTGCTATACGGTGCGCCCTAACGCCGATCTCAAGAAACTGGATGCCAAGGCGCTTCAGGCGCGTTTCGAAGCGGCCGTGAAGGCGGGCGTCGTGCAGCGCAGCGATTGCCGCTTTGGCGTCATGCCGTTTCTTCAAGCGGGAGGGAATGTCGGCAACTATGTGGTCGGCGCAGACAGTTCGAACGCCGATGCGCGTACCGACACCAATTTGCGCGGTCGCGCCGGAATGCTGCGGATGTACCGGTGGCTGAAAACCGTGCCTGGCCTGGAGAACGTGACGCTGGAGAGCATGTCACCCGAAGTGGGTATCCGCGAGACCTATCGCGTGTTGGGCGAAGTTCTGATCACCTGTGACGATTACGTTTCCGGCAGGCGTTGGGCGGACTCCGTGTGTTTCGCGTTCTATCCGGTGGACATGCACAACCAGAAGACGGGCGTGCAGCCCGCGCACCTGAAAGAGGGCGTCGTGCCGACGGTGCCGCTGCGGGCGCTGATCCCGAAGGGAAGTCGCAACCTGCTGGTGGCGGGGCGGTGCTTGAGCAGCGATCGGTTGGCCAACTCCGGACTGCGTGTGCAGAGCACCTGCATGGCGACCGGCCAGGCGGCTGGCGCGGCCGCCGCGTTGGCCGCGAAGCGCGGCGTTTCGCCCGGAGAAGTGCCGGTCGCGGAACTGAAGTCGTTGCTCGCACAGAGCGGGGCGATCGTGCCTGAATGAGAAGCGAAGCGGGGCGGCCGGATGGCCGTCCCGCTTTTGATGGCGAAACGTTTCGCCGTGGGCCCTTACTTCATCGCGGCCGCGAGGGCCTTGCCGAAGGCGGAGCAGGAAATCTCGGTTGCGCCTTCCATCAGGCGCGCGAAATCGTAGGTCACGGTTTTGGCCGAGATCACGGCGTCCATCGCCTGAATGAGTTTGTCGGCCGCCTCGGTCCACCCCATGTAGCGCAACATCATCTCGCCGGAGAGGATGAGCGAGCCGGGGTTGACCTTGTCGAGGTTCGCGTATTTCGGGGCCGTGCCGTGGGTGGCTTCGAAAACGGCCGTTCCGGTGGCGTAGTTGATGTTGCCGCCCGGCGCGATGCCGATGCCGCCCACGCAGGCCGCGAGCGCGTCGGAAATGTAGTCGCCGTTGAGGTTGAGCGTGGCGACCACGTCGTATTCCGCCGGACGCGTGAGGATCTGCTGCAAGAAGGCGTCCGCGATGCAGTCTTTAATGACGATGTCGCGGCCGGTTTTGGGGTTCTTGAGTTGACACCACGGCCCGCCATCGATGAGTTCGGCGCCATACGCTTCGCGGGCCAGCGCGTAGCCCCAGTCGCGGAAACCGCCCTCGGTGAATTTCATGATGTTGCCCTTATGCACAAGGGTCACGCTTTTGCGGTCATTGGCGATGGCGTAGTCGATGGCGGCCTTCACGAGGCGGCGCGTGCCTTCGATGGAGACCGGTTTGATGCCGATCGACGAAGATTCCGGGAAGCGGATCTTCTTCACGCCCATCTCCTTCTGGAGGAAGTCAATCACCTTCTTGGCGCTGTCGGTCTGGGCGAGCCATTCGATGCCCGCGTAAATGTCTTCGGTATTTTCGCGGAAAATGACCATGTCGGTCAGGTCGGGGCGCTTGACCGGCGAGGGCACGCCGTTGAACCAGCGCACGGGGCGCAGGCAGACGTAGAGGTCGAGCTCCTGCCGGAGGGCCACGTTGAGCGAGCGGATTCCGCCGCCCACGGGCGTGGTGAGCGGGCCTTTTATCGAAACCAGATAATCGCGGCAGGCCGTGAGGGTTTCGGCCGGCAGCCAGGTGTTGGCCCCGTAGACGACGTTCGCCTTCTCGCCCGCGTAAACCTCCATCCACGCGATCTTGCGCCGATTGCCGTAGGCGGCCGCAACGGCGGCATCCCAGGCGATCATGGCGGCACGGGTGATATCGGGGCCCGTGCCGTCGCCTTCGATGAAGGGGATGACCGGCTGGTCGGGAACGCTCAGCGTGCCGTCGGCGCGCATCGTGATCTTTTCGCCGAAAGAAGGAAGTTTGATTTTGTCGTAGGCCATTGAGATGTCTCCAGGGGGTCTCTGCGGTGGAATGAAAAATTGAAGGCGAATTATATGAGAGCGTGCGGGGCTTGGCAATGTAAACCGTGCCTGCTAAGATCGTGCCATGAAACGAAATGCGACACTGGCGGTACTGTGGTTGATGACCGTGATGACCGGAAGCGACTTGCATGCGGCGGAGATTTGTCGCCCGGAAACGCGGTGGCGCGGATTCAATCTGCTCGGCATGTTCCAGAATCACGGGCAGAAGGCGGCGTTTTCAGAAGAGGATTTCCGGTTGATCAACGAGTTGGGTTTCAATTTCGTGCGCATCCCCATGGATTACCGATTCTGGATCAAGGACAAAGATTGGGATCTGATCGACGAAAGCAAGCTCGCGCCCGTGGATCAGGCCGTGGCGTTCGGGAAGAAATACCGCCTGCATGTGAATCTCTGTTTCCATCGCGCGCCGGGATACACGGTCGCCAAGCCGGCGGAGCCTCGCGACCTCTTCACGGATCCGGAGGCGTTGCGCGTGTGCTGCAAGCACTGGGCTTTTTTCGCGCGCCGCTACAAGGGCGTTCCGTCACGCGAGTTGAGTTTCAACCTGTTCAACGAGCCGGGCGAGGTCACGGACGAGGCTTACGGCAAGGTGGCCTCTGCGCTGGTGGCCGCGATAAGGGCCGAGGATCCGGACCGCTTCATTGTGGCGGACGGGTTGCGGTGGGGCGGCAAACCCGCCCAGTCGCTCTTCAAGCTGGGGGTTGGGCAGGCGATGCGCGGCTATGCTCCGATGTCGATCTCGCACTACATGGCGAGTTGGGTCGGCACACCTTCCGATGACCCCGTCTGGCCTCCGCCGCAGGCCGTGAGCCCTCTGTACGGGCCCGGCAAAGCGCCGCTCAACGTGCCGCTGGTGATCGAAGGGGTTCCCGCGGGGACTCTTTCTGTGTGTCCCGGCGTGGTTTCCGGCAGGGTCCGCCTCCGCGTCGAGGCGGACGGCGTGATTTTGCAGGAACGCGAGTTTGAGCCTCGGCCCGGTGTGGCGGGCTGGACCAATGTGTCCTATAAAAGCGAGTGGAAGATCACGCAAGGCAAGTGCCTCACGGAGTGGCGGGTCGTCCTGCCGGACCAGACGCGTCGACTCAGTGTCAGCATTCCGCAGGGTGACTGGGCGCAGCTTTCCAAACTCGCTCTGACGGATACGGCTGGGCGCGTGGCGTCGATGGCCTTCGAACAGACGTGGGGACGGACCAACGGCGTATTCCGGTTTGAGGGCTTTGGGATCGCGCCGGCCTTTCGCCCGGACGGCGGGGCGGCGGACGGCCGGACGTATCTCAAAAAAACGATGATCGACGCGTGGCAACCCGCGTTCGACGCCGGAGTGTTCACGATGGTGGGCGAGTTCGGAGCGTTCAACCATACGCCGCATGCGATCGTGCTGGCGTGGATGGAAGACAACCTGAGACTTTGGAAAGAGAACAATATCGGCTGGGCGCTGTGGAATTTCACGGGACCATTCGGCGTGTTGGACAGCGGACGAAAAGATGTACAGTACGAGGATTACCGCGGGCACAAATTAGACCGCAAGATGTTGGATTTGCTGTTGCGGTACTGATCTTTTCTTAAATGTCGCAAATGTATGCTTGACCCCTAATTAAAAGCACCCTATACTGACAATAGCGGTATTGATGGTAACTGTGTCCGGGTTTGGGGTAAATTGTTCGGGGCTTTTTGTGCCTGTCATGCCGCATGATTGCCGGACGCGCGCGGAAAGTCCCGGGGCATCTTGGGTGCCTTAATAAAAAGTACAAGGAGGGACGTAACGTGAATACACCGATCAACCAACTTCTCATGCAGAAGGGCCGTGACATCATCACTATTGCTCCCACGGCAACGGTCTTCGAAGCCATCCAGTTGATGGATTCGAAGAACATCGGTTCTCTCCTTATACTGAATGCGCATGGCAAGATAGCGGGCATTTTCTGCGAGCGCGATTGTTTCCGGAAGGTCCTTTTGGCCGGCAAATCCCCGCACGATGCTCAAGTGAAAAACGTCATGACCAAAAAGGTCATTTACGCCACTCCGGAGACGACGGTCGACGAGTGTATGGCCGTGATGACGCAGAAGCGTATCCGCCATATGCCCGTGCTGGATGCGCATGAGAAAATTCTCGGCATCATTTCCATCGGCGATCTGGTCAAATTCGTGGCCTCCGAACAGGATGCGATGATCCGAAACCTCGAGAAATACATCGAGGGATCCCTCTAGCCCGTTCCATCCACGTTGGCCGTTCGGCCTGACCGCATTGTCGTTGCGCAAAACAGGCGCGGATGGCCTTTTTGTATAACCGCCCCGGAAAGGGGCGCATACGGAGGCTTAAATGACTGCGTTCTCAACACCTGCCGCAGGCTGCGGTTGCGCGTGTTCTTGTGAACCTTCGGAAGAAGAGCTCAATGTCCGCCTCGGCGGTGTGATTGCCGAATATCGCGACAAGCCCGGCGGATTGATTCCTGCCCTGCAGACCGCCCAATCCATATTCGGTTATCTTCCCGAGCACGTCATCCGGATGATCGCCGAGGGGTTCGGCAAAACGATGAGCGAGGTCGCCGGCGTGGTGACCTTCTATTCTTTCTTCACCCTCCATCCGCGCGGCAAGCACCTCGTGCGCGTGTGCCTCGGCACGGCCTGTTACGTTCGCGGCGGAAAAGAGGTGTTGGATGCGTTTAAAAAGAAGCTGGGGATCGATGTCGGGGAAACCACGCCTGACCGGCAGTTTTCGCTGGAGGTGGGAAGGTGTTTCGGTGCCTGCGGCATGGCTCCCGTGGTGATGGTGAATGACACGGTCTACCAGCGTGTCAAACCGGCCCGAGTCGGAGAGATGGTCAACCAGATCTTGGCCGGCGCCTCCCTGGCCGGGGAAAAGGAGCACGCATGAACGCCTCCGCTTTGACGAAGATAGGTTGCGTCGCCGATCTGGCGGCGTTGCGCGAGCAGATGCGGGCTGAAAAGTCCGCCGCAGTAGATAAGGACGGCAAGCCCCGTCTGATCCTCGTGTGCTTCGGCGGCAGCTGCTTGGCTTCCGGAGCGAAAGAGGTGCGCGATGCGCTGCGTGCCGCGTTGGAGAAAGAGGGGCTTGGGGATCAGGTCGCGCTGGTCGAGACCGGCTGCATGGGGCCCTGCGTGATCGGCCCCGTGGTGTTGGTGGGCGAAGACCGGACGTTCTACCAGGGGGTCAAGCCGGATGACGCCGCCGAGATCGTGGCTTCGCATATCTGCGGAGGAAAGCGGGTCGAGCGGTTATTGGTCAAAGACCCGGCGGGAAAAACGCCTGCGCCGTGCCGTGAAAGCATCGACTTCTTCAGGCGCCAGACGCAGATCGTGTTGCGCAACTGCGGCTGGATCGATCCCGAGCGGATCGGCGACTATGTCGCGCGGGACGGCTATGCGGCGTTGGCCAAAGTGCTGACGGAAATGGCGCCTGCCGCCGTGATCGAGGAAATGAATGCTTCGGGTTTGCGCGGGCGCGGCGGAGCGGGTTTCCCGACATGGCTCAAATGGCATCTCGCCAGCCAGACGCAGGACGGCATGCGGTATGTGCTGTGCAACGCCGATGAAGGCGACCCCGGCGCCTACATGGACCGTAGCGTCCTGGAAGGCGATCCTCACAGCGTGATCGAGGGTATGGCGATCGCGGCTTTCGCGGTCGGCGCACCCCAGGGTTATGTCTATGTGCGGGCCGAATATCCGCTGGCGGTCGAGCGGCTTTCGACGGCCATCGTTCAGGCGCGGGCCTGCGGGTTCTTGGGACAGAATATTTTTGGGACGCCGTTCTCGTTTGACCTGGAGATCCGGATGGGGTCGGGGGCCTTCGTGTGCGGCGAGGAAACGGCACTCATGGCTTCGATCGAGGGTAAGCGCGGCGAGCCGCGTCCGCGCCCGCCCTTCCCGGCGCACAAGGGGCTGTGGGGACGCCCGACGGTGCTCAACAACGTCGAGACCTACGCCAACGTCCCTGCCATTCTGCTGAACGGCGGCGCGTGGTATGCGTCACTGGGGACGCCCAAAAGCAAGGGGACGAAGGTTTTTGCGCTGGCTGGTGCAGTGCGCAACACGGGGCTCGTCGAAGTGCCGATCGGCACCCCGTTGGGCGAGCTGATCTTCGATATCGGCGGCGGCATCCGCAACAACCGGCACTTCAAGGCGGCTCAGATCGGCGGGCCGTCTGGCGGCTGCATTCCGCGCGAGAACCTGAACGTGGCGCTGGACTACGAGACGCTGTCCGACCTCGGAGCGATCATGGGGTCGGGCGGCCTGATCGTGATGGACGAAGACACCTGCATGGTGGACGTCGCCCGGTTCTTCATCGAGTTCGTCCAGGAAGAGTCGTGCGGCAAGTGCGTGCCCTGCCGGGTCGGGACCCGTCGCATGCTTGAGATTCTTGAGCGCATCTGCGCGGGCAAAGGCGAGGAGGGGGACATCGAACGTCTCATCGAACTGGGGACCTTCATCAAGACCTCTTCGCTGTGCGGTCTCGGACAGACCGCGCCCAATCCGGTGCTTTCGACGATCCGGCATTTCCGGCACGAGTACGAGGAGCATATCCGCGACCGCCACTGTCGCGCAGGTGTCTGCGCGGAACTGGTCCGCGCGCCGTGCCTGAGCGCGTGCCCCGCGGGCGTGAACGTGCCGGGGTTCGTGTCGCTGGTCGGCGACAAACGGTATGCCGAGGCGCTCCGGCTGCATCGCGAGAAGAATCCGTTCGCATCGGTGTGCGCTCGCGTCTGCTTCCACACCTGCGAAGAGAAGTGCCGTCGCGCGTCGCTGGACGAGCCGGTGTCGATCCGCGGCGTCAAACGGTTCATGGTCGATCAGGAGGTCACCGTGCAGGTGCCGGAGGTCCGGGAGAACGCAACGAACGCGAAGCGGAAGATCGCGGTCGTCGGCGCGGGCCCCGCAGGACTCTCGTGCGCCTATTTCCTGGCGAGGATGGGGTATAAGCCCGATGTTTTCGAATCGGAACCTCGGCCCGGCGGTATGCTGGTGCAGGCGATTCCGGCATACCGTCTGCCGCGTGAAGAGTTGGCCCGCGAGGTCCGCATGATCGAGCACCTCGGCGTGAATCTTGAGACCGGGAGGGCTCTGGGGCGCGATTTCACCTTGTCCGAACTGAAAGAGAAGGGGTATGAGGCGGTCTTCCTGGCGGTAGGCGCGGCCTTGGGCGTGTCGCTCGATGTGCCCGGTTCTGATGCGCAGGGGGTGACGGAGGCGATGCATTTCCTGCGACAATATAATATTCGCGGCTCCGTGCCGGTCGGAAAACGCGTGGCGGTGATCGGCGGAGGAAATGCGGCGATCGACGCCGCGCGCACCGCCATCCGCTTGGGTTCCGAGAGCGTGACAGTGCTCTACCGGCGCACACGCGAGGAAATGCCCGCTTATGCCGAGGAGATCGAGGAGGCGCTGCAGGAGGGCGTGACGCTGCGCACGCTGATTCATCCGGAATCCTTCGACGTTAAAAACGGCCGGGTCACGGGAGTGCGCTGCCACGCGATGAAACTCGGCGAGTTCGACAGGTCCGGACGGCGTCGTCCCGAGGACGCGTCAGACGTGGCGGGCGAGGTCATTCCCGTGGATCAGATCATCGTGGCCATCGGACAGGCGCTGGACGTCAAGACGCTGTCCGGTGGTGTGGAGGTGGACCGCACCGAGCGCGGATGGATCAAGGCGGATTCGCGGACGGGCGTAACCTCCGTACCGTGGCTCTTTGCCGGCGGCGATGCCGTCTCCGGACCGTCGTCGGTGGTGGAGGCGATCGCGGCGGGCGAGCGGACGGCGGTTGCGATGGACAAGTTGCTGTCGGGGGCCGAGCACGCCTTCTGGCGTGGCTATAAGGACGCGGGCGCGGCGTTCGATCCGAATGCCGATCCTGTCACGTATGCGAGGGAGCGCCTGCAGACGATCGCGCTGGAGAAGCGTCGGCAGAATTTCACGGAAGTGGAACAGCCGTGGAACGAAAACACGGCGTTGCGCCAGGCCAAGCGTTGCCTGCGTTGCGACTACGGCAAGCAACCGTGTGACCACGCGTAAATGGAGAATCATCATGAACGTGACGTTGAATTCCCAGAAAATTCAGGTGCCCGACGGGGTCACCATTCTCCAGGCTGTGCGTCAGGCCGGGGTTGAGATCCCGACGCTCTGCAACATGGAGCACCGCGATGCGATCGGCGCTTGCCGGGTCTGCCTGGTCGAGGTTGAGGGTGCCCGCACCCTGATGGCTGCCTGCTCGACGCCGGTCAGCGAGGGCATGGTCGTGCGCACGCACAGCGCGAAGGCGAGGGACGCGCGTCGGCAGGTGGTCGAAATGTTGCTGTCCGAGCATGACGGCAACTGCCCGACCTGTGACCGCAGCGGGGATTGCGAGCTGCGCGCGCTGGCTGACGCGATGGGCGTCTCCACGGTTCCCTTCCAAGGGATTAAGGCCAAGGCACACCGAGACGGTTCCACGCCGGCGCTGGTGCGTGACAACGCCAAGTGCATCAAGTGCCGACGGTGCGTCTCCGTCTGCGGCGAGGTGCAAGGCGTGGGGGCGCTGTTTCCACAGGGACGGGGCTTCCAGACGATGATCGGCCCGGCCTTTACGCGTGACTTGGAAGGCGTGGCGTGCGTCCAGTGCGGCCAGTGCGCGGCCATCTGTCCGGTAGGAGCAATCGTCGAGAAGACCTGCATCCCCGACGTGTGGAAGGCGATCGAGAATCCGCATCTGCACGTGATCGTGCAGACCGCGCCGGCCATCCGCGCTGCGCTGGGCGAGTGCTTCGGATACGCGCCGGGCACGCGCGTGACCGGCCAGATGGTTGCCGCCTTGCGGAGGCTTGGATTCGACGGGGTCTTTGACACCAACTTTACCGCCGACCTTACGATCCTTGAGGAGGGTACGGAACTGCTGACGCGTCTGAGGAAGGCGTTGGTCGACAAACAGCCTGTGGCGCTGCCGATGTTCACGAGCTGTTCGCCCGGTTGGATCAACTTCGCGGAGTATTACTTCCCGCAGTTTCTGCCCAATATCTCGACCTGCAAATCACCGCAGCAGATGTTCGGCGCTGTCGCAAAGACCTACTATGCGCAGAAGATCGGACGTAAACCCGAAGAGATCGTGGTCGTCTCGGTGATGCCGTGCACGGCAAAGAAATTCGAAGCGCAGCGGCCCGAGATGACGGCCAGCGGCGTGCGGGACGTCGACTATGTGCTCACCACACGCGAACTGGCGAAGATGATCAAGGAGGCCGGCATCGACTTCCGCGCGCTGCCGGAAGAGGCCATGGACGCGCCGCTGGGCCTTTCGTCTGGCGCCGCGGACATCTTTGCCAACACGGGCGGCGTGATGGAGGCTGCGTTGCGGACGGCCTACGAGATTGTGACCGGCCGCGAGTTGCCGGTGGCAAATCTGCACGTGAGCGCGATCGCCGGCTTGGGCGGCGTGAAGGAAGCCTCGCTGACGGTCACGGGCACGAAGCCCGAGTGGTCGTTCCTCGAAGGCGTGGAGCTGAGGATTGCGGTCTCGCACGGGTTAGGCAATACGCGGCGCCTGTTGGAGCACATCAAGGCCAACGGATCGCCCTATCACTTCATCGAAGTGATGACCTGCCCCGGCGGATGTATCGGCGGCGGCGGCCAACCGCGTTTCACTGACGACGCGGTGCGCCTCAAGCGCATCGCGGCAATCTACAGCGAAGACGAGAGCAAGAAGATGCGCAAATCGCACGAGAACCCGGATGTCCAGACGCTTTATAAAGAGTTTTTGGGCAAACCTCTCGGCGAGAAATCGCATCATCTCTTGCACACGCGTTACGCCGGAAAAACAAAGTAGAAACGTCAATTCGGAAAGGTCGCCCGCCTTCGGCTTACGCCGGTGACGGGCGATCTGCGTTTTCGTTCGTCTGGGTGAAGCGCGACTCCGCCGATCAGCACATGGACGGTGTCATGATAACCGTTGGAAGCCGGCTTGAATCAGCGGGATGAGATGCGCGACGGCGGCTTCGAGGTTGCCCTGGGCGCGTGCGGACAGTTGTTCGCCGAAGCCGCCGAAGTCGTATCCGCGTATCGCCAGCTGAAAAGCCTTCGGCGAAAAGCCAAAGAGTTCGCTGCTCAGTTTGAGCAAGGCCCCAGCCGACAGGCCGTGTGTGCTGAACCCCGTTGTGACACACGGGGGCGTCTGCACGGGCGTCAGCTCGAAGGGCTCTGGCCCGTTTACGGATGCGTCGGCGAACAGGACGACATCGCACAGGGCAATGGCCGCGCTGTCTTCGACGGTGAGCTGATAGTCGGCGTCAACGGCGATGCCCGGCAGCTCCAAGGCCTGGATACGCTCTGCGAAAGCGGCGCCAAGTCCGTCGTCCCTGCGTCCCGGGTTGCCGTATCCGATCACGAGGATGCGAATGTCGTTTTCGATTTTCATTCCGAGTTCTTCCGGTCGATCAGATGGCCTTCCCCATCCCGCAGCTCCACCAGCAGCGGCATCTGGCCCAGCGCATGGGTCGCGCATGATAAACAAGGGTCGTAGGCGCGGATGGCGACCTCGATTCGGTTGAGGAGGCCTTCCGTGATCGTTGTGCCGGAAAGATATTTTTTTGCGACGTCGGTCACCGCGCGGTTCATCGGCGTGTTGTTGTGCGTGGTCGAGACAATCAGATTCGCCATTGTGACTTGGTCATGCCGGTCTACGCGGTAGTGGTGGATGAGCGTGCCGCGCGGCGCCTCGATCACCCCGACGGATTCCTCGCGCCGTTCGCCCGCGGCCATCAAGTCGTTGCCTTGCAGGTCCGGGTCTGAGAGCAAGGCCTTGATCTTTTCGCCCGCGTGCAGGAGCTCGATCATGCGCGCCCAGTGGTAGGCCATCGTGAGGGGGTTCGGCTTGCCGTGGGTGTGCGCTTTGAACTCTTTGCGGGCGGCTTCCGCCTCTGGCGTGTCAATGAAGTCGCACGCGTTGATTCGAGCCAGCGGCCCCACGCGGTACCAGCCCGCCTCGGGGCCCAGCTTGGAGATGAACGGGAACTTCATGTAGGACCAAGGCTTGACCTCTTCGGCAAGGAAGTCAAAATATTTTTGATAATTGACCTGATCGAAAATGATCTGCCCGCCTGGCCCGATCGCTCGCAGGTTGCCGTGATAGAGGTCCATGGCGCCGTCGTCGCGCACGAGCGACACATGAATTGAATCGAACGCGCCGAACTCAGATAATTCCGCCAGATGGTCAAGCGTATAGTCTCTGGCAATCTGAAGAGCGTTTCGGCACCCTGCGACCATCTGATCGATATCCCGTAAAAACAGTTCTCGCTCTTCTTTTGAAAGGCTCTTGTTGACGCCTCCGGGAACCGCGCCGGTGCCGTGGATTTTTTTTCCGGCAGTGGCTTTGATGATCTCTTGGCCGAACTTGCGCATCGTCACGCCCTGCGCGGCCAGCTCGGGATGCTTTTTTGCGACGCCGATGACGTTGCTCACGGTTGGCTCGGCGTCGAAACCAAACAGCAGATCGGGTGAGGCAAGATAAAAGAAGTGCAGCGCATGGCTCTGGAAAATCTGTGCGTAATGCATGAGGCGACGGATTTTGTCCGCCGTCGGCGTCAGGTTGTCGACGCCGACGATTCCGTCCATCGCCTTGGCGGCAGCAAGGTGGTGGCTGACCGGACAAATGCCGCACAGGCGCTGCACCAACACGGGGATTTCCCAATAGGGCCGCCCTTGGACGAAGCGCTCGAATCCTCGAAACTCGACGATGTGCAGGCGCGCATCGCGGACGCGCCCTTGTCCGTCGAGTAGGATGGTCACCTTGCCGTGGCCTTCCACACGGGTGACGGGATCGATCGTGATTCTCCGTGTCAGTTCACTCATGGCGTCTCCCGTCAGTCGTATTTCAGCAGTTCGTAAGGCAGTTCGACCGGCTTGCCCGCGATCAGTGCCGTGATGGCCGCCCACAGCATGTCGGCGGACGGGGGACACCCCGGCAAGAAGTAATCGATCTTGACCACCTCGTGGCATGGATAAACCCGGTTCAGCAACAGAGGCAATTCGGGGTCATGAGGCGAGACATCATGAGGGTTGTAAACCGTCACGCCGTTGCGGTAGGCCTCGTCGATGCAGCCCTGAAGCGGGATGTTGTTTCGCATCGCGGGGATGCCGCCCATGGTCGCACAGTCGCCGACCGAAACCAGTGTGTCGCACAGCCTGCGGAACTCAAGGAGCACGTGGACGTTCTCTTCGTTGCAGCATCCACCTTCGATCAGCCCGATGGCACAGCGCTGGGAGATGTGCTTGATGTCGTCGAGCGGTGAGCGGTCGAGATCCACCCTTTCAACCAGCTCGAAAATGCGCTCGTCGATGTCGAGCAGGGACATGTGGCAGCCGAAGCATCCGGCCAACGATGTCGTGGCGACTCTGGGTTTTGTCATGGCGTTTGCGCTCCCGTATTTTTACGGCGTGCTACGCGTTTCGATCTCGGTGCCGATCGGCTGCTTGTCGTAGCAGCGCTGGCCGATAGGGGTTTTGAAGCCGACCCGTTTTCTGATGATGCAGCCGACGGGGCAGACGTCGGCAGCGCGGTCTTTGGCCGACATGTCGGTGTCGCACAGCGCCTTTTCGCCGTCGACGCCGATCCTGCGGTTGAAGCCGCGCCCGACGGCCTGAAAAACGTTTTTGCCGTCAAGCTCCTGGGAGGCGCGGACGCAGCGGGCGCACATGATGCAGCGGTTGTGGTCGAGCATGATGTCCGGATGGGAGGCGTCGACCGCTTTTTCCGGAAACTGGTAGGGGTATTGAGGCGCGGTGATGCCGAAGCGGTAGGCCATGGCCTGCAGCTCGCAGTTGCCGCTTTTCTCGCAGAACATGCAGAAGTGGTTC
>CAZOIS010000072.1:0-21615 GCA_964579865.1 uncultured Lentisphaeraceae bacterium | reverse complement strand
GCTGGCTCCACGGCATCTTCAGCGACGACAACGGCGCGACGTGGTCCGCCCCGCAAAACGTCCCGCTCCGGCGCAGCATCCGCGACAACCCCGACCCCACGATGCCGCCGAACATCCTCTGCTGGCAGAAACCCAACCGGCTCGGCAAGGACGGCAAATACTTCGCGGGCATCACGCGCTGGACCAGCTTCGCGGTCACCCCGAATCCGACCAAGGCGTGGATCTCCGCCGACTCGCACGTCGAGTTCATGCGCTTCGAGAACATCGACGGCAACCCGGAGCCGAAAGACATCACGATCAGCTGGTTCGCCTTCAACGACAAGGCCCTCAGCGTGCCCTACCCCGGCCATCCCGAGGTCAGCGCCTGCCAGGAACCGACGGTCGTGAAGCTTCCCGACGGCCGCCTCTTCTGCACGATGCGCACCGCCTCCGGCAGCCCCTACTGGAGCGTGAGCGCCGACACCGGCGAAACCTGGACGCCGCCGCGTCCGCTGTTGCGCAAAGACGGCGGCGCGCCGCTCCCGCACCCGCTTTCGCCCTGTCCGATGTACGATGTGGGCGGCAACACCGCGGGCAGCGGCCGCTACGTGCTCTTCATCCATAACCACGACGGGCATTACAAAAATTACGGGCCCGAGGACACCGGCTTCCACCGCCGGCCGATCCATCTCGTGCGGGGCACCTTCAAGCCGGGCGCGGAGCAGCCGGTCTGGTTCGACGAACCGCAGCTCTTCTTTGACCACGACGGCGTCAGCCTCGGCAAGCCCGGCACCAACGGCCGCCTCGACCTCGCGCTCTATTCGAGTTTCACCGTCCGCAACGGCAACCCCGTGCTGTGGTACCCGGAGCGCAAATTCTTCCTGCTCGGCAAGAGGATCGCGCCACCCGCGCCCGCCAAGGACTAGCCGCATGAACAAGACCAAACAAAAGATCCGCAACGGCGAATGCGCGCTCGGCGGCTGGATGCTGATTCCGCACCCCGCCATCGCCGAACTCATGGCGGGCGAGGGTTTCGACTGGATCGCCGTCGACATGGAGCACGCGGCCGTCACCCTCCCGCAGATCGAGGAGATCGAACGCGCGTTGCGGCCTTCCGGCTGCGACCTCTTCGTGCGCCTCGACGGCGTCAACCCCGTGCTGGCGAAGCACGTGCTCGACGCGGGCGCGAAAGGCGTGATCGTGCCGAGCGTCATGTCTCCGGACGACGCCGACACGATGGCCGCCGCCGTGCGCTATCCGCCGCAGGGCAACCGCGGCACCTCGCTCTCACGCGCCCTCGACTACGGCCGCGACTTCGCCGATTACCTCCGCCGCCACAACGACGAGGTCTTCGTCGCCGTCATGCTGGAGCACTACCTCGCCGCCGAGCGCGCCGATGAGATCCTCGCCCGGCCCGGCATCGACGCGGCTTTCATCGGCCCGTACGATCTTTCCGCCTCGCTGGGCATCGCGGGCCAGCTCGACGACCCGCGCGTGCTCGCGGCCGAGCAGAAGATCCTCGCGGCCTGCAAGCGCCAAGGCGTCGCCCCCGGCTACCACGTGGTGCCGCCCGAACGTAAACGCATCGACGAGCGCATCGCCGCCGGCTACCGCTTCATCGGCTGCAGCCTCGACACGCAGCTCATCATGAGCGGCTGCCGCGCGCTCTTGAAATAAGTGCCGGCGCCTGTTCCGTCGCGCGCGGTCAGGCGAGCCTCTCTCTCCCCCGGCCATCACCGGAACGGATCATCTCCCCGGAGCGAAAAACCGTGCCTCGAATTTACATGGATACAGAAATGGGATATCCTGTCCGCAACCTTGTTATAAGGTTTGTGACCGATTTATCCAAAACGCACCATCCAATCGTTGGTCTCCGGGAAATTTTATGATGCAAACGAGATTCACGCTTCACAAACGGATCGTGAACACCCTCATCGGCCCTTGCCTCTGTTGCCTCGCGCTGTCTCCCTTAATCGGAGCAGAAGAAGCCGCAGAACAAGCGGAAGCCGGCCCCATATTGACCGTTGCGGAACAGGTGGCGGCCGATGGCTACATCGCAAAACACGGGAAAAACGCCATCGGGCAATACCTGTGGGAAAACCGGCGGGACCTGCGCAACGGGCTTGTCCGCCGCTCCGTGACATATTTTCATTCCAAAGGGGCGGATATTGAGGCGAACCCAAACAACGTCGGCAACACCCCGCTCCATTGGGCGACGATCAACAACGGGGGCGTCGAAATCGTCAAGCTCCTCGTTTCCTTGGGAGCAAAGGTCAACGCGAAGAACAACAACCATTTTACTCCGCTCCATTTTGCGGCGGGGAAAGACGGCGACGGCGAAACCGTCAAATTCCTCGTCTCCCAAGGGGCCGATGTTGACGCGAAGAGCAAATACGGCGACACCCCGCTCGTTTATCTGATGCGGTGGAGGGATAAAGGCTCGAAAATATCCGCCAAAATCGCCGGGCTCCTCATCGCCGGCGGGGCGGATGTCAACGCGAAGGACAGCTACGGCACGACCCCGCTCCATGAGGCGCTAGCGAAAGGCAAAGATTTCGAAACCGTCAAGCTCCTCGTTTCAAATGGGGCGGATATTCATGCGAAAAATACATACCGCCAGACCCCGCTCCATGCGGCGGCGGAAGGGAGCGGAAACATCGAGATCATCAAATACCTTGTGTCCCAAGGGGCGGATGTCAATGCGCACGACGATGGCGACCCTACCCCGCTCTGCTGTGCGGCGCAGAAAAATTCAAATCTCGAAATCATCAAGTATCTCGTGTCCCAGGGGGCGGACATCCGTGTTAAAGATAGACACGGAACCACCCCGCTACATCATGCGGCACAGCGCAATCCCAACCTTGACGTCGTCAAGTATTTCGTCTCCCTCGGGCTGGACATTCACGCGAAAACCGACATCAGCGGCGGCGGCACCCCACTCCATTACGCCGTGGGCAACGACAAAGCTATCGAACTCATCAACTACCTCGTCTCTCTGGGTGCGGACATTCATGCGATAAACAAGGACGGCGACACCCTGCTCCATCAGGCGGCAATATACAGCCGAAAGGTCGAGGTCTTGAAACATCTTGTTTCATTAGGGCTGGATGTCCACTCAAAGAACAACGACGGAAAACGCCCGATCCATTATGCGGCGAAAAAAGCGAACCTTGAAATAATCACTTATCTCGTGTCCATCGGGGCGGATATCCATGTGAAAACCGAAAGAAGTGATCGTTATGTCCTTGTGGAAGGGCAGACCCCGCTCCATTTCGCCGCACAGAATAAGAACCTTGAGGTCGCCAAGTATCTCGTTTCACTCGGGGCGGATGTCCAGGCGAAAGACGGTAAAGGCCAGGCCCCGCTCGATCTTGCGGCGGCGAACAACGGCAACGCCGAAGTGGTCAACTACCTTGCGTCCTTCGGTGAGGATGTCCACGCGAAGGACAAGAACGGCCGAACCCTGCTCCACCGGGCTGCGGAAAACGGCAACCTCGACGTGGTCAAGCGCCTCGTCGCCAAAGGGGCAAGTGTAAATGAGAAGACCGACAACGGCGAGACCCCGCTCCATTGGGCGGCGGGAAACGATAACGTCGACGTCATCGAATTCCTCGTGTCCGAAGGGGCGGACGTCGAGGCGCAAGATAAAGAGGGCAAGACCCCGCTCCACTGGGCGACGCAGCAGCGTAGCAGCGGCGATGAAAGCGTCCGCTACCTCGTTTTCGCGGAGGCGGATGTCGATGCCAAGGACAACCACGGCGAAACCCCGCTCTTTGCGGCGGCAGCGTACGGGAACCTCAAAGCCACCCGGCACCTCGTTTCGCACGGGGCGAATGCCAACGGGAAAAACAAATTTGGCCGAAGCCTGCTCCATGAGACGGTGAGGTATGACAGGAACGCGGACGTTGTCAAATGCCTCGTCGAGCGGGGAGGGGCGGACGTCCATGCGAAAGAGGATAACGGCGACACCCTGCTCCATGCGGCGGCGCGGGAGAACAAGAACGCCGAGATCACCAAATTCCTTGTCTCGAAAGGGGCGGATGTTCTTGCGAAGAACAAGGAGGGCCGCACCCCGCTCCATTATGCGGCGATGAACGAAAGCGGCATCGACGTCGCCAAATTCCTTGTCACCCAAGGGGCGGATGTCCATACGAAAGGCGAATGCGGCAACGACCTGCTCCGTATAGCGGCGGGGAACAACACGAACGCCGAAGTCATCCAATACTTCGTATCCCTTGGGTTAGATGTCAACGCGAAAGACCGTTTCGGCCAAACCCCGCTCCATCAGGCGGCGGGGTGGAACAAGAACCCCGAGGCTGCCAAATTCCTTGTCGCGAAAGGGGCGGATGTTTATGCGAGAACCCGAAGCGGCGAGACGCTGATTGACATTGCAAAACGCATGGGGAAAACGGATATCATCGAGCACTTTGCGGATCGGTTCACCATCGACCAGGCGAAAGCCGACGCGGTTATCGGGAAATACGGGAAAGCCTCGCTCGCGCATTACCTGCAAGGAACTGCCGCCGACGCGCGCGAAAAGGGGCTCGCCCTCGACTATGTGAACTATTTCGTCGCCAAGGGTGCCGACATCAACGCGAAGGCCGGCGAGGGACAAACCCCGCTCCATGCGGCGAGGGACGTTCATGTCGCCGGTCTCCTTCTTCGCAAAGGCGCCGATGTTCATGCGCAAGACAACGGCGGCAACACCCCGCTCCATGCGGCGGCGGAGTTCGGCAAGGCCGAACTCGTCATGCCCCTCGTTTCGAAGGGAGCCGATCTCAACGCGAAAAACAAACAGGGCGAGACGCCGCCTGACATCGCCAAAAGAACAGGGAACGCGGAGATGGTCGCGTGTTTCGCAAACCTGTTTACGGTAGACCGGACTAAGGCCGACAGATTGATCGCGGAACACGGCAAGGCCGCGCTCGTGCATCTGTACGGGATACTGGACGAAAACGCGCCGAGTGCCCTCGTCCTGGACACGGTCAAGTATCTCGTCGAAAAAGGGGCCGACGTCAATGCGAAAGACAATGCCGGAGGGGGAACCCCGCTTTTCCATGCGGCGTTCAGCAAGAACGCCGATGTCATCCGATACCTTGTTTCCCAAGGTGCCGATATCCATGCGAAGGCCGACGACGGGCGGACCCCGCTCCATGCGGCGGCGTACAACAAGGATGCCGGAGTCGCCCGGTTCCTTGTCTCACGCGGGGCGGACATCCATGCGAAGAGCAAATGGGGCGAGACCCCGCTCATTTCCGCCGCCGGGAACCGGAACAATTTGGACGTTGTTAAATTCCTCGTCGAGCAGGGCGCGGACATCCACGCGGAAAGCACGTTGGACAGAACGCCGCTCCACGAGGCGCGTACGGTTGAAGCCGCCGCATTCTTGGTTTCCAAGGGTGCCGACGCCACCGCGAAAACCAAGCACGGAACGACGCCGCTCCATGCTGCGCGAACCCTTGCGGTCGCGAAATACGTCGTCTCCTTGGGTGCGGATGTGCGGGCCAAGGACGACCGCGGCAGTACCCCGCTCCATTGGGAAGGCGCCCGGAACCTTGAACTTGCCAAGTACTACGTTTCCCTGGGGGCGGATGTGAACGCGAAAGACAACGAAGGCCAAACCCCGCTCCATAACGCGACGTACTTGAACTATGACGCCGAAGTCGTCAAATACCTCGTGTCCGTCGGGGCCAATGTTCAAGCGAAAGACGATCGCGGTGAAACTCCGCTTGACGTTGCAAAGCACCGCGGAAGTCCGGCGGTTGTGAAGGTCCTCTCAGGTCTAAAATGAAGGGCGAAGGGGATGAATTTGGGCAAGTCGCACGCGACGGCACGGGCAGAGGAAAGGGTCTGTCCGCCGAAGACATCCGGCCCATGCTCTCCCTCATCGCCGCGCCGGTCAAAACCGGCTGGCCCACGGAAAACGTTTTGCCGTCGCCGGACTTCCCGAGCTTCAGCAAACCGCCACGCGTTATCACGAACAGGAGCTCTCTATGAACACGACCCCCATCCTCGTCACCCAAGCCGAATACGACAAAGCGTCCGACCTCTTCGCGTCCGCCCCCGGCCTGGACTGCCAGCCCGCGCCCGCGGATGAGGCGGCGCTCGCCGCGCTCGTCCGCGAAACCGGCTGCCGCTGCGTCGTGCTCGGCGTCGCGCCGTACCGCGACGCGCTCTACGACGCGCTCGCCCGCAACGCGGGAGAAAGCGGCGCGCTCGTCGTGCGTTTCGGCTTCGGCACCGACGGCATCAACAAAGCCTACACGCGCTCCGCGGGACTCACGCTCGTCAACACGCCGGTGGACATCCAGACCAGCGTCGCGGAGCTGACGGTTTTTCTGATCGGAGCGCTGATGCGCCACACGCCGCAGCTCGACGAGACGGTGCGACGCGGCGGGTTCGTCCCGCTGCGCGGCCGCGAGCTGCGCGGCAAGAGTGCGCTGCTCATCGGCGGCGGCAAGATCGGCCTGAAGGTGGCGCGCATGCTGCATCAGGGCTTTGGCATGCGGATCTTGGCAAGCGCCCGGAGCCCCGAGGCGGAGTGGATCGCCAAGAGCGGACTCACCCGCGCGGCGCTGCACGAGACGTTCGGCATCGAGACCTATTCGCAGGATCCGGCCGAACTGCTGCCGCAGGCCGACATCGTGAGCCTGCACCTGCCGCTGACGCCGGAGACCCGCAACCTGATCGGCGCGCGGGAGCTCGCGCGGATGAAGCCCGGCAGCGTGCTCGTGAACGCGAGCCGCGGGGGCATCGTAGACGAGGCGGCGCTTTACGACGCCTTGGCCTCCGGACACCTCGCGGGCGCGGCCTCCGACGTGTTCACCCACGAGCCGTATTGCCCCGTCGCGCCGGACAAGGACCTGCGCACGTTGCCGACGATGGTGTTTTCGCCGCACTGCGGCTCGAACACGCAAGAGGCCAACGCCCGCATGGCCGCGTCGGCCGTCGCGCAGGCATCGGCCTTTCTCGCAGGCCGCCGGGACGGCCTCTGCCTTGTCCCGCTCACACCGTGACGATGCCGAGCGGATCCGCTGTTTTCCAGCCGCCGCGCGTGAAGTCGGGAATCGCCACCGACGCGCCGCTGCGCTCCGCCGAGCGCTCGCTGAGCTCGACGATCGAGCTCCAGAGCGCGGCGTCGTAGACGCTGATGTCGAGCGGCAACCCGTTCTGTAGGCAGTGGCAAAGCCGCAGGTCCATCAGGAAGTCCATGCCGCCGTGGCCGCCGACCTTCTTGGCCGACTCGCCGTTCTTGTCCCACAGCGGGTGGACGTACTTGGCCTTCAACTCCTCCAGCTCCTTGTCGCCCATCCACTCGTGCGTCTTGGGCTCGAGCGCCACGCGCAGCGGGTAGTCCGCCAGAATGCCCTTGGTGCCGGAGATCAGGTTGAGGCGGCTGTAGGGCCGCGGGCTGGTGGTGTCGTGCTGCACCATGATGGTCCGGCCGCGGTAGGTCCTGATGACCGTGGTGTTCATGTCGCCCAGCTTGTAGGGCGTTTTGGCCTGGCGGCTGTTCTTGCCGTACTTCTCCGCCGCCAGCAGGCCCAGGCCGAACTGTCCGCTGCTCACCGAGGTCAGATACTCGAAGCGGTCGCCGCGGTTGATGTCCATGTACTGGCAGATCGGGCCAAGGCCGTGGGTGGGATACGGGTTGCCGGTGTGCTGCTTGGACCATTCGAGCCGCCACTGCCCCTGATAGCCGTTTTCCTTCTCCTCGTTCAGCTTGCTCTTGCGCAAATCGTGGATATAGGCGGCTTCGCCGTGCACGAGATCGCCCAGCACGCCTTTGCGGGTGAGGTTCAAGGCCAGCATTTCGTTGAAGCCGTAACAGCAGTTTTCGAGGATCATGCAGTGGCGGCGCGTCTGCTCCGACGTGTCGACCAGTTGCCAGCACTGCTCGATGGTCATGGCGGCGGGCACTTCGGTGACCGCGTGCTTGCCGCACTGCATCGCGTAGACGGCCATCGGGGTATGCCAGAGCCAGGGCGAGCAGATGTAGACCAGGTCGATCTCCTTGGACTCGCAAAGCTTCCGCCATTCGTCCCGCGAACCCGCGTACGGGGTCGGGGCGGGTTTCCCCTTGTCGGCCAGCACCTTGACCTGTTTCGCCACGCGGTCTTCGTAGAGGTCGCAGATGGCTTTGATCTCAACCCCCGGCACGCCGGCGAGCCGTGCGACGGCGCCGGAGCCGCGGTGGCCCACGCCGATGAGTCCCACGCGCACCTTCTCGAGCGGCGCGGCGCGGAACCCGACCATGCTTTTGCCTTTCCGCTCTTCGAAACCCGAAAACGCTGCGCACCCCGGCAGCGTCAGTGCGCCCGCCAACCCGCCCGCCCATGCCGCCGCCCTGAGAAAACCTCTGCGATCCATTTTCATGCGTCCTCCTTGGGCGGCCGTTTCCGCCGCCCGCTCTGTCCTTTCAGGATAGCAGAAAGGCTCTCCGCCTGACCATCCCAAACGCCGCCGCGGTTGAGGTTCAACTTTGTTGAATCCGCGCGGCGGGCTACATCCCAACCCGTCATCGGGTGGTGACGGGGGGACGAGGCTGTCCGAACCCCCGGTTTTACGTCACGCATTCATCAGAAACGAAAAAGCTCGTACCCCGGTCACCCACCGATCATTCCTGACTCCTCCCTTTGCGCTTGACTTCCCGCGCCTTTCTCTGATAAAAAACCGGTATACAGGTAATTAAAGCCGGTGTTTTTTGGATCGCGAAGTTTTCTCCAAAACGCGCAGGCGCGGCAGACGGCGGCACGTACCTCTTCATAAACGGGAGTCCTTTTTCATGCATATGACACAACGGCTGGCACAGACGGCGGCGCTCGCGGGATTGACCGCGTGTGCCGGATGGGGCGGACCGACCACGGCAGGCGCGTTCATGACCGGACACGGCGCGGCGTTCGAAAAGGTGCCGGGCGCGCAGCCCGGGGTCATCGAGAAGGGCGCAGCCGTCTTCACGGACCGCGCGTTCCTCTATCACGAGCCGCCCGCCGGCCTCCGCGGCATGCCCGTGCTCGCGCTTTCCATCGACGGCGGCAAGCCGCTGACCGTCGCGAAGGACGGCCTGCTCACGGTCCTCACGCCGGCGCCCGACATCAAGGGCGCGGCCTGCTCGAACGCCGCCGAACTGGAGGCCCTCGGCTTCACCTGGGTGCAGGCGCCGCTGAGCTTCCAGCTCTTCGGCTCGAACCGGATCGACGTCGTGCGCATCTACCAGAAACCGGTCAAGCGGGGCGAGCGCTTCACCTTCAAGAAGTGGGCCGTGCTCGCGGGCGTCGACCTCGCGGGCCAGGACTTCTTCGTGCCGAACGCGCGGGTCGCGCGCGTCGTGGAGGGGCTGCGGAACGACGCGACGCGCCTCGACGCGCAGGAAGACGCGCGCGACATCCTGATCAACCGCCCCGACTACGTGGTCTTCGTGCCGCACCAGCCGCGCGACCCGGCGAAGCGCGACGCAGCGAAGCCCGGCGACACCTACAACGACCATTTCCAGGTGATCGCGCACGAGGGCGCGTTCTACGCCTTCTGGACGCAGGCCTCTAAAGAAGCAGACATCGATCAGCACATCGCCTTCTCGAAAAGCACGGACAAGGGCGAGAGTTGGAGCGAGCCGGTCCTGCTCGCCGGCTCGCCCAACAAGAAGAACCCCGCCCTGCTGGCGAGCTGGCAGCAGCCGATGTTCAGCACGTCCGGCCGACTCTACTGCCTCTGGAACCAGCAGACCACCAGCCGCGGCCCGCATTGCGGCCAGATGTTCGGCGCGTACTCCGACGACAAGGGCGACACCTGGTCCGCCCCGAAAATGGTGGCGATGCCGCGCATGCTGCGCGACCCCGAAGACCCGCTGGTCCCGCCGAGCTGGTGCAACTGGCAGCGTCCGCTGCGCCTGGGCAAAGAGGGCCGCTACTTCGTCGGCGTGTCGCGCCACGGCAAGGCCCCGGCCGAGGCCAAAGCCAGCTGCATGCTCGACTTCCTGCAGTTCGACAACATCGATGCCAACCCGGCCGTGGACGCCATCCGGCTCAGCTTCTTCTCCATCAACGAAAAGGCGCTCAAGGTCGAGCATCCGAAGTTCGGCGCCGCCGCAGAGGAGATCGGACTCGTCAAGCTGCCCGACGGGCGGCTCTTCGGCCTGATGCGCACCAGCGCGGGGCATCCCTTCTGGACGCAGAGCCGCGACGGCGGCGAGACGTGGTCGCAACCGAAGCCGCTGCTCGACCGCGACGGCGGCACGCCCTACCTGCATCCCCGCTCGCCTTGTCCTCTCTACGACTGGAAGGGCTGCGAGGCCGCGAGCGGCTTCTACTTCGCGCTCGTCCACAACACCTTCGACTTCGAGGGCAAGAGCGAGTACCAGAAGCGCGGGCCGCTCTACCTGATCGCCGGCCGCTTCAACCCGAACGCCGAACAGCCCATCGAATTCGCGCCGCCCAAGCTCTTCGCGGAGCGCGAGAACGGCAACTCGTTCTACACCAGCTACACCTTCGCAGACGGACAGGGCGTGCTCTGGTTCCCGGACCACAAGTTCTATCTTTTGGGCCGGATCATCGGAGAAGACTGGTTCAAATAGCAGCGCACAGTCACAGTTCGACAGGAGTACGGCATCATGAATCGCATCGGGAGTTTGCTTAAAGTTGAGTCTTTACCTTCGGCGTTCGGCATTCTTTTTCTCCTTTTCGGCGCAGGCCCCGTATCCGCTCGCGCCGAAACGGTCGCGCTCTGGAAACTGGACTATGAGGCGGACGGCAACGCGCTGAACGCGCGCTGCCTGCTCGACCCGGCGAACGACCTGAGGCTGTGCGGATCCGCGGCGCCGGAAACCGCACCCGACGGCTGGTCGGCGCTGCCGCCCAACCCCGATGCGACCGGCGGCTTCCTGGCCAGCCCCACCAACCAGACCGCCGTGGGCCTCAGCCCCTCGGCGAACTGCCTGACGAACACCGCCGTCAGCGCGCGCCTCAACATCACCAACAGCTTCACCGTCGAGGGCTGGATCAACCGCGCCAGCAATCCGCCCGGCACCGCCTGGCACTACCTCGTCGGCAACCACATGGGCGGCGCGGGCCGCTGGATTCTCTCGCTGCGAAACGGCGGCACCAACTGGGTCCTCTACGTCGACGGCCAGATCGTCGACAAGGCCTTCCCCGTGTCAAACGATCCGGCCTCGACCAACGTCTGGCGCCATATCGCCCTCTCCTATGACCGCGACGCGGGGGCCGCCCAGCAGGGCGTGTGGAAACTGTTCGTCGACGCGCAGTCGTGCGGCGCGATCACCAACGCCAGCCGTCCCGTCACGCTCGCCACCTCTGACGCGATCTTCTCGCTGGGGGGCCGGCCGACCGGCAACACGGGGACCCTCAAGCTGGACTATTGGCGCGTATCCGACACGGCGCTCGCCACCGCCGCCTTCTTGAACGCGGGCACGGCTGTGCCCGAAACCGAAACCCTGCCGCGCACGGTCGCTTACTGGCGGCTGGACAGCGGCGCGGACGGCACGCTCGACGCGCGAGACTTCCTCGGCAAAGCCCACCTGTCGAGCGGCCTCGATGTCACGAATCACGCCACCGCCATACGGGCCTCCTCCGAACAAGCCTTCGCAGGCCAGCCGCCGAACAGCGCGCTCAGCCTGCCCGGCGGCAACACCGGCTCGGCCTTTGCCCAGGCGGCCGGAGCCTGCCTGCGTGTCGCGGACCTCGGACGGGAACTGGAGGTGACCAACAGCTTCACGGTCGAAGGATGGCTCTGCCCGCGGCGCCAAAGTTATGACGCCAACATTCAGTTCATCGCCAACACGCGCATCGCGACCAAAGGTTGGGCCTTCGCGCTCAAGAAACAGAGCAGCGGCCTTCGACAGTTCGTCATTTTCGCCGAAGACGACGCCGGCATTCTGGCGGGCGACGCCCCGCTTTCCGGCGATCTCGAAAGCTGGGGCGACCGCTGGAAACACGTGGCGCTCGTCTACGATGCCGGCGCGGGTGATCAGGCGCAAGGCGTGTGGCGCTGTTACCTCGACGGTATCGTGCAAGGTTCGGTCACTAATGGCCACGTGCGCAGCGGCACCACCTCTTCCGAGTATTTCCACCTCGCGGGGCGCGTCAGCAACGGCAACACCTTCTGCGGCTTTCTGGACTGCTGGCGCGTTTGCAAGACGGCGCTGACGCCGAGCCAGTTTCTGAACGCGGAGGACGGCGCGGCGCCTGCGACCGACGTGCTCGCGCTCTGGCCGCTCAACTCGGCGGACGGACTCTACCTCGACGCGACCGACGTGACCGGCAACTGGCCGTTCAGCCCGCCGCTGACGACCCTCCACAAGGTCACCGCCAACGCGGATCACGCCGCCATTTCCAACCCCGACGAGGCCGCCACCTTTCAGGGCGACCCCGCCACCAACTCCGGCAGCCTCGTCTTCAACACGCCCTCGGCATCGGCCGCACGCGCCTATCTCGCCACCGCCGACCAGACACTGCGCGAGACGCTCTGCTACACGAACAGCTTCACGTGGGAGGCCTGGTTCTACCGGACCCAGAACCCCGGGAGCTGGCAACTGCTTTTCGGCACAGGAGATTCCCCCAACTTCCAGACGGGAAGCATGTCGCTCAACTTCACCTACCGCTCCAACGGTTACGTCCTCTACGCCGGCAACGCAAACCTGGTGAACGATGTCGCCTTCGGCGGAGCGACGGATGACAAGACGCTTAACGTCTGGCGCCATGTCGCGCTGGTCTACGACGTCTCCGTCGGAAAGGGGACGTGGTCGCTCTACGTGAACGGCGTGCTGCAAGGCACTCTCGAGAACAGCGTCACGCCGACCCGCTCCGCGCCGGCATGCCTCTACATCGGCGGACGCCCCTGGTCGCCGAATTCCTTCATCGGCGCGATCGACAGCGCACGTCTGACCAAGGGCGCGCTCGCCCCCTCTCAGTTCTTGAACGCACACGGCGCACCGCCCGCGCAGCCCGACCCCTCGACTGTCGCGTATTGGAAGCTCGACAGCGACGGCACACACCTCGACGCGACGAGCCAGGTCGAACCCCGCTATTCATTCCTGCCGGACGCCTACGCGCCGACCGGATCGACGGCGCAGTTCAAGCGCTTCGTCCCGACGCCGGACACGAGCACGAACTTCGCGGGCGATGCGCGCGCCAACGCCGGGTCAGCCGCCTTCTCGTCAGACTACCTGCGCGTACAGAACCTCGGCAACCGCGTCGAACTCGACCGGGCGTTCACCGTCGAGGGCTGGATGTTCTGGAACGGAGGCGTTGACGGTCAGGTTCAAACGCTGGCGGGCACACGTTTTGACGCCGGCTACGGCTGGCGCCTGACCCTCGCGAAAAGCGGCAGCTCGGCCGCGTTCCGGCTCTTCTGCCGCACGCCGGCTCAAACCCCGGTGGCAGACGCGGCCTTTCCCTTTGACGCCGCCCGCCTCGCGAGCGGCTGGCACCATCTGGCCCTCACCTTCACGCCGCGGCTCGGCGACACCGGAACGTGGACGCTCTTCGTCGACGGCGTCCCGGCAGGCACGGTGGCCAACCGATTCTATCCCGCTGCGCGGCATCAGAGCCACTGGTTCGCGCTGGGCGGGGTGGCCGGAGGAGCGGACGCTTTCAACGGCCTGCTCGACTGTTGGCGCGTGAGCGAAGGCGCACGGACGCCCAGTCAATTCTTGTATTTGGGGTACGGCGGAGGCACACTCATGCGCCTCATGTGACCGCACGGGGACGCTTGCCCTCCAAGGATCAGGCGTCCGCCAATAGAATGACTGATTGAGAAAGGATTTCGATACAATGACACCCTCTCCGAATACGTGGCGGAGCCGGCTGGAGTCCGGTGACGTCCTCATGGGCGTTTTCTGCAAAACCACCGCGCCCGAATTCATCGAAGTCATCGGGCACGCGGGCTTCGATTTCTGCATCCTGGATATGGAGCACGGCCCCATCCACCTGGAGACGCTGCAGAACCTCGTGCGCGCCGCCGAGGTCTCCGGCGTGATGCCGATCGTGCGCACGCGGGACTGTTCCGCCGAGAGCGTGTCGCAACCGCTCGACCTGGGCGCAGCCGGCGTCCAGGTTCCCCAGATGTCCTCCAAGGCCGACGCCGAGGCGGTCGTGGACGCGGCGAAATTCGCGCCGCTCGGCCACCGCGGCGTCTGCCGCTTCGTGCGCGCCGCACAGTATTCTGCGCTCGACCGCGCCGCCTATTTCAAGGCTGCCAACCAGGCCCTCGTCATCCTCCAGCTCGAAAGCACCTGCCTGGGCGAATACGAGAAAATCGCCGACGTCCCCGGCGTGGACATCCTCTTCATCGGACCGTACGACCTCTCGCAGGCGCTGGGCATTCCGGGGCAGATCGAGGATCCCCGCGTGCTCGAGAAGATGCAGGAGATCATCACCGTCGCCAAGCGCAAGGGCAAGACGATCGGCGTCTTCGCCGACTCCCTGACCCAGGCTCAGCGCTGGATCGCGGCGGGCGTGCAGTACATCGCCTATTCAGTGGACGTGGGCCTGTTCTACAACGCCTGCCGCGAGACCGTCACCGCCCTGCGCAGTTTGAAACCATGAAACACATGAATCTTCTTGAAACAGGGACCGCGGCATGAATGAAACGGGCAGCATGGTTTACGAGAAGGAGTGAACTGATTTCATGAAGTTTTACGTGTTTCACGGTTAGAAAGGTCTCCATGCACACACTCAAGCGCCTACTTGCGATTCTCGGGCCCGGCATCTTCGCCATCGGCTACACCATCGGCACCGGCAGCGTCACCTCCATGGCCAAAGCCGGCAGCCAGTACGGCCTGCAGCTGGTCTGGGTGCTCTTCCTGAGCTGCCTCTTCTCCGGCGTCCTGATGGAGGCCTACGGCCGGATGGCCGCCGTGACCGGCGAGACCGCGCTGCACGCCATCAAGCGCCACCTTCCGTTCGGCCGGACGCTGGCGCTCCTGATTCTCGTCGGCGTGGCGACCGCCCAGTACACCTGCCTCGGCGGCATCCTGACGCTCTCGTCGGGCGCGATCTATGAGACGCTGGGCATGTTCTTCCCCGCCTTGCCAAAGGAGAGCTACGCCGCGACGCTGGGCATCGCCGTCGTGCTGATCGGCGCGATCTACGGCCTGCTCATGATCGGGCGCTACAGCTTCTTCGAGAAGGTGCTGGCCTTCTTCGTCATGCTCATGGGCCTGACCTTCATCGTTTCCATGTTCGTGGTCTGGCCCTCGCCCGCCATCCTCAAACAAGCCTTGCTCCCCTCGGTGCCGGACGAACCCGGCGCGCTGCTGATGATCGCGGCCTTCGTCGGCACCACCATGGCGGCCCCCACGTTCGTCACGCGGCCGTTGCTGCTCAAGGAGAAAGGCCTGACCGCCGCCGACCTCAAGCAGCAGAGCCTCGATTCGCTGGTCTCCGCCTCGCTGATGTTTGTCATCAGCGGCGCGATCATGGTCGTCGCGGCCGGCGCGCTCTACGCGCACGGCAAAGACATCGTCAAGATCCTCGACATGGTCCACACGCTCGAACCGGTGGCGGGCAAGTTCGCGGTCGCCCTCTTCATGGCCGGCACGCTCAGCGCGGGCCTCTCTTCGATCTTCCCGATTCTGATGGTCGCGCCGCTGCTGATCTCAGACTACCGCGTGGGCCACATGGAGCCCCACTCGAAGGCCTTCCGTCTCATATGCCTGGCGGCGGCGGGCTTCGGCCTGATCGTGCCAGCGCTGGGCGGCCGCAATCCGGTCGCGGTCACGGTCATGGCGCAGATCTCCAACGTCTTCGTGCTACCGCTGACCGTCGCCGTGATCCTGGTGCTGATCAACCGCCCGGCGCTGCTCGGCAAACACCGGGCCGGATTCGCGCTGAACGCGGGCCTGGTCCTCGCCCTGCTCTTTTCCTGCATCATCGCCGTGACCGGCGCGCTGGCGCTCTTCCGGCAGTTCATCGACACGCCATGAAAAAAAACATCCTGTTGCTTCTCCCCCTGCTGCCGGCTCTCGGCTGGACCCAGTCAGACGCCTGGGACAAACAAGCCATCGAGGACGCCAAGCAGGACCGCCGCGTGCTCGCCTACGACGGCCTCAAGCCCGACAGCATGGTCTGCGACACCACGGTCCGCGAAATGGCCGACGGCTCGTGGCTGCTCTTCATCCTCGCTGGCGATTCGCGCGAGCCGTCGCCGAGGAACTACGTGGGCGTCTCGCGCAGCCACGACCAAGGCCAGACGTGGAGCAGGCTGGAGGCTTTCGACACCGGCCTGCCGCGCTCTGGCGACACCGTGGGCCAGGGGCCGACGGAGCTGATCGTGACCGACAAGGAGGCGCTGCTCTTTTTCGCGACGCACGGCGACACGTTCTCCTGGGGCACGCGCTGGCAGTCCTGGCTCCTGCGCGGCACGCCGGACGGCAAGAGCTGGGGCAAGCCTGAGCTCCTGCCCGGACGGCTGGGCCACAACTGCTTCATCCGCAGCCACATCGTCGCCCGCGACGGCCGGCTGATCGTGCCGTTTCAGCACTACCTGCGCTCGCCGCGCGACGACGCCTCCTCCTATCACGAGGAGCGCAAGCTCTGCGACCCGCGCAACGGCGTGCTGATCAGCAGCGACGGCGGCAAGACGTGGAGCGAACACGGGAACATCCGCCTGACCGACGACCCGCTCTATTTCGGCTGGGCCGAACCCAGCATCGTCGAACTGTCCGACGGCACTCTCAAGATGACCATCCGCGCCGACCGCCTCGGCGGCGTGTTGTACGGCGCCGAATCGAAGGACGGCGGCAAGACCTGGCCCGAAGCGGCCGTCAAGACGGACATCCCCAACCCCGGTTCAAAAGCCACGCTCTTTTCGCTCGGCGGCGACACCGTGGCGCTCGTCCACAACCCGAACCCGAAGCACCGCAGCCCGCTCGCGCTGTGGATCAGCTTCGACGGCATGAAGAGCTGGCCCTACCGCCGCACGCTGGTCGCAGAGTCGGTGGACGGCCCCAAAGGCTGCCTCAACTATCCCGAAGGGTTTGTGAGCAAGGACCGCCAGTGGCTGCACATCGTCTTCGACAATAACCGCCACCAGGCCTGCTATATCGCCGCCAAACTGCCGCCGCTGAAATAGGAGACCCACACAAATGAGAACCCTGTTTTCTTCCGTTGCGTCCATTCTGACTTTTTCCCTTTCACTGGCGCACGCCCAGTCGCCCGAAGCGCGCTTTGCCGCGATGACGCCGGACGAGGTCCGCGCCTACGAGCGCGACACGCTGCAGCGCGTCGCCGACCTCTCGCTGATCCCGCCGGTCATCAACACGCATCCGCTGCCGAAGTACGACTACGACAAGCTCGACTACGGCATGACCATCGGCATCGCGCGCACGCCGGGAGGCAGGCTCTGGGCCGCGTGGATCGGCGGCGAAGACGGCCCCAAGGCGTTCATGGTCGCGGCCACCAGCGACGACGACGGCGAGACCTGGTCCAAGCCCCGCCTCGTCGTGGACAGCCAGGCGCCCGGGCTGCCGCTGCCGCGCAGCGTGATCATCGGCAACTTCTGGACCGCGCCGGACGGGCGCCTCTGGTTCTTCTTCGATCAGACGATGAACCATTACGACGGCCGCCAAGGCGTGTGGGTCTCGGTCTGCGACAACCCGGACGCGGCGAAGCCTGTCTGGTCCGCGCCCAAGCGCCTCTGCCACGGCGCGGTGCTGAACAAGCCCACGGTCCTCGCCAACGGCGAGTGGCTGCTGCCGGTCGAGTTCCCCGCCTTCGCCGGCATCGGGCCCATGCGCTTCGCGAACGCGGAGCTGGAGCCGCTGCGCGGCGCCAACGTCTTCGCCTCGGCCGACCAGGGCCAGACCTGGACGCGCCGCGGCTGCGTGCGCTTCCCCAAGCCGGACTGGGACGAGCACATGTTCGTGGAGCTGAAGGACGGCCGGATCTGGCTGCTGGCGCGCACCGGCAGCGGCGTCATGCAGAGCTTCTCCAAAGACAGCGGCACCACCTGGGACGCGCCCACGCCCGCACCGTTCAAACATCCCGTCGCGCGCTTCCACATCCGCCGCCTCGCCTCCGGGCGCATCCTGCTGGTCAAGCACGGCCGGACGATCGACACCCACGAGGGCCGCTCGCTGCTGACCGCCTGGCTCTCCGAGGACGAGGGCCAGACGTGGAAGGGCGGGCTCATGCTCGACGAGCGCAAAGGCATCTCCTATCCCGACGGCTTCCAGGCGCCGGACGGCACGCTCTACATCTCCTACGACCGCAACCGCGCGACCGACGGCGAAATCCTGCTGGCCCGCTTCACCGAGGCGGACATCTTGGCCGGCGCGCTCGTCGGCCCCAAGTCCCGGCTGCGGATGCTCATCAGCCGCCCGCTCAAAAATGTCCTGCGCAAGCTGGAGGCCGACGCGGTCGCGCAACCGCTGCGCGCCGCGCCCGCCGCCGAGCTCACACCGGTCCGCGGCGACGTCCACACGTTCGAGAAGGGCGCCCTCATCTACGCGGACCGCCCCTACACGTTTCACGACCTGCCCGCCGCGCTGGCCGGCAAGCGCTTCATCCGCACCCGGATCGGAGAGGTCGAAGCCACCTGTTCCAAGGACGGAATGGTCTACGTGCTCACGCCCTCCGGCCGCCGCAACCCGCACGACACCGTCGCCGGCGAACTCCTGATGCAGGGCTTTGAAAAAGCGGCGGTGCCCGAGTTCGTCTATACGCTCGTCGACGGGCAGGCCCGTCCGCAGGAGACCTGCACCCTCTTCCAGAAAGCGCTCAAAGCGGGCGAGACCGTCCGTTTCGGCCGCTGGGGCGTCCTCGTCTTCTAACCTCCCGCACTCCCGAACTAACGCACTCATGCACTTCCTCTCTCTTTTCGTCAATCTCTACCCGCTCTGGATCGTGCTCTCGTCGGTCCTCGGCATCCTCTATCCGCCCGCGTTCCTCTGGTTCTCGGGGCGCTGGGTCGAGAGCGCCATCGCGGTCGTGATGCTCGGCATGGGCTTCACGCTCACGATCGCCGACTTCAAACAGCTGCTCAAGATTCCGAGCTCCTTCGCGCTCGGGTTCGCCTGCCAGTACACAGTCATGCCGCTGCTCGGCTGGGGCATCGGCCGCGCCCTGCATCTGGAGCCCGGCTTTGCGGCCGGCCTGATTCTGGTCGCGGCCTGCCCCGGCGGCGTGGCCTCGAACCTGATCTCCTACCTGGCCCGCGCCAACGTCGCGCTCTCGGTCGTGCTGACCATGGCTTCGACGCTCACCGCCTTCGTGATGACGCCGCTCTGGTGCAAGACGCTGGCCGGCACGATTGTCGAAGTCGACGCGTGGGGCATCTGCCTCTCCACCCTGCGCGCGGTTGTCGCGCCGGTGCTGATCGGCGTCTTCTGCAACTGGAGATTCCCGCGCGCGGTCGCCAAAGCCGCCGCGTACGGCCCCTTCATCTCCGTGGTCTCGATCATCTTCATCGCCGGCAGCATCATCGCGCCCAACGCCGACAAGGTCATCGCCAACGCCGGCACGCTCACCCTCGCCCTGACCCTGCTGCACGGCCTCGGCTTCCTGATCGGCTACGGGGTCACGCGCCTGCTGCGCTTCCACGACGAGGTCGCGCGCACCGTGGCCATCGAGGTCGGCATGCAGAACGGCGGCATGGCCGCGATGCTCGCCAAAAACCACTTCGCCGCCAACCCGCTGGTCGGCGTACCCGCCGTGTTCTGCAGCGTCGTGCAGACCCTGCTCGGCAGCCTGCTGGCCGGCTACTGGCGGCAGAAGAGAATTAGGAATTAGGAGTCATGAGTCAGGAATCGCGGCGAGGAAAACATCATGAAAGAGTCCGTTATCAGAACCAAGAGTTACGCTTTTGCGGTGAGGATTGTCCGGTTGTTTCAGTCGTTGTGCGCAACGAAGAACGAGTTTATCCTCTCCAAGCAGATTCTGCGGTGTGGCACCTCTATCGGTGCCAATGTGGAAGAGGCTAGCGGTGCTTACTCGGAAAAAGAATTCTCCGCGAAGATACAGATTGCTTTCAAAGAATCTCTGGAAACCGGATATTGGTTATGTCTCTTACACGACACCGGCTACATCGACACCCCCGCATTCGAATCCCTGCGCGCCGACAACGATGAGCTCATTCGAATTCTTTCCTCCATCACCAAGACGCTTCGCGAAAAGTACGCCTCTGTTCATGAACCCTTTGATCCTGACGTTTATGTGCCGTCTCTCTCCAGCGTTTCTTCTCCAACTCCTAACTCCTAATTCCTAACTTCTAACTCCTTTCTCTCTATGTCTTCTGACCGCACCGGCATCTACTACTGGAAATGCGACCGCGCCGCGGCCTTCCACGGCACGGAAGCGGAGCGCCCCGCGAATCCTCTGTTGGAAACCCAGCTGCGGGGCGCACTTGAGCGGCGCTTCCCCGGCGTCCCGCTCGCGCTCCGGCCGGCCGACGGCCAGGGCAACCACCGCACCTTCCGCCTCTCCATCGGTCCGCAAGAGGCCTTCGTGCGCACCGAGGACGGCCCGGAGCGCGACAATTACTTCGATGTCGAGACCGCCGTCATCGAGAGCCTGCACCGGCTCGGCATTCCCGCGCCGCGCGTGCTGGCGTGCGACTGCGCCCGCACCGACACGCCGTTCGCCTGGCAGGTGCTGGAGTACATTCCCTTTCCCGATCTCAACCAGCACTACAAACAGGGCGCGCTCGCCTTCGACCCGATCGCCGAAGCCATCGGCGAGGCGGTCGCGCGCTGGCAGGAGGTCCCGGTCGCCGGCTACGGGCCCTTCAGCGCCCGGGAGGCCCGCGCCACCGGCCGCCTGGTCGGACTCCACCCGTCCTACTCGAGTTACCTCTTCCTCAACCTCGACCGGCACCTCACTTTTTTGACGGAGCGCGGCTTCTTCACCGCCCGGCAGTGCGTCGCCGTGCTGGAGGCCATCTCGCGCCACCAAGAGTTGCTTGGCATGAGCCCGGGCTGCCTGGTGCACAAGGATCTCGCGCTCTGGAACATCCTGGGCGCGCCCGACCGCATCGCCGCCTTCATCGACTGGGACGACGCGATCTCCGGCGACCCGATGGACGACCTCTCGCTGCTGGCCTGCTTCTACGGCGCTCCGGTGCTCCAGCGCGCCCTGGCCGGCTACGCCCGCGTGCGCCCGCTGCCGGAGAACCACCTGCCGCGCTTCTGGCTCTGCCTGCTGCGCAACATGCTGGTCAAAGCCGTGATCCGAGTCGGCGCGGGATACTTCACGCGCAACGACAGCTTCTTCCTGATCGGCGCGGGCTGCTCGGGCGCCGACCTCGAGGCGTTTACGCACGCCCGCATCGACACCGCCTTGCGGGGCCTGAACGAGAATCTCGACCTCTCGATCTTATAAAATGAGGGCGACCCGCCGGTCGCCCCTACACACCACGTACGGGCGACCGGCGGGTCGCCCCTCTCTCCTCCTACCATGAACACGACAACAATCACCAACCTCCGCTCCCCCCGCTTCCACCTCGGCACCTGGCTCTCGCTCGGCTCGCCCGTGATCGCCGAACTCGCCGGCCTGTGCGGCTTCGACTGGCTGCTCATCGACCTGGAGCACGGCTGCGTCGGCGAGGCTTCGCTCTTCCAGACCCTGCAGGCGCTGCGCGGCAGCCGCTCGGCCGTGATCGTGCGCGTCGGCGCGCCGCACCCGGACC
>CAZOIS010000071.1:0-21656 GCA_964579865.1 uncultured Lentisphaeraceae bacterium | reverse complement strand
GCGTGCCAGATCGCCCGCCACACCGGACTGCGCTACAGTTCGGTGGCGCGGCTCAAGTGGAAGGAGATCGACTTCGGGACGGGCGTGATCCGCCACACGCCGCCCAAGACGGCCCGGCACAACATCGAGGTTTTGCTGCCCCTCACGCAAAACCTGCGAGAAGCGCTCGAAAAGGCGAATGCGGAACGGCAGTCCCCTGTTCTGCCCGGCAAGAAAAGGACGAAAACGCGCGCGCAGGACCCCGACAACGTTTTGCCGCTGCACGCGGCCTATTACCCCCGTCCGGGGTATTCGGGCGGTCCGGGGGATTTCGCCGAGGTCCTGAAGGAGGCGAAACTGGACGGGCAGGGCTACACCTTCCATTCGTGGCGGCACACGTTCCGCACCCGGTTGAGCGAGGCCGGGGTGTCTGACGATCTGGCCAAACGCCTTGGGGGCTGGACCGAGAACGCGACGGCGGCCCGTTATGACCATGCCGAGCGCGTGGAGGAACTGCGGGCGGCGGTTGAGAAGGCGAAATAGGATGCTGAATGCGGTGGCCGACATCACGGAACCCGCAGTGCGGAGAAGTCGCCTCGATGGACCGTTTTGCCTTTGCGTAGAGTATCTGTTCCTCGGTGCGCTGACTTGACGTCTGCGCGGCAGGTTCAGCCGAGGGCGTGTGCCAACAGAAACGCGGAAAGGGCCAAAAAGACAACCGCGAGAAGAAGCTTCGAGGGCACGACGTGGCGGCGCGTCCAATCCGCCAGCCGTTGGCTGCGCACCCCGAGCGCACCGAGGGTGAAAACGGCGAACAGCGGCACGATGAACAAAACGTTGTAAAGGAGCAACAGGCCCCAAGCGCGGCAGCCGCCGCCCTCGCGGCTCATGAAGACCAGAGTCGGCAGGTACATCTGCCCGGTGCAGACGCTCTCAAGCAACGTCACGCCCGCCCCGCAGACGAGCCCGGTCCCGAACACCGCCGGACCGCCCCACCGGGCGAGGGCGAAACGCCGGATACGTTGTTTGACGCCGTCAGGCAACTGGAGCCGCACGGCCCGCGCGTCACCCGTTTGTCCGTAGCGCCAGGCGTCCAGGAGACTCAGCGCGCCAAGGACCGCCAGCGCGGCTATCGTGCCCCATTCCACAACCGCGCGGACATGCGCCAGTCCTTCCAGCCGGCGGAGCGCGGATAGAAGCCCCAGCCCGATCAGGAGGTACGTCGCGAAGGACGCGAGACAAAACGCCAACCCGCCCAGCAATACCGCGACGCCGCGCCGGCCGCCCGCGGCGAGCAGGCTCGTCAGGAAAACAATCGTGGCGAAGGCGCAGGGGTTGAGTCCGTCGGCCAGCCCCGCCGCAGCCACCGCCGTCCATCCGAAACGACTGAAGAGCCGAGCCGCCGCGTGTTCACGGGAAGCTTGCCGCGATGCCGCCATCCCGGATCTCACGTCCGCACCCGCTGCGGCCACAGACTCGTTGCCTGACAAAGCCAGGTCGATCGCCTCGAACCCCTTTAACCTGATCTCGTCCCATCCCGAAAGCACGGCCGTTCCGTTCACGACCAGATAAAGCGGCTCGTTCGCGGTGATGCTGCAAGCCTCCAGCGTGTCGAGCAGTCGAAGGAATGTCGCCCGGTCATGCGTGTCCGAAACCACCGGCCTCAGACGGCCGCCATAACGGGCGGCGAGTGACGGCAGGAACTCCCGGCGCAGCAGCAGACACTCGGCGCAGCCTTCCTGGACAAAGAACTCAACGCTCGCCTGTGGCGCATGCGGCACCGAAACGCTCTCCACCGCAACAGGAGGCGGGGTAACTGAACGGGCACCCGCAGCGTTGAGGATCGGCGGCGGCGCAACAGCGGTGGCCGCCTGAGCCACCGGCACCGCCTGCCCTGAGGTCCCCGCAGAGCCTTCGATGCCGCGGCCGATCAGGGTCAGCTGCACTGCACGGAATTGGGGATCGGCACTCGTCGTGATCACGTACACGCTTTTACTGAAGGATCCCACCAGCTTGCCCGGAAGTGTGCGCAGCGTGACCCCGACATCCGAGCCGGGAGGAACCAGATTGGCCGTCGTTTCCGCGTCCGCGCAGCCGCAGGACTTGGAGACCGCCTTGATCCCCACCGGCTCGGCACCCGCGTTGCGGAGACGGAACCGGACCGTCTGGCTCTGCGCGGCAGGGAAGTCCCCCATCAGCGCCTGGTCCGGGCCCTCGACGACCAGACGGCCAGCCGAACCGGCAGTCGCGGAAAGGGCCAAAAGCTGTATCCCGACCAATAAAAACTGCGGGGCCACAAGACGCCGCGACAAAAGGCTTGGCCGCAATCCATCAGTCATGTACCGCGCCCCTGTTTTCAAGCGCCCGAACGACGCGACGATACATTCGCAGCAGGGGCTTGTCAGATCCGAGCCTGACGCCCAGCCTCGTCACAGCCTTGCTCACGGCAAGCGCATTCATGCCAGCCTGTTCCCCAAGCTCGCGCAGCGTCAGGCCGCACCGCATCCGCCCGACGTACAGCGCCAAGTCGCGGCCCCAATCCCCCTTCCTGTCGGCGAACGCAGCCCACGGCTCGCCCTTGACCGCCTCGACGGCCCTGACGACCTCGGCGAAGGGCAGGAGACGCCGCCACGCGCGCGCGTTCGTGCCTTCGCCCATACGTTTGGGAATCTTCTTGCACAGCCCCTCGACGAACGCCGTCCCGCCGATCGCAGCCGCGGCGGTCAGCCGCGCGAACGCCCCTTCGGCCACGCCCTGCCGCAGATACTCCTCTAAGTAGCGTCTGTATTCCGCCTTCAAATCTTTGCCGTCCGCCCCGCCCCGTCTCCAGACCGCTTCGCACGTCAGCCACTCCGGTTTGACCGTATACCCCGCGTACGCGGGATAGGAGCTCCAGCGGTGGCCGCGCAGCTTCGCCAGCCGGGCCCGGACCTCCTCCCGCGTCGGCTCCGCCGGCAGGAACCCGGACTTCTCACGCGCCCGGTCCTCCTTGCCGAGCCCCAGCGGCTTGATGCGCACGGGGTTCAGGTGGATGTACACGCTGCACGCCAGCGCCCACGAGCCCTCGTTCTCGACGGGGATGCTTTTGAACCGCGCCTGGAACAGCGGTCCGCATCGCCCGTGCCTCGCGTTGAACCACGCCGCGTAGCTCACGTTCAGCCACTGCAGCGCCCGGCTGGCGTTGCCCGCAGGCGTCTCGATCAGCAGGTGATAGTGGTTTTCCATCAGCACGTACGCGTGCAAGACAACCCCATAGCGTCCGACCATGCCCGCCAGAAGTTCAACGAAATGTTCGCAGTCGCGGTCGTCCGTGAAAATCTCCCGACGCCCCATCCCCCGCGCCGTGATGTGGTACCACCCGCCCGCAAAATGATGCCTCAGTTGCCTCGCCATGACGTCACCTTACCAAACCGCATCCCACCCCGCAACGTCAATTTGTCTAATGTCTAAATACGTCCCCTAAACCGCCTCGACCCCTATTCGTATTCTCTTTTCGTTTCTCAACAATAAACTCGATCAACAGCGCGACCGGCAAGAAAAGCTCTAACGCCAAAAATACGAAAAAACCAAGCCAAGCATATACGTCAGCCCCGCCAATACCATCCCGTCTCATCGAGGCGATAAAACTAAACGTTGTATAGAAGAAAGGGAATGCGGCAAAACAAACAAACAGAAGAGTGCCCAGAACAGATCTTGCGATTCTGACACTCCGAATACATGCCACGGCCATGTAGCATGCCAACAACAGGTAATGCGTAATGACAGACAGCAGGGACAACGACAACATGTATCTTCTGGGCGCAAGCAACGCAAAACAAATCAACCCAGCAAATCCGATACGCAAAAGTAGTGCAACCATACAATTTTACCTTTCATTTCATCTCTTTCGTGCACGACGTCCAGCGTCAAATCCCGCATTGATGGCAGGAACAGAGTCGCTATCGTCCCAAGGCTCTTCGCGTGGTCTAAACAAATTGGCATATGCAATGCCTCCTAGCCGAACGCCGACATACAACCCTGGTGTGTTTCCATATCCAGCCGAATAACCAGCCACAAAATTTCCAAATTCTTCTAATGACATGGGGGAACCATCAACACTGAAATCACTATAATCGTCCTGACTCTTGAAATCATATAAAGCCCAAGGACCACTATGCAATGCCATCATGATTAGAATTTCATAATTTGCCCGAGGGTAAACCCCAGGAACCAACATGGAAGGCAAGAATTGTCCAGCATCAAAAAGGCGTCTGATATTTCCAAGTATCTGATCGCCATTCCTGCATTTTTCTTCGGACAGCCCCAAAGGATCGATGAGGTTCACCGGGTCATTCCCGCAGAACCGGTACAAGTTCACCCCCCCACTTTCCCTGATGGGGTCGGGCGTGATCCACCTGCAGAGCTCGGCCGAGTAGAACCGAAGCCCGTAGTAGACAAGCCCGGAGGCGTCGCGCTCCTTGGACGAGAACCCGAAGCGGGGCACGTACGCACCGGACGGAGCCAGCTGCATCCCGAAGGCGGAATACTCGTAACGTCCGACGGCCGCGCCCGAGTTGTCTGTTGCCAGCACCACGTCGCCGCGGTGGTTGCTGTGCAGGAACACGGTCTGGCCGGTCCCAAAGCTGTGTTCCGCGATCAGCGAACCCACGTCGCCCGCGATGCCTGGGCCGCGCGAATAGTATTCGCGGAGCGTGCCGTCGGCGTTCGCCGTCGCGAGGATTTCCATACCGTCCCAGAGGTACAGGGTCAGCACCCCGCCCTCGCGCTTGGCGATCCGCCGCCCGATGGCGTCGTACCAGTTCTCGGTGACCGCCGTGCCGTTGCTGGAGACCATCTCCAAGTTCCCCTCGGCGTCGTAGCTGAGATTCAGGCCCGAGGGCAGGTTGAGGAGCGCGCCGTTGCCGTCGTACCGGAGGGCGGTCGATGACTGGTTGGCGCTGAACGAGGCGAGGCGGTAGGCGGGGTTCTGCCCGGCCTTCTCGGCCTTGAGCTGGACCCGCACCTGCCCGTTGGAAGCGGGATGGAGCGGGACGAAGGGGGCGATCCAGTTTCCGAGGGCGTCTTGCTCGACGGCCACGCCGGGGGCTAGCGGCAGGCTGAGGGTGGCGTTGCTCTCAACGGTGCCCACAAGCGTTGCCATCGCGTGACGCCTATACAGGACGGCCTCGTCGTCGGCGTTCGGTGTCAGCGTGGCGGCCCCTTCCGCACCGGTCTGGCAGGAGATCGAACAATGCCATTTCAAAACACCTGTTCCGAACGTCATCACCGCATTACCTTCCCTCATCTGTTCGGCAACCGATTGCTCTTGTCATTCGAGAGTATAGCAGCACCATACACCCAATAAGGCATAATAAAACTGAACATCATAACTAATGCCAGTGACATTTCAATATGTCCAATACTAGTCTTACGCGTAATCACATAATTAACCGCGCTTTCCATAGCTTGAACCCCGAGGCTAGATGCGACATCCGTCTGACCCAATCTATTTCTCAACAACGTCAGCGCATGGCATATGCCCTCTTCCGTCAACGATAAAATAGTACAAATCGCTATACATGCCACCACATGAATACAGAAAAACACAACAATTCCTCTTTTTATATATTTTGACCGTGATTCTGTCATTTCAAGTTCACGCATCAATCTCTTGTGTTTACAAAGTATAAATAAATAGCTGATCGACACGACTACCAAAACAAGCGCAAGATCATATTTTAGCGAATAGACGCTTGCTATAACACCATCAATAACCTTTAATAAACGCGATTGTGCGTGCGCGTCCATAACGTCGCATGTAACAATGTATATGTTCTGTGAAACTTTCGCATACCACTGATCTAATCGAACCAAGATTAAAGTCAATACAGTCATGAAACTGGGCAAATAACAATGCGTTATTTGTATATAGCAGGAAACGAATTGTTCTCCAACTTTAGTACGAGGCATATAGCACCTATAGTCACGGAACCAATGGGCGAACTTTTGTTTCATCATCTTCAGAGGCCTTACCACGCGGGAATTTCCGAAGCAATCTATCCGTGTAAATTTTGTCGATTATTCCATCGGATCCAGCTCCTTTTGCTTCACCAGTTCCGATATCTGTCGCAAGATCAGTCACTAAGTCACATGTTGTTGCCTCGGGTTTCGCGACAGGTGGCGATGAACTTAGCAGAAAAGACAAGAGAGCTCCCGATCCACGAACTGCTGCTTCAGTAGCCGAAACCGGATCATCATCATTTTTGTGTTTCAAATACTCGCTAACAATGCCATAGATTATGTAACCAACGCCGAACACCACAACCGCAGAACCAATTAGAACAGAATACTTTCCGTTTGGATCAACATACCCGATGGGATTATTCCACGCGAACGCAAACAGATTGAGGCCACCTTTTTCCCTTGTCGGATCACAGCCAACCCAGCGACACAGCTCGGGCGAGTGGAACCGGAACCCGAAATACACCAGCCCCGAGGCGTCGCGCTCCTTGGACGAGAAGCCGAAGCGGGGAACATAAGAGCCGGTCGCGGAAAGCGGCATGCCGAAGGCGGAGTATTCGTATCGGCTGACGACAGCCCCTGCGAAATCGGTGGCGAGGACCACGTCGCCGCGGTGGTTGCCGTGCAGGAAGACGGTCTGGCCGGTCGCGAAGCTGTGCTCCGCGAGCAGCGAGCCCACGTCGCCCGCGATGCCCGACCCGCGCGAAAAATACTCGCGGAGCGTGCCGTCTGCGTTCGCCGTCGCGAGGATCTCCATGCCGTCCCAAAGGTATAGTGTCAGCGCGCCGCCCTCGCGCTTGGCGATGCGCCGCCCGGCGGCGTCGTACCAGTTCTCTGTGACGGCAGTGCCGTTGGAGGAAACGGTCTCAAGGTTGCCCTCAGCGTCGTAGGTGAGCTGAAGTCCGGTGGGCAGGTTGAGGAGCGCGCCGTTTCCGTCATACCGCAGGGCGGTCGATGACTGGTTGACATTGAACGAGGCAAGACGGTAGTCGGGGTTCTGCCCGGCCTTCTCGGCTTTGAGCTGCACGCGCACCTGCCCGTTGGAGGCCGGATGAACCGGGACGAAGGGGGCGACCCAGTTTCCAAGGGCGTCTTGCTCGACCGCGACGCCCGGAGCGAGCGGCAGGCTGAGGGTGGCGTTGCTCTCAACGGTGCCCACAAGCGTTGCCATCGCGTGACGCCTATACAGGACGGCCTCGTCGTCGGCGTTCGGTGTCAGCGCGGCGGCCCCTTCCGCGCCGGTCGGCGGCGGGGGCGCGCTCAGGCTGCGGGCCGTCATGTTTCCGACGGCGTCGTACGCGAAGCGCTCGACCGTATCAAGCGTGTTGGAGGGCGTGTGGCCGATCGCGCCGGTGAGCTGGCCCTGCAGGTCGTAGGCGTAGGCCGTCGCGCGGGCGTCACCGCCGGCCGTCACGGTGACGGAGGCGAGGCGGTCGATGTCGTAGGTGTAGGACGCGCCCCAGAGGAGGGCCGTCTGGTTGGATACCGCGAGGGATGAAAGGCGGGAAAGGGAGTCGTACGACGAATACGTCGAAGTCAGGAGCGAGGAGTTAGGAGTCAGGAGTTGTTTGGAGGAGAGACGTCCGCAGGCATCGTAACTGTAGGCGGCGCGGGCGTACGGGTCGGAGACGGATACGAGGCGCGGGCAGGCGGGGTCGTAGCCGTAGGACGTCGGGACAGCGGCCGCGCCGACCGTGAGGGTGCGGTTGGTCACGAGCCCCCGGGCGTCGTAGGCGTACGAGACGGAGTAGGCGAGCGCGGGACCCTGACCGGGGATGTTCTGCACGCGGGTGTCGGTCCGGAACGGCCGCGAGCGGCTGTCGTAGGCGTACGTCTCCCGCCACGTCTCCGAGCCCGCGACAGTGCGGACGGCGTTGGTGAGCCGGTCGAGGGCGTCGTAGGCGCAGGCGTCGGCGACGTCCCGGAAGCCCCGGGCCGCGCCGAGAACCGTCGACTGCAGGAGCAACCCCTTGGCGGCGTCCCAGACGTTGGTCGTCAGCACGCCGCGGCCGTCGGTGTGCGTGGCGGGCAGGCCGGTGAACGTGTGCGTCCAGGCGTCGGTCGTCTTGCCGCGCGGGGTGGTGCGGGAGGCGAGGCGCGACGCGCCGTTGGTGACCATGAAGCCGAAAGTGCGGGTCGCGAGGTTGGTGAAGGACGGTCCGTAACCGAGGGAGCTGAGCGCGCCCTCGCCGGTGTAGCCGTATTTGACGCAGGTCTCGGCGGCCGCGTTCATGGGCACGACGGCGGTCTCAAGGCGCTTGTCCGGGTCGAAGCCGAAACGGGCGGTGACCCCGCGCCGGTCGGTGACCGCGTCGGCCGCGCAGCAGCCATAGTGGCTCGTGGCGAATGTGCCGTCCGCGAAGTCCGTGCGGACCGGGCGGCCCATGGCGTCGCGGGTGAACCGCACGCCCTGCCCGACACGGTTGGTGTAGGCGGCGAGGAAGTGGGTCGAGGGGGTGTACGAGAAGGTCTCGGAGGTGCCGTCGGGGTGGCGGACGCGGGAGAGCCGGCGGGCGGCGTCGTACTCGTAGGAGACGACGGCCTGGAGCGCCTCGTCCACGGTCTGGGTGGTCATCAGGCCCCACCGGTTGTAGGACGCCTGCCACACGGTCTTTGCGGGCTCCCCGGCGGGCTGGATGCGGACGGCCGTGACCAGCCGGTTGGTGTTCCGGTCGAGAAACACCGCGTTACCCGCGCGGTCGACCGTGCGGACGATGTCCTCGTTGGCGTCCTGCTCGACGGTCTCGGCCCAGAGGTCGGTGCGCTGGACGGTCCCCGAGACCCGCCGGTAGACCGAATTGGTGACGGTGACGACGCGGTGTCCGGTGTTGGTGACGGTGATGTATGCGTACGAGGCTTCCCGGCGGGGCGCGTTCGCGGTGTCGCTCCCGGCTCGCAAGCGGTCGAGTCCCAAACCGACCTCGCCGGTGACCGGCTCGGTCATGGCGCGAGAGAAGAGCAGGTCCCGCCGTCCTGACGCGGAGTACTGCCGGTAGTCGACGTATTCCCCTTTTCGCGTGTAATCGCCACCCCGCCGGTCGTTGACGAGCGTGGTGTAGGTGCCGGCCGCGGACCCGTCTACGGTGTCCAGGCCCCAGAACCAGGAGGCCCCGTCCCGGTCCCTCTCGCCGACCGGACCGGTGCTGTACTCGGAGAACGTGTAGGCGTTGTAGACGGTGTCCTTCCCGACGGGGTCAGTAATCGTCAGCCGCAGGGGCTGGCTGTAAACGGTCGACGGCCAGAAAGTCTGGCGCAGGTCGAAGGCCCAGCGGCCGCCGTTGGGCCACGTGTAGGCGGTGACGTGGTGTCCGGAGACCGCGCTCTCGACCGTGTTCGTCGTCTGCGCTGCGCCGTCCGTCGCGATGGAGAGCGTGTCGTAGGTCTGCACGCCGTACTCGAAGGCGGTCGTGTAGCCGCCCATGTCCGTCATGGACGCGAGCCGGGAGACGCCGTTGGCGACCCCGTAGGAGAACAGCGCCCGCCGCCCCGTGGCTACCCCCGCACCGTCCTTCTCGAAGACGTCCGTGACGTTGCCGTTGCCGTCGTAGAGGTAGTTGAGCGACGCGCCCGTGGCGTCCGCGCTCACCTTGACGATGCGGCCGCCGGCATCGCGGGCGATGTCCGTGCCCGCGCCGAACCGGTTTTCGACACGGTACAGCGTCTGCTGGAGCGCCAGGTTGGTCAGCGAGTGGAACCAGTACCGGGCCTCGCCGTGCTCCACGTCTACCCGCACGCGCTTGTCGGGCAGGACCGTCAGGCCCATGGTCGCGCTGTAGCGGTAGTCGCGGGGCAGGTAGCCGCCGCCCGACTGCCGGTCGAAGTAGACGTCCATGCCGCTCGGGAACCGGACCAGGATGTTGGACGCCGGGTCGAGCGCGTAGTTGCCGTCGTAAGGCGCGGACCAGCGGTAGCCGAAAGGGGCGTTCTGGACATTGGTGACCATGTACTTCGCGTAGTAGGAATCCCGGTTGTTGTAGGTCAGCGTCAGGTCGAGGTCATCTCCGCCGGGAACCTTCACCCAGATCGGGGTGTCGGCGATCAGATAGTTCATGTTGAGGGTGTTGACCTGGTGCTCGGGCATGCCGCAGGTCGACTTCTCGGGCTTGTCCCCCCAGGGGGTCGAGTCGTTCGAGACACCGGTGTCGTTGTTGTTCACGGAATGGCCGCAGCAGCCGCCGGAGAACGCGGCCTCCGCCTCCGCGCCGACGGCCACGCCCGGAAGCCGTCCGGATGAGGTGTGGGAAGCGGAACCGGTTTTGCGCGAAAGGAAGACGGCCAGACCGCGGTCCCTTCCCCGCAGCCACAGATCCTTGAGCATGAGCGCGTCCTTTTGGAGCATGCCGTTCTCGGGGTCGTACAGCCACGCGTTCCGGTCCGTCGCCTTGGCCAGCACCATGTAGTGCCCGAGGTCGGCCGCGCCGGAAGCCCCGGCCAGCCGGCGGTCCCCGGCGCGGGCCGCGCGGACGCGGGCGGACACGCCGGAGGCCGCCGCGAAGAGGGGCGCGTCCGGCGCGGGCAGGCAGAGCACCGCGGGCCTGTCCTCGGAAACGGCGGCCGCCGCCTCGTCGTAGGAAACCAGGCGGGTCTCCATCCGCCACCCGTTCCGCGCCAGCAGGCCGCGCATCCCCGCAAGCGTCACGCCGTTGGTCTCCCCCTTCTGCACGGCCCAGGGGAAAGCTCCGGACACCTCCCCGAACGAGACCGGCGGCACGCACGCCCCGCAGAGGCCCCCGGTGCGGAAGGCCTCCGCGGCACGGAACCCCGCGACCGCGTCGCCGTTGTCGGCGAGCCAGGCCGCGAACCCGAAGGCCTTGGGCCCGCAGTCGCGCGCGTTGGCCGCGCCCAGCCAGGACTGGTACACGTGCGGGATCCAGTTCAGCGCGAAGGTCTTCTCGCTCTCGACCGGGTCCATCGCGAGCAGCTGGTGCAGCGCCTCATACGCCGCCTGGTAGCGGAAGGTCTCGAAATAAAGGTGGCTCAGCCGCACCAGCGCCTTGCGCCCCACGGGGTTGCCCGTGTTCTCCGCGTACAGGTCCGCCAGGATCTTTTCGGCCTCCGTGTACTCGCCCCGGAACTTGTGGTAGCACGCCACGTGAAGGTCGGATTCCCCCCGCCAGGGGTCGTCCGGGCGTTCGGCCGAGAACCTGAGCATCGCCTCCCTCGCCTCCGCCCAGCGGTGCGCGTTCCACAAGGTCATGCAGGCCCCGAACGCCTCGTTCCCCTCGCGCGTGAACCGCGCCGCGTCCTCCGACGTCGGCGTCAGCCCGCCCCCGTGCTCCCCGGATTCCCGCACCGCGTCCGTGGTGAAATGCCCCGCCTCCGCCGTGCGCGCGAACGCCCGCGCCGCCCCCGCGGGGGCCCCGGAGTCCGGAATCTGGGACGGGGCCGCGCCAGACACCTCGGGCCGGCCCGCGGCAGTCAGAAGGATCAGGACGAAAAACGACGTGCGGTGAACTGCAGACGCGATTGCGTCGGCAGCCTCGCGCTTAGGACAAATACCGATTGAGTTTCGCATTGTGGCATTCTTTCCCGTTTCGATTGAACTCATTGAAGCTGCGCGCCCCCGGACGGATAAACGACCTCAAGACCGACGGCGCCCTGCGCGGGGTCACCCGCCGCGTTCGGGTCAGTCCCGAGAATGTGTTCCAAAATGCCCAGGACCTCGTCGCCGTCGGCATCGTCAGCGCCATCGTGGACGGCCGGGTCCGTGTGCAGGAAATCCAGTTCATAGTTGTCGTCGAAACCGTCGCCGTCGGTGTCCCGGCTCAGCGGGTCCGTGCCGCGGACGAACAGCTCCTCGTAATCCGACAGTCCGTCGCCGTCCGTATCGGCGCTGAAGGGGTCGGTCCCGTACCTGTGGTACTCTTCCCCGTCCGGAATGCCGTCGCCGTCCCGGTCGCGTTCATCCGGACCGGCTCCGGCGGCCAGCACATAGGCGAGGCCGAGTCCGGAATAAACGGCACCCGGCGTGTTGAACGAGTAGGCCGCCCTCTTCGACGCGCCGGCATTCTGGACGCCAAGCGACGCGGAACGGCCGTCGGCCACTCCCGACACGCTCTGGAACCCGACCGTCACACGGTTTGAGGTCGCCTGCGGCAACACGATCTGGAACGAGACCTTGTTGGCCGCCGTCGCGGGGTATCCCGCAAACCCCATGTTGAGGTACTCGACCACGCAATACCGGTTCCCGTTCGTCACGACGTCGGACACCGTGATCGCCGATCCGATTTCGGCGGGGTAAAGCTTCAGGTCGTCCCAGTACCCCGCGACAAACACGTGATGCCGGCTGGCCGCGGCGCTTTCGCCCGCCAAGTCGAGGTTCGACGCGAACGCGCCGCTTGGCGCCGTCTCGCCTGGAGACAACAGCCAGACCGCCCCGTTGGCGCTGACCGTCATTTCCGTCCGCATCAGCCCGTCGAAGAACACGGGGAAGGGTAACGCCAGAGTCACGAGCCCGTCGTCAAGATTGTAGGACAACGCCTGCACCAGGTTCGTTCCGCCCGCCGCGTCGTACCACAGGGCGGCACTTCCTTTCTCAACGTGCGAGATCTCCTGGCCGTCGTCCAGGCCGTCGTCATCCTTGTCCCGGTCGAGAGGGGCAGTCCCGTTCAGGTATTCCTCGAGATTGAGAACCCCGTCGCCGTCTGGATCGCCGGGCCCGTCAGACGGATCAAGAGGATTCAAGCCGTATTGAACCTCCCACCCGTCAGGCATCAGATCCCCGTCCGTATCGGCGTTGAGCGGATTTGTCCCGTATCCGCGGAGTTCCTCCCCGTCCCAGAGACCGTCCCCGTCGGTATCGCGCTTCACCGGGTCGGTTTCCGTGCTGACCGCATAAGTCAGGCCAAGGCCGGCGTAAACGCTGCCCGTCTGGTTGTATGCATAGGCGAGCCGCTGGGTCGCCCCGGCGTCCTGCGCACCCAAAGAGGCGTAGCCGCCTCCGTTGGCCGAACCGCTCGCTTTCTGGAAGTTGACAGCCACCCTGTTGGTGGACGCCTGCGGCAGAACGATCTGGAACGAGAGCTGGCTGTTGGTTTGCCCGTACAGCGCGATGTTTTGGTATTCGACCACACAATACCGGTTATCGTTCGTCACAACGTCGGCCATCCTGATCGTTGTTCCGATCTCTTCGGGATAGGCCATGAGGTCATCTAAGTATCCGGCCACAAAAACATGGTCGGCACTGGCTATAGAGTTAGTAAGATTCTGATTGTAAGAATTCCACCACGTTGGAGCCTGTTTGCCGGGCGTCAGCAGAAAAACGGCGCCGTTGACGCTGACCGTCATGTTCGTCCGCATCGTTCCGTCGAAATAGACGGGGAACGGCAGCGGCAGCGTCACAAGCCCGGAATCCAAATTGTATGACAAGGCCGACATGAGGTTAGTTCCGCCTGACACATCGAACCATGGCCCGGCAACGCCCTTCTCAATATGAGCGATCTCCTCGCCGTCCTCCAACCCGTCGTCGTCCGTGTCCGTGTCAAACGGGTCCGACCAGCAGGCATTCTCATCGATGTTCGGAACACCGTCACCGTCCGGGTCGGCTTGCGCGTCGTTGTCGGGGTCGCCGTCCAGCTGGTTGTCAACAAGGGGATTGAACCCGTGTTCCCATTCCCATCCGTCAAAAAGGCCGTCACCGTCCGTGTCGGGGTTGAAAGGCACCGTTCCGACAACACCGACCTCCTCCCCGTCCGGAAGCCCGTCGTTGTCCGTATCGGGGTCCAACGGGTCTGTCTTTGTCAGTCCAAGCGCATAGGCGAGAGACAAGCCCTCGAAGACACTCCCGGGAACGTTATACGCATAGGCGGCCCGCTGCAATGCGCCCGCGTCCTGAATGCCGAGCGAGGCAAAACGGCCGTCCGCCATGCCCAACGCTTTCTGAAACCCGACCGTCACACGGTTCGAGGTCGCCTGCGGCAGCACGATCTGGAAAGAGACCACGTTATCCGTCAGGGGATTCTGGTAAGCGTGCAAGCCCATGTTCCTGTATTCGATCACGCAGTACCGGCAACCGTTCGTCACGACATCAGCCATGGTGATGGCCGACCCGAGCACGGCCGGGCTGGCCAAAAGGTCATCCCAGTAACCCGCGATAAAGACATGGTACGGGCTTACGGCGGCGATGTTCCTGTTTGTCAGATCTTTGTTGTCGTAAGTGTCGCTGGGGATCGTCTTGCCCGGCGTCAGCAGCCAGACAGCGCCGTTCAGACTCACCGTGATATTCGACCGCGACGAACCGTCAAAATAGACGGGGAACGGAAGCTGCAAGGTGACACGGCCATCGTCATAAGAAGGCCCGGACCCGGCGAGGGCCAGAACATTCGTCCCGCCCGACACGTTGAACCATTGACACACGGCATTTCGCTCCATGCGGGTCAGCTCGTCTCCGTCCGACAACCCGTCCTGATCGGTGTCCGGCTGACACGGGTCCGTCCCAAAACGGTGCGCCTCGTCACCATCCTTCAACCCGTCCCCGTCCGTGTCGGGATTCAAGGGGTCGGTCCCAAGCGCATACTCTTCGTCGTTTCGCAGGCCGTCCCCGTCGCCGTCTGAGTTGTCGTCCGAAGGGTCGAGGGGGTTCAGCCCGTAGCGGACCTCCCACCCGTCCGGCTTGCCGGCCGCGTCAGAATCCCTGTTCGTCGCGCAGGTGCCGAAACAAGCCGCCGCTATCCCCAGCCTCAGTCCCCGGGGGCTGACTGCGGCCGAGAAATAGTCAAGCGGCCGGGCGGAGGCGGAGGCCGACGCAAGGGGCTGGAGGCCGCCACCTTCCGTCGCGGCCAGCCCGCAGTCCCGCTTCCACCAGAGGTCCCTCGCATCGCTCAGCCGGTTTGTGACCGCCGTGAAACTCCACGTGGTTTTCCCGGTTGAGAAGACCGCGTTGCTCCCGTTCGAGAGCACGGCGACCATGTTGCTGCTTCCGCCCGCAGCCACATACAGCGTCCCTGTCGGCCCGGCGACCCGCGTGAAGGAGGTGCCGTAGTAGGCGTCCGCCCGCCCGTTCGTCATGTGGACCACGAAGTTCAGGTTGGATCCCGCAGCCGCCGCGGCCGGCGAGCCGTAGGTCGGAGGCTTCAGCGCGGGCTGGGTCGTGGCGAACACGTTGCCGAGAAGCGCGTTGCCGTTCGCGAACACGGCCGCGTCCGCGAAGACGCCGGCGGACACGGAGACGGCGTTCGTGCACGCCTTGCAGAAATTGTTCGTCCGGACCGCAGGCGACCCCGACGGGGCGTTCGTAAGGCACGTCACGTCTCCCCCGGCATGCAGGGCCAGCAGGTGCCGGTAGCCGCAGGAGATGCCGACGACGTTCGTCAGCCCCGCATCCGCGAAGGCGACGCTGTTGGTCGCGGCCGGCCAGACCGTCACCCTTCCGGCGGCAGTCCTGGCGGCGATCCACGATTCCGTGGCGTCGATCGCGACGGCCCCGCAGGCGCTGTTCGTATAGGCCTTGAGCCCCGCGCCCGACCCCGTGAAGACGATGACACTTCCGTCCGTCAGCAACGCCGCGCGGGCAGTGTCCGAAGCCGTGACCTGCGCGACCTGGCAGTTCGTGAATACGGAGCCCATGCCGTCCGCCGGATCCCACAGCGTCAGGAACGGCACTTCCGTCTCCGCGCCGTCGGAGAGACCGTCGTCGTCGGTGTCAGAGTCATTCGGATCGGTTCCCAAGATGCGCTCGCGCGCGATCGCCAGGCCGTCACCGTCCGTATCCACTCCCGTATCGTTTGGATCAAGGGGGTTAAAACCGTTACCGGCCTCCCACCCGTCCCCATAGCCGTCCCCGTCCGTGTCGTCCGACAGGGGATCGGTTTCCATCGAATATTCAACGGCATTTGCCAGACCGTCGCCATCGCTGTCCAGAGTCAAGTCCGAAGCGTCCAGAGGGTTCAGCCCGCAGGCGACCTCCCACCCGTCGGGAAGACCGTCCGCGTCCGTGTTCGCGTTTGTCGCGCACGTCCCCGCACAGACAGCCGCGATCCCGAGCCTCAGTCCCCGCGGGGTCGCCGCAGCAGCCCGGTAATCCAGTCTGCGCCCGGAAGAGGACGCCATCGCCAACGGCAGGAGCCCGCCCCCGTCAGTCACGGCCAGCCCGCAATCACGTTCCCACCAGAGGCTCCTGATGTCCTTCAGCCGGTTGGTGACCGCCGTGTAACTCCACGTGGTTTTCCCGGCCGCGAAGACCGCGTTACTGCCGTTGGACAGCGTCACCAACATGTTGGTGCTCCCGCCCGCCGCGACAAAAAGAACGCCCGTCGGCCCCGCCACCCGCGTGAAGGAGGTGCCGTAGTAGGCGTCCGCCTTCCCGTTCGTCATGTGGACCACGAAGTTCAGGTTGGAACCCGCGGCCACTGCCGCCGGCCAACCGTACGAGGGCGTTTTGACGGAGGGCTGCGTCGCGGCGAACACGTTTCCGAGAAGCACGTTGCCGTTCGTGAACACGGCGGCGTCTGCGGAAGTCCCCGCAGAAACCGACACCACATTCGAACAGGCATTGCAGAACTTGTTTGTCAGAGTCGACGGCGCCCCGGATGCGCCGGCCTTCAGACACGTCACCCGGCCGTTATCGTGCAGGGCCAAAAGATGCCCCTGTCCTCCCGACAGGGCGGTCACGTTCGAGAGCCCCGTGTCGGCGAAGGCCTCGCTGTTGGTGGCCGCGGGCCACACGGCCACCCGCCCATCCGCAGTCCTGGCAGCGATCCATGACTCTGTGGCATCGACCTCAACCCCGCCGCAATCGTTCGTGTACGTCTTCAGACCTGAACCGGAACCGGCGAAGACAATGACCTTCCCGTCCGTCAGCAGCGCTGCGCGGGCGGTGTCCGTAGCCGTGACTTGCGCGACCTGGCAGTTCGTGAAAACGGTCCCCACACCGCCCGCCACGTCCCACAGAGTCAGAAACGGCACTTCCGTCTCCGCACCGTCGGCAAGGCCGTCGTCGTCGGTGTCAGAATCGTTCGGATCGGTTCCCAAGACGTGCTCGCGGGCGTCCGACAATCCATCCCCGTCGGGGTCGGCCCCCGTGTCCGAAGGGTCGAGCGGGTCAAAGCCGTTGCCGACCTCCCACCCGTCCCAATACCCGTCTCCATCGCTATCCTTCTGGAACGGGTCCGTATTCCACGCGAATTCCTCGCAGTTGGTCAGACCATCATTGTCGCTATCCAGATATTGATCCGAAGCATCGCGAGGATCCAGACCGTAGCCGACCTCCCAGCCGTCCGGCAAAACGTCCGCATCGGAGAACCTGTTGGTCGGACAGGTTCCCGCGCAGGCCGCGGCGATTCCCAGTCTCTGGCCTCGAGGGGTCGTCGCGGCGGCGAAATAGTCGAGCCTGCGGGTCGACGCGGTTGACGCCGCCAGCGGGATGAGATATCCGCCGTTCGTCACGGCCAACCGGCAGTCGCGCTTCCACCAGAGGTCCCTCGCATCGCTCAGCCGGTTTGTGACCGCCGCGTAACTCCACGTGGTTTTCCCGGCCGAGAAGACCGCGTTGCTCCCGTTCGAGAGCACGGCGACCATGTTGCTGCTTCCGCCCGCAGCCACATACAGCGTCCCTGTCGGCCCGGCGACCCGCGTGAAGGAGGTGCCGTAGTAGGCGTCCGCCTGCCCGTTTGTCGTCAGCACCACAAAGTTCAAGTTCGTTCCGGCGGCCACTGCCGCCGGCCAACCGTACGAGAGCGTTTTGACGGAGGGCTGCGTCGCGGCGAACACGTTTCCGAGAAGCGCGTTGCCGTTCGCGAACACGGCCGCGTCCGCAAAGACGCCGGCGGATACGGAGACGGCGTTCGTGCACGCCTTGCAGAAATTGCTCGTCCGGACCGCAGGCGACCCCGACGGGGCGTTCGTAAGGCACGTGACGGCTCCCCAGTCGTGCAAAGCCAGCAGGTGCCGGTAGCCGCAGGAGATGCCGACGACGTTCGTAAGCCCGGCATCCGCGAAGGCGACGCTGTTGGTCGCGGCCGGCCAGACCGTCACCCTTCCGGCGGCAGTCCTGGCGGCGATCCACGATTCCGTGGCGTCGATCTCGACGGCCCCGCAGGCGCTGTTTGTATAAGATGTGAGCCCCGCGCCCGACCCCGTGAAGACGACGACGCTCCCGTCCCAGAGCAGGGCTGCCCGGGCGTTGTCGGAGGCCGTCACCTGCGCGACCTGGCTGTTCGTGAATACGGAGCCCATGCCGTCCGCCGCATCCCACAGCGTCAGGAACGGCACCTCCGTCTCCGCGCCGTCTGAGAGACCGTCGCCATCCGTATCAGGATTAAACGGATCGCTGCCCCATTTCGATTCGTCAAGATTGCGGAGACCGTCGCAGTCGCAGTCGCCGTACATGCCGAGATCGCCCGAATCCGCTGGCGCGGGCACCAGCGGATCGAATCCGTAAGACGAATACTTGGACTCCCACCAGTCCGGCAGCCCGTCGTTGTCGTCGTCGGCATCCTCCACAAGCGGGGTGTTTTCGTTGAACTCACGGTGCAATTCGTCGGGCATGCCGTCGCCGTCCGTATCTGTCCATGCCGCCGCATCCTGAGGAAACGCGTCCCGGAAGTCCGGCACGCCGTCGCCATCCGTGTCCGTCAAGAATTCGTAGGCCCCCATGTCGACCGTCGCGCCTTGTATCCGGGGATTTCCTGAAAGATCCGTGTCCGCGTTCACATACAGGTTGCTGCCCGCGTCGACGCACGGGGACACGGCCTGGAGAGTGAAAACCCCGTTCCCGACGTCGGCGAACAGCGGGTCCGCGTCGATGTTGCCATCCCCATCGTGCAACGGCAGCGTGCACGAATAGCCGACCTCGCATCCGTAACAGGGGTCGTTATCCCAATACTCGCCGTTCCAGTATTCGCCGTTCCCGTACACGATCGAGTTCGTGACGCCGCAACAGAATCCGCCACCGCCCCAGCACCAAGCGCCATTTCCGGAAACCGTGCAGTTCCTGATGTCGCTGCGGTACCCACCGGCGCCATAGTAAGCGGTACAGGCTCTGATCAAGCAATTGACCACGCGCCCCCCCCTGGCCCCGCCGCCGTCGTAGGCGGCACCGCCGGTGATGATGCAGTTGCGCACCTCAGACTCAGCCGTTGCCAGGAGCATGTTCAGGCATCCACCGCTCTTGTCGCGCTCGTCCGTGGATGTCCAGTGCGCCACCGCGGCTCCGCCCTCCAGCGTGAAACCTTCCAGCATACCGTCGCTCAAATACACGCAACGGACGGCATCCCAAGTGTCAAATGTTGCGGCCCCGGAACCTTGGATAACCGTCACGGCGGCGCCGTTGACACTCTTCACCAGAACACCGTTGGTAACCACAAGCCGGTTGTTGAAAAGGCCTTCGGGGGTCAAACGAGTACCGACGTCGTACACGCCGTTCGTCACCAGCACCGTGTCGCCGGCCTGCGCGGCGTCCACCGCGGCCTGGATCGTTTGTTTGGCCGTGCCCCAGCTCAGTCCGTCGCCGCTGTCATCGGACTTCGAGGCGTCCGCGTAATACGTAGCCCCTTCGCCAAACGAGTATAAGGACATTGACTGACCAATGCCGCGCAAGCCGACGGAAGCTTCTGCCGCGGCACTTTTCGCAGCGGATGTCAGCGCAGCCGTCGCGGAGGCTGTGCCGGGGGAAAGCGGCGCGTACGCCCCCGCGTCCTTTACCAGAGGGTCAGTGCCTGACAGGCACACTTCCTCGACGCCGGAGACGCCGTCGCCGTCCGCGTCGCCCTCCAGCAGCCCGTAGCGGGCCCGCACCAGCAATAGGCAGAGACCGGCGCTTGTCACGCGGGCGTCAAGCACTTCGCAACCAGACGACATGCGAACCGCAAGACGCAGCCCTCCTGGCGGGAAACTGGCACCCCAGGCGTCAAAGGACCCACAGGCCGACAGCGTATACACATCGTCGTCAGACGCGCCGATAGCCACCACGTCTCCGACTCGCGCTGGCACGTGGTGTATATCCCCCCTGCACACGACCGTGCCGTCGGCTTCAAGAGAGATCGCATGTTTCCCGCATTCAACCTCGCGCGCCCCGCCGCCGCCCGCCGCAAATTGAAGACCGGCCCCGGCCTGGAACGCACGTGCTCCCTGAACGCCATCGCGGAAGTCATCAAAACCGGCGGCGGCCGCATCATCCGCGTTAGCGAAGCGGCTCTCAGAGGCCTTTGCCGCCCGGCGGTCTAACTTCAGGCAGGTCACGCTGGCGTCCTCGTGGAGCACCAGTCCCCACTCGCCGGCAGCCCCGACGGCGGACACGCTCGCGGCCATACCCGACTCTCCGGCCAGCCAGATGTTCGACGGCCCGGCACAGACCACTACATAGTTCTTTTGGCTATCCCCTTCCGGCACCGGATCCGCTGCGGCTTCCGCGCTCCCTCCTCCAGCGTACTGTGCCGCCACCCACAGAATACAGGAAAACATGGTCACGATCATAATGGCACCACGCACCGACAGAAATCCCCTCAATGTCTTCACGTCTGCCTCCACAATTCTAACCGAACTCCGTTACCTAAAAAGGCTCACCGATGGCTTATACATAGATCATCGACACTTTTGTATTTGAATTAGAACATACCGATCTGCGGCCGTCAACAAGAAAATTTTTAAAGAAGGAATCCATTTGAAGCATGTGCCCACCACCCATTGCGGTCGTCCTCGACGATTTGCAGAAACGCACAGGCGCGGTGTTCGCCGCATGCTGAAGAAGCCTGTAAAACAGCAAGCCCCTTGCTCGGGTGGGCCTGCGGTTATCCGCCTTCTTTGTTTGTGTAATCGGCGTCTGGAGCGGACGGGATTACTTGCCCTTCTTCAACTCCTCGGCCAGCCACTCGTCAGCCGTGAGTTTCTTGTCTCCGCCGCCGCCAACAGCCGGGGGCTTGGCGGCCTTGCCGGTCAGTTTCTCCAGCCGGTCGACTTCGGCCTTGAGCGCGTCACGTTCCGTTTTGAGGGTGTCGCGTTCGGTCCTCAGTGTGTCACGTTCACCTGTCAACGTGTCGCGCTCCGTCTTGAACGTGTCGCGTTCTGCGGTGAGATCAGCGAGGGCTTTGTCTGAGGCCGCTTTGTCAGCAGCGGCCTGATCCGTTGCAGCCTTGTCGGCAGCGGCCTTGTCAGTGGCAGCCTGATCCGCAGCGGCCCTGTCTGCAACCGCTTTGTCGGCGGCAGCCTTGTCCGTGGCAGCCTGATCCGCATCGGCCTTGTCTGCAACCGCTTTGTCGGCGGCAGCCTGGTCAATCACTTCCTTCGCAACGTCATCGGGTTTGCTCATAACTCTCCTTAGTCCTATTCGCTGGGTTCTTCATCCGTTTCACTCGCCATGTTCTCGATCAGGCCGAGCATGACAGACATGCCGGCCGTGATCCCGTAATCGTGCGGCGTCCGTTCGGCCACCGACAGCGCCCGCCCGGCCGCGACATCATGCAGCGTCAGCAGGAACTTGGTGCCCGACGGCGTTTTCAGAAACTGCAGGAGCTGTTTCTGGTCCGCGTCCTTCCAAGGTTCGGGCGCTTCGTAACGCGCCTTCGGCAGCGGCAGCTTGCGGCCTGTGGTATCAAACGGCTGCATTCTTGATCTCCTTCGTTCCCGGCCCGGATTGGATCCGGCGGGCCAACTCGGTATCCACCGTGTTGAAGATCCAGAGCATGAACGACTTGACCGACTCCGGCCCGAGCGTCTGCGTCATGCTGTCGATGACCGGCGCGAGC